>NZ_BTVP01000003.1:0-137639 GCF_045863935.1 Parvibaculum sp. | reverse complement strand
CGTGGGCGCGGCACCCCACCCCCCCCCCGCTCATTAACTTCTCCGCCCCCCCCGGGGGGGTTGGCGGTCAATGCGGGGCACCTTCGAATTTCCCGGGTGGGGGGCGCGAACGCCCTGAGCCCCGCGAGCGGCCCATTGCTCCCTCTCTTCCCACCCTCCCCTCGGGGGTGAGGGCCGGTTGCGAAGCAACGCAAAGGTCCGGTGGCCTGTCCCGGCGCAGGCCGGGAACCCTTGCGAGGCCCGAACGCCCGGAGCCATGCGAAGGGCGGAAAAAGGCCGTCAGGCCGTTTGGGGAGGGGTAAGCAGCATCAAACACCGCCCTTGACCCGCGCCCCGCGAGCGGCATGCTCATCCCTCGACGCAAATTGGGGGTTTCATGCGGCTGAGCTGGAATGAGATTCGCGCCCGTGCCGCGCGCTTCTCGGAGGAATGGAAGGACGCCCGTTACGAAAAGGGCGAAACCCAGACCTTCTACAACGAATTTTTCCAGATTTTCGACATCCCCCGCCGCCGCGTCGCGACCTATGAGGAGCCGGTGAAGCTCCTTGGCGACAAGCGCGGCTTCATCGACCTGTTCTGGAAGGGCAATCTGCTCATTGAGCAGAAGAGCAAGGGCCGCAGCCTTGTAAAGGCCAAGGCCCAGGCGCTCGAATATTTTCCGGGCCTCAAGGACAAGGAACTGCCGCGCTACCTGCTCTTGAGCGACTTCCAGAGCTTCGAGCTTTACGACCTGGACGAGGACACCGAGACCCGCTTCGCCCTCCCCGACCTGAAGGACAATGTCGAAGCCTTCGGCTTCATGATCGGCGTCCAGAAGCGTGAGTTCAAGGATCAGGATCCCGTCAACATCGAAGCCTCCGAGCTCATGGGCAAGCTCCATGACGCGCTGAAGGAAGCCGGCTACGACGGACACGATCTCGAACGCTATCTCGTCCGCCTTCTCTTCTGCCTCTTCGCCGACGACACCGGCATCTTCGAGCCCAAGGACATCCTGCTCGATTTCATCCAGAACCGGACGCAGCCCGACGGCAGCGATCTTGGCGCCCGCCTCAATGAACTCTTCGAGGTGCTGAACACGCCGGAAGACAAGCGTTACAAGACGCTCGACGAAGACCTGAACCAGTTCCCCTACATCAATGGCGATCTTTTCGCGGAGCGCCTGCGCACGCCCGCTTTCGACGCTTCCATGCGCCTCACCTTGATCGAAGCCTGTGAGTTCAAATGGGAGGCGATCTCGCCCGCCATTTTCGGCGCGCTCTTCCAGTCCGTCATGGACAGGAAGGAGCGTCGCGCCCTCGGCGCGCATTACACGACCGAGAAGAACATCCTGAAACTGATCCAGCCTCTCTTTCTGGATGAGCTTCGCGCGGAGTTCGAGCGCGCGAAGGCGCTGAAGCGCGGGCGCGCGCAGGCGTTTCAGGCGCTGCACGAAAAGCTGGGCCGCCTCACCTTCTTCGATCCCGCCTGCGGCTGCGGCAACTTCCTCGTCATCGCCTATCGCGAATTGCGCCAGCTCGAAATCGACATTCTTCGCGAGCTGCATTCGAGCGACGAACAGCGCGTCCTCGACGTCTCCACTCTCTCGAAGGTCAATGTCGACCGGTTCTACGGCATCGAGATCGGCGAGTTCGCGGCGCGCATTGCCGAAGTCGCGATGTGGATGATGGACCACATCATGAACAATCGCCTCGGCCTCTCCTTCGGCCATAACTATGCGCGCATCCCGCTCAGGACCTCGCCCCATATTCTTCATGCCGACGCGCTGGAGACGGACTGGGCGGCCTTCCTGCCGCCCAATAGATGTTCTTATGTCTTCGGCAATCCGCCCTTCATCGGCGCGAAATTCCAGTCGGCCGAACAGCGCCAGCAGGTACGCGCCATCGCGAAGCTCGGCGGCACCGGCGGCACGCTCGATTACGTGACCGCCTGGTTCCTGAAGGCCGGAGAATATGTGCAAGGCGGAGCGGCGGAGATCGCCTTCGTCGCCACCAATTCCATCACGCAAGGGGAGCAGGTGGCCCAGCTCTGGCCGCTTCTCTTCGACCGCTGCAAGCTTGAAATCGCCTTCGCCCACCGCACCTTCGCCTGGGGCTCGGATGCGCGGGGCGTCGCCCATGTCCATGTCGTCATCATCGGCCTGACAAAGCGCGAAAACGAGCGCGCGGAAAAGCGCCTCTTCTCCTATGCCGACATCAAGGGCGATCCCGTCGAAAGCCGCCATCCGGCATTGACGCCTTATCTTTTCGATGGCTCTGGCGCCGGTGACAGACACCTTGTTGTCCGCGAAGTGAGCACACCGATAAACGAGCTTCCACCTCTGATTACTGGCACACAACCCCTTGAGGGTGGGTTCCTTACGTTTGATGCAACGGAAAAAGAGGCCTTTCTGAACGACGAACCTGATTCCGCGAAGTTGTTTCGACCATTTCCCGGAGCACAAGAGTTCATCAATGGAATAG
This sequence comes from Parvibaculum sp., assembly GCF_045863935.1. GTDB lineage: Bacteria > Pseudomonadota > Alphaproteobacteria > Parvibaculales > Parvibaculaceae > Parvibaculum. The sequence continues at coordinate 135,180 of NZ_BTVP01000003.1, read as the reverse complement.
AACGATGGATTCTTCACACAGCCGACTTGACCCCGCAGGAATTGCGAGACCTTCCCAAAGTCGCAGAAAGACTAAAACAGGTCCGCGAATTTCGCGGCAGAAGTTCTCGGAAGACAACACTCGCCCTGGCGCCTTATCCCTCTCAGTATGGGGTAACCGTGGTTCCCGACCGACCGTTTCTTGTCCTGCCCCAAGTAAGTTCCGAACGACGCGAATACATCCCAATCGGCTGGTTGACGCCACCAGCAATCCCCAGCGAAAAACTGCGCGTTCTCCTAGATGCCGAACTTGTCCACTTTGGCGTTCTCACCAGCGCCATGCACATGTCGTGGATGCGAGCCATTACCGGCCGTTTGGAAAGCCGATACATGTACTCTGTCGGCGTCGTCTACAACACCTTCCCCTGGCCCGATGCCTCCGAAGAGCAGAAGGAGAAAATCCGTGGCCTCGCGCAAGCCGTGCTCGATGCCCGCGCGCTCTATCCCGGCGCGACGCTCGCGGACCTCTACGATCCCGACCTCATGAAACGAGAACTGCGCCAGGCGCACCGCGCGCTCGACGCTGCGGTGGACAAGCTCTACCGCAACGCGCCCTTCGCGAACGACCGCGAGCGCGTCGAACACCTCTTCGCCCTCTACGAGAAACTCTCTTCGCCCCTCACTGCAATGCCGAAACCCGCGAAGCGCGGACGGAAGAAGAACTAATGCCTCGGACAACGGGTTCAAATTTCAGCTAGGACCGCAATGCCGGACGATCAGCAAAAAGGGTTTTCTCTTTACAATTACGACCGCCATCCGACGGTCGAAATCGACCGCGGCGAATATCGCAAGATACGAGATGCAAAAGCCGGTCTTGGGGAAATTGTCAGATCGGAGACCAAGTTTGACGATATGATGGAGAACTACGTCGAACTCGAACAATCCATTCTCGGCTTCAGCCTCCGGCACCTCGCTTTCTCACTCTATTCCCACCTTGATATTCAGATCATGCGCGAGCAGATCAGCAGGCGCTTGCTGAACATGCTCGCTACGGTGAGATTGTATCAAGATGGGTTGAAAGGACATTCCAGAAGAATACTGACCACGTCCGACAGCAAAGCGATGTTGGGCATCTTGAAGGACGGGTCTCATCAACCGATGGAATACCGCATCGTCTACGCATTACGCAATTTCTCCCAACACGTAGATCCTGCACTTACTTCGATAGCGATTTCCAAAGGCTGGGACATGCTCCGGAACGAAGAAGACGAAAGAATCAAGAAAGACCGCGCCTACCATATCGTTATTCCGAAGATCGATTGTGTCCGGCTGTCGAAGGAGCGCGATATACCGTCAGACGTGAAGGCGGCACTGGAAAAGATGGGACCGGCTGCGGACGTAATGGATCACGTCAGGAAGTGCATCGAACATCTGGGCGAGATCAATTCGACGTTCCGCAAACTTGCGAAGCCACGGGCAGACATATGGGAGTCGATCCTGCGTCAGGCTATGCAACGATTTGTGGGCGCACAGCCGGCAGGCGAGAAGCCTCCAACTGTGGTGTTTGCTGGTCCAACTGAGATTGAGAAAGGCTCCGAAGAAAGAGTCGAAATATTCGAGGAGTTCTTTGAGTACTGGAAATATCTGGTGAGAAAGAACAGGTCCCAGGTAAATTTTTCGCGGCGCTACGTGCAATGGGCGCCGGAATCCGGAAAAAAGAAAAAATAGAAAACGAATTCTGTTTTTCTGGATCGATCTGAACGTAGAGCACACCGAGGAAGTCGAGATCGGCGAAACCGTCTTCGCCTCGATCTGACCTCCGCGCCCGCCAAAAATAAAAATGTCACCCCGGCGAAAGCCGGGGCCCATTGGTTCCCTCGGCAAGGGCGATTGTTTGTGGCGTTTGCGCCGGGGCGAACCATCCCCAGCCGCGGCAAGAGGTGCTGCGAGTGGACCCCGGCTTTCGCCGGGGCGACACGCGTGGGTGTGGCACGGCGCGAAGCCCCAAAATTCTTCCTCGCGCCCCGACAAACAATCTGTACACAGAGTTAATTCGAGACCCACCCTCCCCCTGTCACGGGCAGCTTTCCGAATAAAATCTCTCTTTATGTCGTCATTGCGAGGAGCGGCAAAGCCGCGACGCGGCAATCCAGGGGCCGCTTGCTCTGTGCTCGCGGCCCCTGGATTGCTTCCCGCTTCGGCTTCGCCTCGCGGTCGCAATGACGACACGAGTTGAACATCTGGGTTCCCCGGATGCCTCCCACCCCCGATTGCGACAACCCCGATCCGAACTTGTCCCCGCCCCCGCGCCCTGCCCCCATGATGACCGGTTGAACAGGCGCCGCCGCGATGCCCGCGCGCCGCCCGTCACGAGGGAGCCCCAACAGGGAGACATGTCATGAATCCGGCCCTTTCGCGCCCCGCCCCGAAACCGGGGAAAAGTTTTTTCGTCCCGCCGCGCCGCCGCTTGTCCGCGTGGCGCGGCCGCATCGCCTTTATCCCCGCTGTGGCAACAGGGTTGCCACAGGCCTTGTCCCCGCCCCCGGGGACAAGCAAATCAAAACTGTCCCCGCCCGCGCGCCAATTAATCCCCGCCGCGCGGTCCACTTGTCCCCGCCCCCCGGGGACAACAATTTCGTTTGTGACAGTTCGATGACAGTCGTGTGACAGTCAGCCGGGGATAAATAAAAATCCAACGATTTCAAGCGCTTGGCCACCCCCGGTTTTGTCACGGATCCGTAACGGTTCCGTGCCTCGAAGCGCTTGCGAAGGGGACCGGCGCGCTCTAGTTTCCGGTGGTTTCCGGCATCAGGGAGTGCGCGACATGGCGGGCGGCAAGACACCGAAATTCTGCAACGAGGCGGGCGTCCGCGAGATTCGCATCGGCGTGAAGGAGTTCGAATGCATCGGCGCGCTGCCGCCCTTCGACCATCCGCATGTCTTCCTCGACATGGGCCGCGAAAACGAGATCGTCTGCGGCTATTGCTCGACGCTCTACACCTTCGATCCCACCCTCAGGGAAGACGAGAGCCGCCCCGCCGAGGCGCTCTACCACGAGCCCGCGCACGCCTGAGCGGCGCGAAGGCTTGGTGCGGACGGTGGGACTCGAACCCACACTCGGTTACCCGAAAGGGATTTTAAGTCCCTTGTGTCTACCATTTCACCACGTCCGCCTGCGGTCAGATATGCCTGCTTGAGCGTTGCGGCACAAAGAAAAACGGCGGCCCCGGGGGACCGCCGTCTTCATTCGAAAACCTGAGTGGCAATCAGCCTTCGAGGCCCTGCCAGACCGGCCAGCAGTTGCCGCCGGCGGAAGCGGCGAGCGTCGCCTGGGCTTCCTTGGCGTTCGCGCCTTCGGCGGTCTGCTCGCTGTCGGCGCCGCCCGTGCACCACACATAGAACTTGTGCGTGCCGGCCTTCGACATCGCGTCGAAGCTGGAATCGAGGGCGGAAGCAGCGCTCGAGAGCATCATCGCAGCGCCCGCGGCCATACCCAGAATAGCGATGGATTTCTTCATTTCGTTTTCTCCCTCCGGGTCACCTTGACCCCAAATTTTGTTCTCAGGCCTTTTCAGGTCGAAGCCTGTTCCCCCTTCTGCCGTGCTCCCGTGCGCAGTTTCGCCGTGAGCCGCCGACAGACCTTCATGAAGGAAACTCTAGTCGGTTCGATGAAAATTGTATCGCGCGTAAGCCGCGGAAAGGCTGAAACTTTTGTAATGTTGCGGGGAAATGTTGCAGATATGAAACAGATATCCCCGCTTTTCGGGCCCTTTCACGCAGGATCGCCCATTGCCGGTTCGACGCCGAATTCCCGCATCAGCGCCGCCACCTCTCCGGCCACGATATCGAGCGCCTTCGAATCGGTGGCCCGCATGACGATGCTCGTGCCGAAGGTCTTGCCGCGATAATAGGGGTAGCTGCCGATGCCGACCTCCGGGTGGCGGGCCTGCAGGTCGCCGAGCTTTTCGGCGATGGTGCCCTCGCCGATCTGGCCCGTCACCGTGCGGCTCTGCATGCTGGCGCCGCCTTCCAGTCGGTCCGTCAGGCTGTCCAGCATGACCTGCATGACCATGGGCACGCCCGCCATCACGAAAACATTGCCGATCTGGAAGCCCGGCGCCTTGCTCAAGGGGTTGTCGATCATGGTGGCGCCTTCCGGCAGCCGCGCCATGCGCATGCGCGCCTTGGTGAACTCGCCGCCCGTCGCCTTGTAGTGATCGTCGAGGATCTTCACCGCCTCCGGGTGATAGCCGATACCGACGCCGAAGGCCTTCGCGATCGCATCCGCCGTGATGTCGTCATGCGTGGGGCCGATGCCTCCCGTCGTGAAAACATAGTCGTAGCGGGCCCGGACCTCGTTCACGGCCGCGACGATCGTCTCCTCGATATCGGGAATGACCCGCGCCTCGCGCACCTGCACGCCGATCTTGTTCAGATGCGCGGCGATATAGGCCAGGTTCGAATCCCGCGTCCGGCCGGACAGGATTTCGTCGCCGATCAGCAGCACACAGGCCGTAACGGCTTTCGCGGACGAAGGGGCAGCGGCACTTTCCGGCATGGGAAGGGATCCTCGGGTTCGGTTTGCGCCAGAATAGCGCCGGGAAGCCTCGGCTTTCAAATGGGGCCGCCGGGCACTATGTTAGGGGCAAGAACCCGACGGAAGCCCTTGCGAAAGAACCCATGAGCTACACAGACGCCCTCGACGCCCCGGACCGCAATATCGGGCGGATCAAGATCCACGACGCCGAAGCCTTCGAGGGCATGCGCCGCGTCGGCCGTCTTGCCGCGCAGGCGCTCGACCTGCTGGTGGATGAGATACGGCCCGGCATCACGACGGATCGCATCGACCGGATCGCTTTCGACTTCGGGATGGACCACGGCGCCTACCCCGCGCCCCTGAACTATCGCGGCTTCCGCAAGTCCTGCTGTACCTCCATCAATCATGTCGTCTGCCACGGCATTCCCGGCGACCGCGTGCTGCGGGATGGTGATGCCGTGAATGTCGACGTCACCTACATTCTCGACGGCTGGCATGGCGACACGAACCGCATGTATTTCGCGGGTGAAGCCCCCCGCAAGGCGCAGCGCCTGGTGGACGTGACCTATGAAAGCCTGATGCGCGGCATCGCCGTGGTGAAACCCGGCGCGACGCTTGGCGACATCGGCCATGCCATCCAGGAATATGCCGAAGGCCAGCGCTGCTCCGTCGTGCGCGAGTTCTGCGGCCACGGCCTCGGCCGCGTCTTCCACGATGCGCCGAACGTCCTCCATTACGGCCGCAAGGGTCAGGGCGCGACGCTGAAGGAAGGCATGTTCTTCACCATCGAACCGATGATCAATCTCGGCAAGCCGGGCGTGAAAATCCTTTCCGACGGCTGGACGGCGGTGACGCGCGACCGCTCACTCTCCGCGCAGTTCGAACATTCGATCGGCGTCACGGCGGATGGCTGCGAGATTTTCACCAAGTCGCCGGCGGGCCGCGACTGCCCGCCCTACGCCTGAAGCGGGCGGGCCCATGGGGGACGGGGGCGAAGGAAAGCCGCATTATGCGGGCCACCGTGAACGCCTGCGTGAGCGCTTCCTGAAATCGCCTGGCGCCCTGCCCGACTACGAACTTCTCGAACTGATCCTCTTCCGCGCCGTGCCGCGCCGCGACGTGAAACCGCTCGCGAAGGAGCTGATCGCGCGCTTCGGCGGCTTTTCCGAAGTCATCAATGCCGAGCCCGCACGCCTGCGCGAAACGAAAGGCGTATCCGATGCGATCCTCACCGAGTTCCGCATCGTCCGCGAAACGGGATTGCGGCTCACGCAATCCAAGGTGCTGAAGAAGGAAGTGATCGGTTCCTGGGACGCGCTCATCGATTATTGCTCCGCCTCAATGGCGCATAACCCGACGGAGCAGTTCCGCATCCTCTTCCTCGACCGCAAGAACGTCCTGATCGCCGACGAAGTGCAGCAGAAGGGAACGGTCGACCACACCCCCGTCTATCCGCGCGAAGTCGTGAAGCGTGCGCTTGAGCTCAACGCCTCCGCCCTCATCCTCGTCCACAACCACCCCTCCGGCGACCCGACCCCCTCGAACGCTGATGTAGAAATGACCCGTCAGATCGTCGACACCGCAAAGCCCCTCGGCATCGAGGTCCACGACCACCTCGTGGTCGGCAAGGGGCGCCATGCGAGCTTCCGCTCACTGGGGCTGATGTAGATTTTCCGTGTACGGACTTAAATGGCGGAAGGCGGGGATAAACAGCCTCGTTTCAGCCAGACTGTCATTGAAATGTCATCGAAGTGTCAAAAACGACGGAGATATCCTCCAGCGGAACCAAAGAGCGGGGATAAATGCAGAACTTCCCCGCTGCCGTGCCCGGCCCAAAAAATCCCCGCAACGGGCGACATCCACACCGGCACAGCGGCACATTCTAGGGTGCACCATTTGGCCGGGGATAAGCCCGGATCGCACTGTCACAAATCGGCGGAATGAAAATTATCCTCATAGCCCGCAGATGCAATTCAGCGCCCCCGCTCACCTCCCTTATGAGAAATTGCAAGCGGCATGATCATTGCCGTTCGTCAGTGGGCAATGGTGCCTCGTACCGCTCCTCCGAAGTGGCCCTGCGGGGATAAACACGGCGCACCGTCACGGTATTGTCATCAAACTGTCAAGGACGTCGTGGATATCCCCGGCTTTTCCCGCTTCACTTCTTCCGCACCAATGTCACACCGTCGCCGATGGTGAGAAGCGATGAGTCTACACGCTTGTCGCCGGCGATCTTGAGGTTGACCATCTTCAACGCATCGGTATCTGCATCGCCTTGCCCCGCCTCCGCGACCGCCCCGCCCCAGAGCGTATTGTCGAGCGCGATAAGACCGTTCGGGCGGAGAAGATCGAGACAGGCTTCGTAATAAGCGTCGTAGCCCGTCTTGTCGGCGTCGATGAAGACGAAGTCGATGGCGCCCTGCTCTCCTTTCGCAAGAAGATCGCGCAGCGTGTCGAGCGCGGGCGCGAGGCGAAGATCGATGCGGTCATCAAGGCCTGCATCCCTCCAGTAGCGTCGCGCGATGGCAGTCCACTCCTCGCTGACATCGCAGCAGATAAGCTCGCCGCCTTTCGGCAGGGCCGATGCGATGGACAGTGCGCTATAGTCTGTGAAGGTGCCGATCTCGATGGCGCGCTTTGCGCCGATGGCGGAGACGAGCAGCGAGAGGAAGGCGCCTTGATCCGCACCGATCTGCATGCCCGCGGCGGGAAGCTTCGCCGTTTCCGCGCGAAGCCGCTCCTGCAGGTCCGTTTCATGCGCAAGCGAGGCGACGTAGGTCTCGACGTTTTCGGGAAGGAGAGAACGGGGCATAGGAAATCCTTTCACAACCTAGTACCAGCACAACAAGCCTAATAGGATTGGGAAATTCTCCTGGGGGACTCTAGAGCATGAACGGATACAAAGATTATTTCGCAGCGCTGAAAGCTGCTCTCGGATTCAGACGTTTCCTCCTTACGTCGATTGTTAGTTCCGCCACCGCATTGGTCGACCGAATTTCAAAAAAATCTGTCGAGTTTGGACTCGACTACCTGGTTGCCATTCCCTCGTGGCTTATTGGCGCATGCGTGTTCTCAGCGCTTATCTTCTGGTGGGTTTTAAGCTACGCGGTAACGCTCCGCAGGCAAATTCTGGGTACCCGCGTAGCACTCTCTCATTTGCGAGGCGAAGGTGTGAAACTGAGAAATGCGGCGACATCCGTCTTCCCCACGCAGCGTGACTTCGACGAGTGGGAGAAGAAAGTCCTGGATTGGAGAACGCTCGTGATCGAAGAAATACGCAAGATCAACGAAGCTGACGCAGAGTGGTTTTCCGTCCTTGATGTAGTGCCACCACCCCGAATTTCAATCTCCAGCCTAACTCCAACTCAAACGGCAGCGACGATGAACTGGGCAGCCGCGCAGAAGAAGCTCTATGGGGAACATGACTGTCGCCTTGCCCGCTTGGGTGACATGATCCAAAATCTTTGGCGAGACGGCACGGTACCACAGCACTAGTCAACGCGGCGGCCCGAGGCCAATGGGCCTCGGGGACCAATATTTTGGAGCGCTCCGAAGACCTCCTACCCCGCGAACACCGGCGCGTATTTGTCCGCCCACGGACGGGCTTGCTCAAGTTCGAAGGCGAGTTCGAAGAGGACTTTTTCGCCGCCGAGCGGAGCGGCGAATTGCGAGCCGATGGGAAGTCCCGCATCGTTCCAGGACAGCGGCACGGACATGGCGGGGGTACCGGCCGCATTGTGCAGCGGCGTGTAGCTCACATAGTTCACCACGCGCTCGTACAGCGTGTCGAAGGGAACGGTCGGCCCCTGTTGCCCGAGCTTCGGCGGCGCGGAAGAGAGAACCGGCGTGAGCCAGACGTCGTAACCTTCCATGAAGGCGTTGGTCTCCGCCGTCGCTTTCGCGAAATGCGCGAGCGCCTTTTCCATCGCGTCGCCGGGCTTGGCGTCGTACTGCGCGGCGAGCCCCACGGTCCAGGGTTCGAGCACCTCGTTCGGATCGAGCCCGTTTTCCTTCGCGAGCTTGACCAGCGCGGAAGGACCGGACGCCCAGATGGTGAGGAAGGCGTTCATGAAGGGCTCGCCCTCGACGGGATTCGTCACCGGCACGATTTCGTGGCCGAGATCGGCACAGAGCTTCGCCGTCTCCTCGATGGCCGCCTTCACATCGGCCTCGGGCTCGTTTCCGTAATAGTTCATGGTGTTGAAGGCGATCTTGAGACGCTTCTTGCCGGGCGCTTCCACGCGGCCGACGGGCGCAAGCTTCGCCCCCTCGCCCTGCATTTCGGTGAGCGCGAAAAGCGTCGCACTGTCGCGCACCGAACGGCTGACGCAATGCTGCACGCCGATATCGCCCGGCAGGTTACGCTCGCCGGTGAAGATGCGGCCGCGGCTCGGCTTCAATCCGAAGACGCCGCAGCAGGAAGCGGGAATGCGGATGGAGCCGCCGCCATCCGTCGCATGAGCGAGCGGCAGCATGCCCGACGCAACCGCCGCAGCCGCGCCACCCGACGAACCGCCCGTCGAATGATCGAGATTCCACGGATTGTGGCAGGGTTCGAGAAAGAGCGACTCCGTGGTGCCGAGCAGGCCGAATTCCGGCGTGTTGCTCTTGCCGATCATGACGAAGCCCGCTTGCTGGTTCGCGGCGATGAGCGGATCGGTCTCCGACGAAATCTTGTCCGCAAAGAGACGCGAACCGGAAGTGGCGCGCGTGCCCTGGAGGTTGTCGAGATCCTTCACGAGGTTCGGCACGCCGGTGAAGGGACCTTGCGGAAGGGTACCCTTCGCCTCTTCCCGCGCGCGGTCGTAGAACTCGGTCACGACCGCATTCACCTGGCCGTTCACCTGCCCGATACGTTCGATGGCAGCGTTCACAAGATCGAGCGCGGTCAGTTCGCCGTTGCGCACGAGTTCGGCCTGCGCCAGCGCGTCCATCCTCGCGAGGTCGGGCGCGGCAAGTGCCGGGCGGAGGCCCGCGCTGTAGGCGCCAGCGGCCAGCGCCGTCGCCGCCGTCGATTTCAGGAACGATCTCCGCGAAACCATCATGCCCATCACCACTTCCTCCATTTGCCAGCCCTTCGATGCGCCATTCTCGTGATGGCAAAGGCTAGCGCGTGGACATTCTTCAAAAAATAGAAAAAGATTGGATATCTCTTTCTATAAATCAGAAATAGTCATGCACCCCAATCTCGTGGACCAGCTCCGCACCTTCCTCGCCGTGGCGGAAGCCGGCACCTTCTCCGGCGCGGCGGAAACGCTCGGCCGCGCCGTCTCGGCGGTGAGCTACGCCGTGACCAATCTCGAGGAAGCCTATGGGCTGAAACTCTTCGACCGCTCCGGCTACAAGCCGCAACTGACGGAGGAAGGCCGGGCGCTGCTTTCCGATGCCGAAATCGTCTTCCGGCGGCTCGACCGGCTGAATGCGCGGGTTGCCGCCATGACGGAGGGCGAGGATGTCGACCTGCCGCTTGCGGTCGATGCCGGCTTCAGCCCGAAGCTCCTTGCAGCTTCCGTGGCGGCGCTCCTTGGCGAGAGCCCGCATGTGAACCTGCGCATCCGCATGATGCACGAGGGGCGGATTCTCGATGAGGTGCTCTCGGGACGGGCGCGGATCGGCATTGTGAGCCTCGAGGCAGGGCTTTCCGGCAAGCAGGTGGACGGGCGCGACCTCGCGACCCACGAGATGCACACCGTCACCGCGCCGGACCACCCGCTTGCAACATTCAATGCGCCCTTCCCGCTGTCGGCGCTCGACGACCACCGCCAGATCGTGGTGGCGGGTGCCGACGCCGCGGCGCATGGCTTCGACTACCGGGTGCATACGACGGACGTGCTGATCGTCGACAATGCGGCGCTGAAGCTCGAACTTCTGAAACAGGGGGCCGGCTGGGCCTTCGCGCTCGATCACGAGGTGGAGGGAGCGCTTGCCGAGGGCTCGCTGCGGAGCCTCGCATGCAGCGCCGTGCAGCACGCCGGACTCCACCGTTTCGGCGCGATCTGGCGGGTGACGACACCGCCGGGACCGGCCGCCACACGGCTTCTCGACCTGATCTCGGAGGAAGCCGGAAAGGCCGAAAAAGCGAGGCATTCCGCAGCCAGTTGAAGGACGGGCCCCCCGGTGCTAAACCCCGCTCATCCTTTCAAGCATCACGAGGCGTCTGATGATCCCGCGCTATTCGCGACCGGAAATGGTCGCTATCTGGGAACCCGACACGAAGTTCCGCATCTGGTTCGAGATCGAGGCCCATGCCTGCGAGGCGCTGGCGGAGATCGGCGTGATCCCGAAGGACGCCGCGAAGAACATCCGCGAGCGCGGCGACAAGGCCGTGTTCGACGTCGCCAAGATCGACGAGATCGAGCGCGAGGTGAAGCACGACGTCATCGCCTTCCTCACGCATCTGGCGGAATTCATCGGCGAGGATTCGCGCTTCGTCCATCAGGGCATGACCTCGTCGGACGTGCTCGACACCTGCCTCAACGTGCAGCTTGCCCGCGCCTCCGACATTCTTCTGAAGGACATGGACGGGCTGCTCGCCGCCATCGAGCGCCGCGCCTTCGAGCACAAGGACACGGTCTGCATCGGCCGCAGCCACGGCATCCATGCCGAGCCGGTGACCTTCGGCCTCAAGATGGCGGAAGCCTATGCCGAGTTCACGCGCTGCCGCGAACGGCTCGTCAACGCGCGCAAGGAAATCGCGACCTGCGCTATTTCGGGCGCCGTGGGTACCTTCGCCAATATCGACCCGCGCGTGGAAGAGCATGTCGCCAAGGCGCTCGGCCTCGCGGTCGAGCCCGTCTCGACGCAGGTGATCCCACGCGACCGGCATGCCATGTTCTTTGCGACGCTCGGCGTCATCGCCTCGTCCATCGAACGGCTGGCGACGGAAATCCGCCATCTTCAGCGCACGGAAGTTCTGGAAGCCGAGGAATTTTTCTCGGAAGGCCAGAAGGGCTCGTCGGCGATGCCGCACAAGCGCAACCCGGTGCTGACCGAGAACCTGACCGGCCTCGCCCGCCTCGTGCGCGGCATGAGCATTCCGGCGATGGAAAACGTGGCGCTCTGGCATGAGCGCGATATCTCGCACTCCTCCGTGGAACGCATGATCGGCCCGGACGCGACGGTGACGCTCGACTTCGCACTGGTCCGCCTCACAAACGTCATCGACAAGCTGCTCGTTTATCCCGAGCAGATGCAGAAGAACCTCGACAGGCTGGGCGGGCTCGTCCACTCGCAGCGCGTGCTGCTGGCGCTGACGCAGAAGGGCGCGAGCCGCGAGGACGCCTACCGCCTCGTGCAGCGCAACGCCATGCCGGTCTGGCGCGGGGAAGGCAACTTCCTCGAACTTCTCAAGGCCGATGCCGACGTGAAGAAGTACCTGAGCGACGCCGAAATCGAGGAACGCTTCGACCTCGGCTACCACACGAAGCATGTGGACACGATCTTCGCCCGCGTCTTCGGCAAGGAAGCGATGGCGAGGCGGGGCAAGGCGGCCGAATAGGCGTCACCCGCCCGTCACATTCCGGCCTATACTGCGCGGCATTGGTTTTCGCGACTGAGGGATACCCCATGCTCCGCACCGCTTTCGACGGCTCGCGCCGCCGCCGCATCTATCTGTTTCGCCATGGCGACGTGTCCTATGTCGACGACATGGGCAACCGCGTGGCCGACCCCGCGGCTGTGCCACTGACGGATTGGGGCCGCGAACAGGCGAGCCTCACCGGCAAGGCGCTGGCGAAAATCCCGTTCGACCGGGCGGTGAGTTCGAGCTTTCCCCGCTCGCTGGAAACGGCGCGCCTCGTCCTCGAAGGACGCGGACTGGAGATCGAGCCGCTCGATCACTTCGTCGAACTGCGCGGCGACCCAACCTTCCGCGAGCAGATCACGGATCTGAACGACATCGCCTATTCCTTCCGCGACGCGCATGTGCCGGGCGCCCGCTACAATGGCGGCGACAGCTTCGAGGACGTAAACGCGCGTGTCGTCTCCGCGCTCGAAACGGTGATCGCCGAGCCCGAATGGGACACGCTCGCCCTCGTCGCGCATGGCGGCATCAACCGGCTCGTGATCGGCTGGGCGCTCGGCACCGGGCTTTCGACCTTCGCCGCGCTCGACCAGAACACGGCCTGCGTCAATGTGATCGACTTCGACGAGCACCCGGAGACGAGAGCGATCGTCCGCAAGACGCTCCGCGCCCTGAACGTGACGGTCTACGATCTGGTGAAGGAGGGGAACCATCTCCTCTCCCTCGAACAGATCGCATCCCGGCTGAAGGTGAAGGAAGTAGCCTGAGCTACTTCCCTCCCTTCACGAACTTGTCGCTTTCCTCCTGCGCGGACCGGAAATTGGTCGAGAGCTGGCTCTGGTCGGCATCGGCATAGGCGCTCACCTTGTGAAGCGCATTGGCCGTTGCGTTGACCGCTTCCTTGACCATGCGGACGGCGGGCGCGGGCATCGACGCCGCAGTGGCGGCAAGCTCCATCGCCTTCTCGACCACATGGCCGTCCTCGGCGATCTCCTCGATGAGACCCCAGTCGAGCGCGTGCGCGGCGCTCATGCGCTCGCAGAGAATACAGATGCGCTTCGCGCGGGCGGGCCCCACCAGCGTGATGAGGCGCGGCAGCGCCCCCCATTGCAGGTTGATGCCGATCTTCACTTCCGGGACATAGAGAAAGGCGTTCCGGCCCATGACGCGCCAGTCGAGCGCGAGCGGCAGTGCGACGCCCGCACCGACCGCCATGCCCTCGATGGCGGCGACCGTGATCTGCGGCATGTCCTCCCAGGCCTGGCAGAGCTTTACACCGCGATAATAGGTGCGGCGCAGTTCGAGGTCGCTGCCCGCCGTGACGGCGCGCGAGGCACGCTCCTTGAGGTCGATGCCGCCTGAGAAGGATTCGCGCGTGCCGGTCAGCACCACGGCCTGCGTTTCGAGATCGTCCTGGAAGCGGCGCGCGACGTCCGTGAGTTCGAGGATCGTCTGCTGATTGAAGGCGTTGCGCGCACCCTTGCGATCGAACCGGACGAGCGCTACCGGGCCGTGTTTCTCGATGGTGACGTTTTCATAGGCGGTCATGGCCACCCCTCCCCTTGTTTTTGTTGTTCGTGGGAGGATTGTGCGGGGAGGCGCGGCACGATGACAAGCGGAATGCGGGGCTAATCCGGCAGCGCGAAGGCAACCATGGAATCCCCGAGCGTGGTCGTCGATGTCGAATGGCCGCCCGCGGCGATGACGACATACTGGCGCCCCTCCCATTCGTAAGTCATCGGTGTCGCCTGCCCGCCAGCGGGAAGACGGCCCTTCCACAACTCCTCGCCCGAGGCGGCGTCGTAGGCGCGCAGATAATTGTCCATCGCGGCGCCGATGAAGACGACGCCTCCGGCAGTGACGACCGGACCGCCGAAGTTCGGCGTGCCCGTCTTCCACGGCAGGGGAACGGGCGCAAGATCGCGGACCGTGCCGAGCACGCTCTCCCACTTGATCGTTCCATCATTGAGGTCGATCGCGTGAAGCATGCCGAAAGGCGGCTTGTTGCATGGCAGGTCGATGGGCGACAGAAGAATGTCGCGCTTCATGCCCCACGCCGTTCCCGTTTGCGGGGAAATCTCCTTGTCCGGTTCCGCCGCCTTCGCTTCCGCGAATTTGTCACGCGGGATCAAGGTAACGATATGCGCCGCGCGGCTCGTGTTGACATACATGATCTGGCTTGCGGGATCGAACGCCATGCCGCCCCAGTTGGCGCCGCCGCCCGTGAACGGAAAGAGGATCGTCCCCTGCTCCGACGGTGGCGTGAAAATCCCTTCCGAGCGGGCCGCGGCGATCTGCTCGCGACAGACATTGCGATCCCAGAAGGTAAGTCCCCAGGCGTCATCGGCCGAAAGCTTCTGCGGGACCAATGGCGGCGGTGCGACCGGGAAAGGCTGCGTCGGCGACAGCACTTCACCGAGAACGCCGCCCTGCGGAACGGGCCGCTCCCCGACTTCGAAGACGGGCTTGCCGGTATCGCGGTCGAGCACGAAGACGAGGCCGGTCTTCGTCACCTGCACCACCGCGTCGAGCGGCTTGCCGTCACGCTGCAAGGTGACGAGGCTCGGCTGCGCGGGGAGATCGTAGTCCCAGACATCGTGATGCACGGTCTGAAAATGCCAGCGCACGTCGCCGCTCGTCGCATCGAGCGCAACGACGGAATTCGCATAGGCGTTGTTGCCCACGCGTTCACCGCCAAAAAAGTCCGGCGACGGCGAAGAGGTCGGGACGAAGACCATACCGCGCGCTTCGTCCGCCGACATTGGTGCCCATGCATTGGCATGGCCGGTGCGCTCCGCCGAGCCGTCCTGCCAGTCCGAAGGAAAGTCTTTCGCTCCCCGCGCCACGGGATTGAAACTCCAGCGCGGCTTGCCCGTGCGCGCATCATAGGCACGCACCGTGCCGCGCGGCGCATCCGCACGCTGGTTGTCGCCGATGGCCGAGCCGATCACGACAACCCCGCGCGCGACGACGGGAGGCGAGGTGATCTGGAACTCGCTGCGCGTCAGAAGCGGCATGCCGGGATCGATTGTCACCTCGCCATCCATGCCGAAACCGAGGCAAGGTTGACCGGTCGGCGCGTCGAGGGCGACGAGGCGTCCGTCAGTCGTGCCCATGAAGAGGCGCGAAGCGCAGAGATCGCCCTCGCCCGCCGCCGCATCGGCCCAATGCGTGACACCCCGGCAGACGAACTGATTGGCGGGACGGTAACCGCCCTCAACTTTTGGATCGTAGCGCCACTTCTCGGCACCCGTGCCTGGATCGAGCGCGATCACTTCGTTGAAGGGCGTGCAGAAGATGAGCGCGCCCGCGACGAGGATCGGCGTTCCCTCGAAGGCGCTGTATTTCATGTCGTCCGCGCGGGCCGTCATGTCGCCCGTGCGATAAAGCCAGGCGCGCTGAAGCTCCCCCACATTCCCGGGCGTAATCTCCGCCGCGATGGAATGGCGCGTGCCGCCCGCATCGCCGCCGTAATGAGACCAACCCGCTTCGGCCCGCGCCGGAGAGAACGACGCCATCAGCCCGATAAGAACCAGCGCAACCGTGCGGATCATGTCCCGTCTCCCGATGAAATAATTTGACTGAATGATTCATTCATTTATTCTAGGAGTCAAGACGATTCGCAAGCCGGAGAGGCCCGAAAAAGGAGACGGCGTGGCACGCAAAAAGGAACCGCGGAAACTGGAGGCAATCGCCGAAGCGGCGATTGCCTGCTTCACCGACCTGGGCGTGAGGCGAACGCAGATGACGGATGTAGCAAAGGCGGCCGGCGTGTCGGCCGGCGCGCTCTACCTTTATGTTTCGAGCAAGGAAGCGCTCTTCCACTTGGCGATCCTGAAGCTCTGCGCCCGGCCACTCGACGCACTCGCCCTGCCCCTTGCCGATCCCGGCATGGCGGAGACAGTGGCGGTGTTTGTCACGCGGGCGGCGGAAGTTCGGCACTGGCCATCCTTGGACGCCGCCCTGAAGCCGCGCGCCAAGGTCGACCGCGAGGTGCTCCTTGCCATCGGCCGAGAGCTTTACGACATGCTGCACGAGGCTCGGCAGGCAATCTGGCTTGTTGACCGATGTGCCATGGATATCCCCGAATTCGGGCAATTGCATGCGCGGGAGCTACGCGGCCAGCACAGGGACGCGCTCGCCAGCATCGCCATGAAGGCCATGGGCCGCAAAGACGCCCCCTCCCCCGCCCTGAAGCTCGCGGCGCGGCTCGCCATCGAAGCCGTGGCCTGGGGCGCCATGCACCGGATGCGCGAATCCGCAGCAAACAGAATTCCGGGCCTCAGCGAGGAAAATGCCAGAGAAACCGCCGCTGCAGCCTTTGCCGCAACGCTCACCGGCGCCGCTGTGTGAACCACAGAAAGACCAAAAGAAGCGTATTAACGGCATCTTATAGCGTTTGCGGCGAAATTGGCGGGACGCGCCCGCGAGGGGCGGCGCGACGGACGCAAAGGCCCGAAAGATGTTCGCGGAACACCAGGCATATGCGGCAAGGGGGACGGAAGGCGCCGTGCGGCGGATCGAAACCAGCGTGGTTCCGGTCGGGACGGCCGCACATCCCCAGTCGCGCAATCTCATTGCCTTCTGGAAGAAGCACAGCGGCAACGGACGCCTGCTCGGCCGCTCAAACCTCCCCTGCCGCGAAACCGCCCCCCTGCTGCCGAGCATCTTCATGCTCGAGCGGATCGATCAGGACGGCGAGGACTGGCGGCTCCGGGTCGTCGGCACGCACCTGACGCGCTGGCTCGATTTCGACCCGACAGGGCTCTCCATCTCGGGCTTCTACCACCCGGCCCATGTGGCGCCCAACGCCGGCGTCTACCGCATGGTGACGGAGGAGCGCCGCGTCCATGTCACGCATGGACGCCTTCACGGCGTGGACCGCGATTTCCTGCAGCTCGAATTCGTCCACCTGCCCATAGAGGGCTCAGGCCCGGACGATATTCTCCTGCTGGGCTGTATTTCGATTTTCGAGAACCAGCTTCAGCTCTGAAGCTGGCGGATCGCCTCGTCCATCAGCTCGGCCATGGTCCGGCGGATCTGGTGATCGGACTGGTCGACGCCCTTGGCATCGAAGTCCCGCCGGATCTTGCGGAAGACATCTTCGTCACCCGCTTCCTCGAAATCGGCCGCGACGACTTCCTGCGCATATGCGGCAGCAGCATCGCCGCCGAGCCCCATCTTCTCCGCCGCCCAGAGGCCGAGCAGCTTGTTGCGGCGCGCATTGGCCTTGAAGCGCATCTCCTCGTCATGGACGAACTTCTTCTCGAAACCGTCTTCGCGCTTGTCGAAGGTGGACATGAATGGGGTCTCTCCGTTCAAAACTCCGGCCAAGGCCGCCCGGGATGCGTACCGGCCTCACCAGCAGGGAATTGGCCCTAGGCATAGCCGTCCATTTCCCTCAAATCAACCGCGATCGGACGACACGGGGCTCGCTGCGACGAAATAGCTAAGCCACTGATTTCCGGACCCTTTTTTCCGGGCGTGCGGCGCAACAAAGGCTCATTGTATCGCGTCTGGCCTTGCGTTACCTTGCGCACGCCGGAGAGCCGATTCCGCAGCCGCCCCCGGTTCTCCTTCCCGCATCGAGCGGCCCTCGAATCCGTGCGGAACGATACCCAAGCCCCGGAGTCGCTCTCCGGGCTAACCGATTGGAATCACGACATGAGCCGGCGCAGACGCGTTTACGAAGGCAAGGCCAAGGTGCTGTATGAAGGCCCGGAGCCGGGCACGCTGATCCAGCACTTCAAGGACGACGCGACTGCCTTTGACGCGACGAAGCGCGCCACCATCGAAGGCAAGGGCGTTCTCAACAATCGCATCTCCGAGTTCATCTTCACGCGCCTGAACGAAATCGGCGTACCGACGCATTTCATCCGCTCGCTCAACATGCGCGAGCAGTTGATCCGCGAAGTCGAGATCATCCCCTGCGAGGTGGTGGTGCGGAACGTGGCGGCCGGGTCGCTGTCGAAGCGTCTCGGAATCGAGGAAGGCACGATGCTGCCGCGCTCGATCATCGAGTTCTATTACAAGAACGACGAGTTGCACGACCCGATGGTCTCCGAAGAGCACATCACGGCCTTCGGCTGGGCGACGCCGCAGGAAATCGACGACATGATGGCGCTCGCTCTGCGCATTAACGACTTCCTGACCGGCCTCTTCCTTGGTGTCGGCATCCGTCTCGTCGACTTCAAGGTCGAGTTCGGCCGTCTCTACGAAGGCGACATGGTGCGCGTGGTGCTGGCCGACGAGATCAGCCCCGATTGCTGCCGGTTGTGGGACATCCGGACCAACGACAAGCTCGACAAGGATCGTTTCCGCCGCGACATGGGCGGATTGGTCGAAGCCTATCAGGAAGTCGCGCGGCGGCTCGGCGTGCTCGTGGAGAACGAGCCGAAGCGCCGTGGCGGCCCCACGCTGGTGAAATGACGTTCGCCACAGGCGGACGTCATGCCCGGACTTGATCCGGGCATCCAGAGCCGCACGTTCAGAGCAAGCGGCCCCTGGATTGCCGGCATCCTTGAAATTGAAGGAGGGCCCGGCAATGACAAATGAAGGAAGACGAGGAAGTATGAAGGCGCGCATCAAGGTCACGCTGAAAAACGGTGTTCTCGACCCGCAGGGCAAGGCAATCGAGGGAGCGCTCGGCTCTCTCGGCTTTTCGGGCGTCGAAAGCGTGCGCCAGGGCAAGCTCTTCGAGGTCGAACTCGCGGAAAAAGACCCGGCGAAAGCCCGTGCCGCGCTCGACGAGATGAGCAAGAAGCTTCTCGCGAACACGGTGATCGAAAACTACGCGGTGGAGATCGACGAGCAGTGAGCATGAAGTCCGGCGTCGTCGTCTTTCCCGGCTCGAACCGCGAGCGCGACATGCTTCGCGCTCTCGAAATCATCACGGGCAGCAAACCGGTCCCCATCTGGCATGCCGACACGGAGCTGCCCGATCTCGACCTTGTGGTGCTCTGCGGCGGCTTTTCCTATGGCGACTATCTGCGCACCGGCGCCATCGCCGCGCGCGGGCGCATCATGCCCGCGATCGCGAAGGCGGCGGACAAGGGTGTGCGCGTGCTCGGCATCTGCAACGGCTTCCAGATTCTCTGCGAAGCGGGCCTGCTGCCCGGCGTGCTGATGCGTAACGCGGGCCTCAAATTCGTCTGCAAGGAAGTGAAGCTCGAAGTCGCGAATGCCGACACGGACTTCACGCGGAAATACAGGCAAGGCGAGGTCTGGCGCTGCCCGGTCGCGCATGGCGACGGCAATTATTTCACCGACGCGGAAACGCTGAAGCGCCTGGAAGGCGAAGGCCGCGTGGGCCTGCGCTATGCCGAAGGCACGAACCCCAACGGCTCGCTGAACGACATCGCCGGCATTCTCAATGAGCGCGGCAATGTCTTCGGCATGATGCCGCATCCCGAAAACATGATCGAACCGCTGAACGGCGCGACCGACGGACGCGCACTCTTCGAAAGCGTTCTGGAGGCCGTGGCGTGATACCGAACGATGTCAGGATCACACCGGAGCTTGTCGCCGAACACGGCCTCAAGCCCGACGAGTACCAGCGCATTCTCGACCTGATCGGCCGCGAACCGACGCTGACCGAGCTCGGCATCTTCTCCGCCATGTGGAACGAGCACTGCTCCTACAAATCCTCGAAGAAATGGCTCAGGACGCTGCCTACCACCGGCCCCCGCGTCATCTGCGGACCGGGCGAGAATGCGGGCGTCGTCGATATCGGCGACGGCCAGGCGATCATCTTCAAGATGGAAAGCCACAACCACCCCTCCTACATCGAACCGCATGAAGGCGCGGCAACGGGCGTGGGCGGCATTCTGCGCGACGTCTTCACCATGGGCGCGCGTCCCGTGGCGGCGCTCAATGCGCTGCGCTTCGGCGAGCCCGACCATCCGCGCACGCGCCACATCGTTTCCGGCGTCGTTGCCGGCATCGGCGGCTACGGCAATTCCTTCGGCGTGCCGACCATCGGCGGTGAAGTGAATTTCGATCCGAGCTACAACGGCAACTGCCTCGTCAACGCCTTCGCGGCGGGCCTCGCGGATGCCGACAAGATTTTCTATTCCGAAGCGAAGGGCGTAGGCCTGCCCATCGTCTATCTCGGTTCGAAGACCGGCCGCGACGGCATTCACGGCGCGACCATGGCGTCCGCCGAATTCGGTGAAAACTCCGAAGAGAAGCGCCCCACCGTGCAGATCGGCGATCCCTTCTCCGAAAAGCTGCTGCTCGAAGCCTGCCTCGAATTGATGGCATCCGGCGCCGTCATCGCGATCCAGGACATGGGCGCGGCGGGCCTCACCTGCTCGGCCGTCGAAATGGGCGCCAAGGGCGATCTCGGCGTCGAACTCGATCTCGACAAGGTGCCCTGCCGCGAAGAAGGCATGACGGCCTACGAGATGATGCTGTCGGAAAGCCAGGAGCGCATGCTCATGGTGCTGGACCCGGCGCACGAAAAGGATGCCGAGGCGATCTTCGTCAAATGGGGCCTCGACTTCGCCGTGATCGGCCGGACGACCGACGATCTGCGCTTCCGCGTGCGGCGGCATGGCGACGTGATGGCCGACCTGCCGATCAAGGAACTGGGCGACCAGGCGCCGGAATATGACCGTCCCTTCGTGAAGGCGGCAAAACCGAAGCCGCTCGCGCCCGCCGATGCGCCCGCCCCGAACGATCTCGGCGAGGTGCTGACGAAGATGCTCGCCCTGCCCGACATGTGCTCGCGCCGCTGGATCTGGGAACAGTACGATCACCTGATTCAGGGCAACACGGCGATCGGACCGGGCGGCGACGCCGCCGTGATCCGCGTCGAGGATGGACCGAAGGGTCTCGCCTTCTCGCTCGACGTCTCGCCGCGTTATTGCGCGGCAGACCCCGCGGAAGGCGGCAAGCAGGCGGTCGCCGAATGCTGGCGGAACCTGACTTCCGTGGGTGCCGAACCGCTTGCCGTCACCGACAATCTGAATTTCGGCAATCCCGAGAAGCCCGACATCATGGGCCAGTTCGTCGGCTGCATCGAGGGCATCGGCGAAGCCTGCCGCGCGCTCGACTTCCCGGTCGTGTCGGGCAACGTGTCGCTCTACAACGAAACGAACGGCAAGGGCATCCTGCCGACGCCCGCCATCGGCGGCGTGGGCTTGCTGCCGGATTATACAAAGCGCGCGACCGTCGCCTTCAAGGCGGAAGGCGAAGCCATCATCGTCATCGGCGAGACGAAGGGCCATCTCGGCCAGTCGATCTATCTGCGCGATATTGCGGGCCTGCGCGACGATACGAGCGCGCCGCCGCCCGTCGACCTCGCCCTGGAGCGCCGCAACGGCGACTTCGTGCGCGAGGAAATCCGGGCCGGAAACCTGACCGCTGTCCACGACGTCTCGGATGGCGGCATTCTCGTCTCGGCGGCCGAAATGGCGATGGCGGGCGGCATCGGGGCGAGCCTGAAGCCGCAAACGGACCTCCCGCTCCATTGCTGGGCCTTCGCCGAGGACCAGGCACGCTACCTCGTGACGCTGCCGGAAGCGGACGCCGCCGCCCTTCTCGCCCGCGCGGCGAAGGCGGGCGTGGCCGCGGCACGGCTCGGCGCGACAGGTGGTCGCGAATTGACAGTCAATGGCGGCATTCCCATATCATTGGCTGGGATGAAAGCCGCCCATGAAGGCTGGCTGCCCGCCTATATGGCGGCAGGCGCCGAACTTTAACCTACCCGGAGACCGCGGCATGGCCATGACTGCATCGGAAATCGAGCGCCTCATCAGGGAAGCGATTCCCGATGCTGTTATCGATATCCGCGATCTGGCCGGCGATGGCGACCACTATGCCGCAAACGTCATCTCCGCTTCCTTCAAGGGCAAGACCCGCGTGCAGCAGCACCAGATGGTCTATGCGGCGCTGAAGGGCGGCATGGGAAACGAGCTTCACGCATTGGCGCTGCAGACGAGCGCGCCTCAGGATTGACCCGCCTCACGGCGAGAGGAGTTGAAGAGATGAGCGAAAATCCGGTTTTCGACCGCATCAAGAGCGAAGTGTCCAGCGAGGACGTCGTCCTCTTCATGAAGGGCACGCCCGTCTTTCCGCAATGCGGCTTCTCGAACGCCGTCGTGCAGGTGCTGACTTATCTCGGCGTCCCCTTCAAGGGCATCAACGTGCTGGAGGATGACGACATCCGCCAGGGCATCAAGGAATTCTCCGACTGGCCGACCATCCCGCAGCTCTATGTGAAGGGCGAATTCGTCGGCGGCTGCGACATCGTCCGCGAGATGTTCGAGCAGGGCGAACTGCGCGACTTCCTCGCCCAGAAGGGCGTCGAGACGGAAGCGGTGTAAGAGCTCGTACTCATACCCATCCCGTCATGACCCGCCCATATGATTTTAAAGGAGGGCGGGTCATCCACGTCTTTTTCTTTCTTGCGGCCAAAGACGTGGATGGCCCGGACAAGCCGGGCCATGACGAACTTGAGAGTAAATGAAAACAAAAAAGGCCCCGGATTTCCGGGGCCTTTTCGTTTGCTGTATCGCCCGCAGCGATTAGCTGCGCGAGTAGAATTCGATGACGAGGTTCGGTTCCATGTGCGCGGCGTAGGGAACATCCGCAAAGGCGGGCGTGCGCACGAACTTCGCAACCATCTTGTCGTGATCGACTTCGAGATAGTCCGGCGTGTCGCGCTCGGCGCTCTGCGCGGCTTCAAGAACGAGCGCAAGCTGCTTCGACTTCTCGCGAACCTCGATCACGTCGCCCTCGCGCACGCGGTAGCTCGGCACGTTGACGCGCTTGCCGTTCACGAGCACATGGCCGTGGCCCACGAACTGGCGGGCGGCGAAGACGGTCGGCACGAACTTCGCGCGGTAGACGACCGCGTCGAGACGGCGCTCCAGCAGGCCGATCAGGATCTCGCCCGTGTCGCCCTTCAGGCGGTCGGCTTCCTTGTAGATGCCGCGGAACTGCTTTTCGGAAATATTGCCGTAGAAACCCTTGAGCTTCTGCTTGGCGCGGAGCTGTACGCCAAAGTCGGAAAGCTTGCCCTTGCGGCGCTGTCCGTGCTGGCCGGGACCGTATTCGCGGCGGTTGACCGGGCTCTTCGGGCGACCCCAGATGTTTTCGCCCATCCGGCGGTCGATTTTGTACTTGGACTCCTGGCGCTTTGTCATCGCGATTTCCTTGGGTCAAAAGTTAAGGAAACGCGCCCTCCTTTGCCCTTTCGGGCCGACAGGGACCGGCTACAAGCGTCGCCTTTCCCACGGGTGCGTTCTAATGAAACCGGGCTCCCCCAAACAGATGGACGGGAGCCCGTGTTCGAGGCGGGTTTTAGCGCGGGGGACCGGGGGTGTCAAATGGGCCGGGGCTGGCCTATTCCGCCGGCCCTTCGCCCTTCGGATAGCGCCTCGTCAGCGCGGCGACCACGCCCCTGAGCGTCCGGACTTCCTGTTCGGTGAGCCTGGCGCGCTGGAACATGTTGCGAAGGTTCCGGATCATGGAAGGCCGCTTCTCCGGTGGCTTCAGGAAGCCGAAGCGGTCGAGTTCGCCTTCGAGATGCTCAAAAAAGCCGAGAAGCTCTTCCTTGTTCGCGGGCCGCGTCTGCTGGTACTCGATCCGTTCCGCCTCGGTCGCATCGCCCGCCTTGTGCCACTCATAGGACATGAGCAACACGCATTGGGCGAGGTTGAGCGAGGCAAAGGCCGGGTTCACCGGCACCATCATCAGCGCGTCGGCAAGCGCCAGATCGTCGTTTTCGAGGCCGGTGCGCTCCGGCCCGAAAAGGAGCCCCGCCCGACCGCCGCCCGCAAAGGCTTCCCGCATGCGCGCCGCCGCCGTTTCGGGCGTGAAGATCGGCTTCACCATGTCGCGGGCCCGCGCCGTGGTCGCCACGATATAATCGAGACCGGCAACCGCATCCGCCGTGCGGTCGAAGAGCTGCACATTGTCGATGACGATATCGGCGCCGGAAGCGGCCGCGCGGGCGCGCTCGTTCGGCCAGCCGTCGCGCGGGCGCACGATCCGGAGGTCCGTGAGGCCGAAATTGAGCATGGCGCGCGCCGCCGTGCCGATATTCTCGCCAAGCTGCGGCGCAACGAGAATGACGGCGGGCCCCGGCGAGGGGGCCGCAAGCTCATTTTTTGTGCGATCTGTTCCGGCCATGCCGCTCCGTCAATTCGGGTGGGGTAAAGCTGCCGCGCGGTCAATAAGCGATTGCCTGTCTTTAATCAATCGCCCCGCAATGTTATAGGGGTGTAGGCCGGTTTCAGGCCCCTCCGCGCAGCGCCCCAGTGTCTCCCTGCGCGCGCCCGTTGCTCGTATGTCACCTGTCGAAGGACCCCCCATGCCGAAGATCAAAGTCGCAAACCCCGTGGTCGATCTCGATGGCGATGAGATGACCCGGATCATCTGGCAAATGATCAAGGACAAGCTGATCTTCCCCTATCTGGACCTCGAACTCGACTATTACGACCTCGGCATGGAACACCGCGACGCCACCGACGACAAGGTGACGGTCGACGCCGCCGAAGCAATCAAACGGCACGGCGTGGGCGTGAAATGCGCCACCATCACGCCGGATGAAGCCCGCGTTACGGAATTCAAGCTCAAGAAGATGTGGAAGTCGCCGAACGGCACCATCCGCAACATCCTGGGCGGCACCGTCTTCCGCGAACCGATCATCTGCCGCAACATTCCCCGCCTCGTGCCCGGCTGGACGGAACCGATCGTGATTGGCCGCCACGCTTTCGGCGACCAGTACAAGGCCACCGACGTTCTCATTCCCGGCAAAGGCAAGCTCACGCTGAAATGGGTGTCGGAGGACGGCAAGGAGAGCATCGAGGAAGAAGTCTTCAACTTCCCCGGCGCAGGCGTCGCCATGGGCATGTACAACCTCGACGATTCGATCCGCGACTTCGCGCGCGCCTGCATGAAATACGGCCTCGACCGGAAATACCCGGTCTATCTTTCGACCAAGAACACGATCCTCAAGACCTATGACGGGCGCTTCAAGAATCTCTTCCAGGAAATCTACGAGAAGGAATTCAAGAGCGACTTCGACGCGGCGAAGATCACCTACGAGCATCGCCTGATCGATGACATGGTGGCCTCGGCGATGAAGTGGTCCGGCGGCTATCTCTGGGCCTGCAAGAACTACGACGGCGACGTGCAGTCGGACTCGGTCGCTCAGGGCTTCGGTTCGCTCGGCCTCATGACCTCCGTGCTGCTGACGCCCGATGGCGACATCATGGAAGCCGAAGCCGCCCACGGCACGGTGACGCGCCATTACCGCGCGCATCAGCGCGGCGAGGAAACCTCGACCAACTCCATCGCCTCGATCTTCGCCTGGACGCGCGGTCTTACGCATCGCGCCAAACTCGACGGCAACGACGCGCTGGCGGAGTTCGCGCACAAGCTCGAGAAGGTCTGCGTCTCGACGGTGGAGAGTGGCTACATGACGAAGGATCTCGCGCTCCTCGTCGGCTCCGAGCAGAAGTGGCTGTCGACGGAAGGCTTCCTCGACAAGGTAGCGAGCAATCTCGAAAAGGCGCTGGCGAAGGCAGGGTGATACCGCCTCTTCCGTACAACAAACCTAATTCGTCATGGCCCGGCTTGTCCGGGCCATCCACGTCTTTGGCGGCATCCTGAGAAGAAAGACGTGGATGACCCGCATAAAGCGGGTCATGACGGTTAATTGTATGGCCTTATGACATTGGCTGGATTGCGGCCTTTATGGCTTCGAACGCTTCATCCAGCCTCTCACCGTCTGGTCCGCCCGCTTGCGCCATATCAGGACGTCCGCCACCGCCCTTACCGCCAATATGCTGTGCCCCGATCTGGACCAGACCAACAGCATTGTTCGACGACATCAAATCCGCGCTGACACCAACTACGATTGCCGCTTTTCCGTCATCTCCCTTCGACGCAAGCGCAATGATTGTCGAGTCACTGTGTTGTCGACCGATCTCGTCGACGAGGCTCTTCAAATCTTTCGGGCTAACGCCCATTAATATGCGCGGTATGAACTTGATGCCGTGCACCATCTCAACCGGCGCTTCCGCCGCGCCGCCGGAGGCAGCGCCACCGCCCAGGGCGAGCTTCTTCTTCGCCTCGGCGAGCTCGCGCTCGAGACGCTTGCGCTCCTCCATCAGCGAGACGACGCGGGAGGGGAGATCTTCCGGGGCGATCTTGAGCGCACCCGCGGCTTCCTTCAGCGTCCGTTCCTGCTCCACGAGATAGCGCCGCGCGCCCTCGGCCGTCAGCGCCTCGATGCGGCGGATGCCGGACGCGACCGCGCTCTCGCTCACGATCTTGAAGATCGCGATGTCGCCGACGCGGCGCACATGCGTGCCGCCGCAGAGTTCGACCGAATAGGTGCCGTTGTCTTTCGCTTCGTCGAGACCCATCGCCAGCACACGAACCTCGTCGCCGTACTTCTCGCCGAAGAGCGCAAGCGCGCCCGCCGCGATAGCGTCGTCCGGCGTCATCAGCCGCGTCGAGACTTCCGCGTTCTGACGGATCACGCGGTTCACGATCGCCTCGACCTCGGCGATCTCTTCCGCCGTCATCGGCTTGGGGTGGCTGAAGTCGAAGCGCAGCCGTTCCGGCCCGACCATCGAACCCTTCTGCGTGACATGAGGTCCGAGCACGCGGCGCAGCGCCTCATGCAGCAGGTGCGTCGCCGAATGATTGGCGCGCGTCGCATCGCGCAGGCCTTTGTCGACCTTCATCTCGACGATGTCGCCGACGGCAAGCTCTCCGCGCGCAAGCTTGCCGAGATGCACATGCATGTCGCCGAGCTTCTTCACCGTATCGATGACGGGGAACTCCGCGCCATCCGCCGAGAAAATAATGCCCGTGTCGCCGACCTGGCCGCCGGATTCGCCGTAGAACGGCGTCTGGTTGGTGACGATTGCCGCCTCGTCTCCCGCCGCGATCTTCCCGACCGGTTTGCCGTCGACAAGAAGCGCGACGACCTGGCCTTCCGCGATTTCCGATTCATAGCCGAGGAATTCAGTGGCGCCTGCCTTCTCGCGCAACTCGAACCAGACAGCTTCCGTCGCCTTTTCGCCCGACCCCACCCATGCTGCGCGCGCATCCTGGCGCTGCTTCGCCATCGCCGCATCGAAGCCCGTCTGATCGACGCGCAAGCCGCGCGAGCGCAGCGCATCCTGCGTCAGGTCGAGCGGGAAGCCATAGGTGTCGTAGAGCTTGAAGGCGACCTCGCCGGGCAGCACGCTTTTGCCGCCAAGCGCCTCGACCTCTTCGTCGAGAAGTTTCAAACCGCGCGCGAGCGTATCGCGGAAGCGCGTCTCCTCGAGCTTCAGCGTCTCGGTGACAAGCGCTTCAGCGCGGCGGAGCTCCGGATAGGCATCGCCCATCTGGCGAACGAGCGCCGGCACCAGCCGGTACATCAGCGGCTCGGCCACGCCGACGATCTGCGCATGGCGCATGGCGCGGCGCATGATCCGGCGAAGCACATAGCCCCTGCCCTCGTTGGAGGGCATCACGCCATCGGCGATGAGGAAGGAAGACGAGCGCAGATGATCCGCGATAACCCGGTGGCTCACCGAATGGGGACCGTCGGGATCGGAATTCGACGCATCGGCGGACGCCACGATCAGCGACCGCATCAGATCGGTCGAGTAGTTGTCATGCGTGCCCTGAAGCACCGCCGCGATCCGCTCGAGGCCCATGCCCGTGTCGATCGAGGGCTTGGGAAGCGGCGTCCGCGAGCCGTCGCCATGCTGCTCATACTGCATGAAGACGAGGTTCCAGATTTCGATAAACCGGTCGCCATCCTCGTCCGGGCTGCCGGGCGGGCCGCCGGGGACTCTTTCCCCGTGATCGTAGAAGATTTCCGAGTTCGGGCCGCAGGGACCGGTGTCGCCCATCTGCCAGAAGTTCGACTTGGCGCCGAGCCGGACGATCTTGTCGTCCGAAAGCCCGGCAATCTTCTTCCAGAGCCCGTGCGCCTCGTCGTCATCCTCATAGATCGTCACCATGAGGCGGCTTTCCGGCAGCGCGAATTCCTTCGTGATCAGGTCCCAGGCGAATTTGATCGCCTCTTCCTTGTAGTAATCGCCGAAAGAGAAGTTGCCGAGCATCTCGAAAAAGGTGTGGTGGCGCGCCGTATAGCCCACATTGTCGAGATCGTTGTGCTTGCCGCCTGCGCGCACACATTTCTGGGCGCTGGCCGCGCGGCGGTAGGGCCGCGTCTCCTGGCCGGTGAAGACGTTCTTGAAGGGCACCATGCCGGCATTGGTGAAGAGCAGCGTCGGGTCGTTATTCGGCACGAGCGGACCCGACGGCACGACTTCGTGGCCCTCGTGCCGGAAGAACTCCAGGAACTTGTGTCGGATATCGTTGAGGCCGGCCATCTCGCTTGCGCTTCCGCTCTTGGAACCCTCGGGAGGACATTCTGGCGGGCGCCTCGCGCCCCTATCCGCCCGGTTCCATTAACAAATACAGGTGCCAGCTTTTACCTGTCGCCCTCCCGGCTGTCCAGAATGGGCCCTGGAAAAGGGCATGGAAACGGGCTGCGGCGAAAAGGCGTGTTCCAAAGGAAAACGGCGCCGGAGGGTACCCGGCGCCGTTCTTATGCCCGGCCAAACGAACCGAAGCAGAGAAATCCGTCAAAGGGCAGTCTCGCCCGCCCGGCGGCGCCTGTCAGGCGCTCGCCTCCATGTCATCCGCATCGCCGTCATCGTCGCTCTCGGCGCCGGCCGGCATTTCCATGATCTTCTCGGCGATGAGACCCGCATTCTGGCGGATCGCCTGCTCGATCTCGGCGGCAATATCGGGATTGTCCTTGAGGAACTGTTTGGCGTTCTCGCGGCCTTGCCCCACGCGCTGGCTGTTATAGGAGAACCAGGAGCCGGACTTCTCGACGATGCCCGCCTTGACGCCCAGATCGACCAGTTCGCCCGTTTTCGAGATGCCTTCGCCATACATGATGTCGAATTCGACCTGCTTGAAGGGCGGCGCAACCTTGTTCTTGACGACCTTCACGCGGGTCTGGTTGCCGACCACTTCCTCGCGCTCCTTGATCGCGCCGATGCGACGGATGTCGAGGCGGACGGAAGCGTAAAACTTCAGCGCATTGCCGCCCGTCGTCGTCTCCGGGCTGCCGAACATCACGCCGATCTTCATGCGGATCTGGTTGATGAAGATGACCATCGTGTTCGACTTGGAAATCGAACCGGTAAGCTTGCGAAGCGCCTGGCTCATGAGCCGCGCCTGAAGGCCCGGCAGGCTATCGCCCATTTCGCCTTCGAGTTCGGCCTTGGGCGTCAGCGCCGCCACCGAGTCGACGACGAGAATATCCACGGCACCGGACCGCACCAGCGTGTCGGCGATTTCGAGCGCCTGCTCGCCCGTGTCGGGCTGCGAGATCAGGAGATCGTCGAGCTGCACGCCGAGCTTGCGGGCATAGACGGGGTCGAGCGCATGCTCCGCATCAATGAAAGCACAGACGCCGCCACCCTTCTGCGCTTCGGCGATGGTCTGGAGCGCGAGCGTCGTCTTGCCCG
Organism: Parvibaculum sp.; assembly: GCF_045863935.1. Taxonomy (GTDB): domain Bacteria; phylum Pseudomonadota; class Alphaproteobacteria; order Parvibaculales; family Parvibaculaceae; genus Parvibaculum. The sequence goes on along the minus strand of NZ_BTVP01000003.1, from coordinate 105,636 downwards.
ACGATTCCGGCCCGTAGATCTCGATGACGCGGCCGCGGGGCAGACCGCCAATGCCGAGCGCGATATCGAGCCCGAGCGAGCCGGTGGAAATCGATTCAATCTCCACCACCTGCTCGTTCTTGCCGAGCCGCATGATGGAGCCCTTGCCGAACGAGCGCTCGATCTGGCTGAGCGCGGCGTCCAGCGCCTTCTTCTTGTCGGAATCGTCTTTCACGAGGCTCACTACATTCTTGGACATGACCGATTTCCCCTTATTCCATTGCTCGCCGAGTCGCGCAACGCGCCGTTCGTCTATGACGGTTAATGTACTTATTTTGTTCTCATTGGCAACGGAAAATTCAAGTCTTTGAGAACAAAGGGAAATTCAGTTCATGTTCGTGTGACGTTCCGCTTCCGCAGCAGCCTGCGCACCGTGCGTTACTACGGTTCCCCCCGCCCTCGCCGTCCGGGCGCCCGGCGCAACGCCGGAAACGGGCACAGCGGTTCCCCGCGCGGGCTTCCGGTCCCAGGCATGCGTCCAGTCGTGGATCGTCGCCCCTTCCGCCTCGAGGATCGGCCGCATCTCGTGGAAGGCAAGGCCGATCCGGTGGAACGGGATGCGCGGGAAGAGGTGATGGATCAGGTGATAGGTCTGGTACATGTCGAGCACCGTCACCAGCCGGTGGATGGCGCGCGGCAGCAGGAAGACGCCGGAATCCGTGTAGCGCTCCTGCGAGAGGTGCGGCCGGTGCGGCAAGTAATTGAAGATGAGCCCGATCAGCGCGACGTTGAGAAAGGTCGGCACGATCCAGAGCATCGCCATCTCGACGCCGAACCCATAGACGAAACCGACGGCGAGCAGGCTCCAGGCCGCGAAGTGATGCGCGCCCGCAATGAGATAGGGCCGCCGGAGCGCCTTGTCCTTCCACATCCCCATCCGCGTCATCATGTAGACATAGTGAGGCGTCTGCGTGAAGAAGCGCAGGACCAGCAAAAGCGGGTTGCGCCCCGCGCACCACGTGTCGGGATCGCGTTCGAAATCGTTGGTATAGCGGTGATGCGCGAGATGCATCACATCGTAACCGCGATAGGGAATGAGCGTCAGGATGCCGCCGACCCAGGCGAGCAGGTCGTTCAGCCATTTGAAGCGCTTGTCGTCGCCGCAAATCCCATCATGGATGCCGTCATGCACGGCCATGAACTGCATCAACAGGAGATAGCCGTTGACGAACATGGCGGCCCACATGGGCCAGAGCCCGGTGAGCGCCGCCGCGCTGGAGACGGCAAGCCCCGCCAGCGAGCCGAGCGAGACGAAAACGGTCGGCCAGGCGACATGCCCCATATGCCGCCGCGCGATGGCAAGCGCCGCGCGATGGTTCTCCGCGCTCGTGCGCGCGGGCCGCGAGCTCTCAGGGCTCAGATCGCTCAGATGGTCGACGGACATCGTTCGGGCCCCCGCTTCAGCGTGTCATACCGGCACAAAATACACCCGCCACCCGGGTGAAACCAGTATTGCATGGCAGCTTTCATGCCATGCGCGGCAATGCCGCACAGCGCTCCGGGGAACGAGGCGCCTGCCCGCCGCTCACTTGGCGTCCATGACTTCCTTCACGGCGGCGGCAAGCTGCTTCAGGGAGAAGGGCTTCGGCAGGAAATGGAACTCCTGATCGGGATCGAGATTCTTCGCAAAGGCGTCTTCGGCATAGCCCGAGACGAAGATGATCGGGATGCCCGGCAGCAGGCCTTTCAGCTCCTTCGCCATGGTCGGCCCGTCCATGTTGGGCATGACGACGTCCGAGACGACGAGATCGATGCGGCCTTCGTGCCCGCGCACGACATCGAGCGCCACCTCGCCGCTTTCGGCCTGCAACACCTCGTATCCACGGGTGCCGAGCGCCCGCGCGGCGAAGGTGCGCACGGCGTCCTCGTCCTCGACCAGGAGAATAGTGCCCTTGCCGGTGAGGTCCGTCGCTTCCGGCACCGCAGCCACGGTCGCCGCTTCCGCCGCCTTGTCGGCCGCGGTCTCGATGTAACGCGGCAGATAGATGCGGAAGGTCGTCCCCTTCCCTATCGTCGAATAGGGGAAGATGAAGCCGCCGGTCTGCTTGATGATGCCGTAGACGGTGGAAAGGCCGAGCCCCGTCCCCTTGGAGGGATCCTTCGTCGTGAAGAAGGGCTCGAAGATTTTCCCGAGATTTTCCTTCGGAATGCCGGTGCCCGTATCGCCCACCTCGATCAGCACATATTCGCCATGCGGCATCAGCGGGTGATCGAGCGCCCGGCTGTCCGCCTCCGATACGTTGGCCGTGCGGATGGTGAGCCGCCCGCCATCCGGCATCGCATCGCGCGCATTGACGGCGAGATTGATGATCACCTGCTCGAGCTGGTTCTGGTCGACCTTCACGAGGCCAAGCTCTCGCCCGTGAACGATCTTGAGTTCGACCTTCTCGGTCAGGAGCCGTGCGAGCAGGTTCTGCAGCTCCGCCAGAGCGTCGGTCAGCGAAAGAACCTTGGGCCGCAGCGTCTGCCGCCGCGAAAAAGCGAGGAGCTGCCGCGTCAGATTGGCAGCGCGGTTTGCGTTCTGCTTGATCTGCACGACGTCGGCGAAGGAAGGATCGCCCGCCTGGTGCCGCGCGAGCAACAGGTCGCAGAAACCGATGATCGCGGTGAGAAGATTGTTGAAGTCATGCGCCACGCCGCCCGCGAGCTGGCCCACCGCCTGCATCTTCTGCGACTGCGCGAATTGCAGCTCCAGCGACTTCTGCTCCGTCGCATCGATCATGTAGACCACGATGCCCGCCCCCGCGCCCGTGTCCACGCGCGAGGCGTAAAGCTGACCGACGCGATCCGGGCTGCGCGCAAGCCGCACATCTATGGGCGCTGCCGAGAATTGCCCCCCACGCGCATTCGCGACCGCCTCGTCGACCGCCGGGCGGTCTTCCTCGAGGAGGAGCGAGGTCAATTGCGTCCCCCGCTCCACGCCATCCCCCACATAGGCGACGAAGGAACGGTTCGCGTTGTCGATCCGGCCTTCGCCATCGATGGTCGCAATACCGATCGGCGCATTGTTGAAGAAACGGGCGAAGCGCATTTCCGCGTCCCGCGCTGTCTCCTCCGCCTTGTCGCCCGTTGTCCGGGTCAGCACCAGCGCGAAGACACGCGGCGGCCGCTTGCCGGTCGACGGTACGCGTGAACGCAGGATGCGAACTGGAATTGCCTTGCCGTCGGCGCCTTTCAGGTCGACGTCGAGCGGTGGCATCGTCTCATCGTCGCCAACAGAGCCATCCGCCAGCGCCGGAACCTCGCCAAGCGCAAGTTCGGAGAGTTTCGTTTTCCGTTCGGTCAGCCTTTCCGGAACCACGCCGAGCCAGGAGGCAAGCCGGGAATTCATGAAGATGAGGACGCCGTCCTCGTTGGCCGCGAAGAAACCGAACGGCGCATGCTCGATATAGGACAGAGACCGCAAATGCGTGCGTTCGGCGATCTCGACCCGCTCGCGCTCGCTCGTCATGTCGCGAAGCAGCCAGACCGCGCCGCCCGAGGCCCCGCTGAGTGGGCGAACCACCGCACGATAGGTGCGCTGCGCGTTGGGCGGCCCGATGCGGACGTCTTCTTCAGCGGCAAATCCCGTCCGTGCCGCCTGCGCAAGCCGGAAGGAGGCCTCCGCCCCCTCGCCCCGGCCCGAGAGCAACCGTTCGACCGGAACGGTCCTGCCGCCGTCGAAGCCGCCCGAGAGCGAGCGGTAGGCCTCGTTGGCGAAAAGCACCGCGCCGCGCCTGTCGGTCACATAGCAGGGATCGGGCAGCGCCGTCAGAGCGTCCGCCGCCGCAAGCGGCGCACGGCTGAGCGTCTCGGAACTGGTGCCGGAAAGACCGTAGAGAACGGCGGCGGCAATGGCGACAAGACCGAGCGCCGTAAGCGCCCCCGGCATGCCGAAGGCCTGCACGCCCAGCGTATCGAGGAGAGCCAGCACGAAACCGAGCGCAAGCGCTCCGATGACGACCCAGCGCCGCGCAGGCAGCGACCATTGCGCATCCTCGCGCGCTGCGGCGGCATCCATGCCGTCCGCGCCGCTATCGGCAAGATCGGCCGGCGTCTCGGCCATGTCCTACTCCTGCTGTGCCCGCCCCTCCGGCATGCGGGAACTCCGCGCCGGCGCACATCACCTCACCCCGGCCGAATCATCTCCGGCCGCTTCGGCTCATCTTAGCCTTAAGACGCATGACATAGCCAATAACCTCCGCGACCGCCTTGTAGTGCTCGGGTTTGATCTCCTCGTCGATCTGCACGGTCGCGTGGAGCGCGCGGGCGAGCGGCGGATTTTCGATGATCGGAATGTCATGTTCCTGGCCAACTTCGCGGATTCTGAAGGCAACAGCGTCGACGCCCTTGGCCACCACGACCGGCGCGCCCATGCCCTGCTCGTATTTGAGGGCCACGGCATAGTGGGTCGGGTTGGTGATGATGACGGTGGCGGTCGGCACGGCGGCCATCATGCGCTTGCGGCCGCGCTCCACCCGGATCTGGCGCAGTTTCGCCTTCACCGTGGGATCGCCTTCCATCTGTTTGTACTCGTCCTTCACTTCCTGGATGGACATGCGCTGCTTCTTCATCCATTGCATCCGCTCGAACAGGTAGTCGAGCGCCGCAACGATGGTCATGACCGCGATCACGCCCGCAAACATCTTGAGGGCCATGGCTTGAACGAGCGGCAGGAGCTGCGCGATATCCCAGGTCATCATCAGCGCAAGCCGGTCGCGCTCCGGCCAGACGATCAGGAACGAGACCGTGCCCACCACGCAGAGCTTCACGATGCCCTTCGCAAGGTTCATGAGGCTCTTCGGCCCGAAGAGACGCTTCAGTCCCTCCTTCGGTGAAATCTTGGAGAGCTTCGGCTTCATGTTCTCGGCCGTAAAGACCGGTGCGTTCTGAATGAGATGTCCGAAAAGCGCCGCACCGACGAGAATGGCAAGCGGTGCAATCACCGCGCCGAAGGCGTCCTGCCCGACCGAGAGCCATATGCGTCTCAGGTGCTCGGCATCCATCGGAATGGCATCGGGCTGCGCGAGAAAGACCTTGAGGGAGCCCGCGAGCGAACTCGCGGTCGCGGGGGCAAGAAGCGCAATGGCGACGGCCCCGCCCATCATCACGAACCAGGTGCTGATCTCCTGGCTCTTGACGACGTCGCCCTTCTTCTGGGCTTCGTCCAGTTTTCGTTGTGTTGGTTCTTCTGTTTTTTCTGAATCGTCCTGGTCCGACACGGCGCGCTCTCCCCGCTAACCGGCGAACATGGAAACGGACTGCTCGAAGCCCTGCAGGAACCACGTCATCATGGCGCCGAGCAGGAAAAGCAGCAGGAAGAAGCCGAGCATGATGTTGGCCGGCATCGCGATGAAGAAAATCTGGATCTGGGGCATCAGCCTCGAAAGAATGCCGATACCGACATAGAAAATGAGACCGAAAACGAGGAAGGGCGCCGCGAGCTGCAACCCGATCCGGAAGGCGCTCGAGACGAGCTTCACCGCCATCTGCGAAAAATCGCCGACGGGAATGGCCTGTCCGGGCACGAAAAGTTCGTAGCTGTCGCGCATGGCGGCAATCATCAGGTGGTCGAGATTGGTCGCGAAAATGAGCGTCACGGCGAGCAACGACAGGAAGTTGGCGATGAGGACGCCCTGCTGCCCCTGCGTCGGGTCGACGTTCTGCGCGAAGGCAAGGCTCATCTGCAGGGCGATGATGTTACCCGCGACATGAAGCGCGCTCATGATGATCCGCGCCGCGCCGCCGATGAAGAGGCCGATGGCAATTTCCGTAATGACGATGAAGGCGAGCGCCGGAACCGTGCCCGGTATCGGCCCGTAGGACGCGGCGACAAGCGGCATCATCACCATCGACAGAAGCAGCGCCAGCACCAGCCGCGCCTGCGCGGGAATGCTCGTCTCGCCGAGCGCCGGCAGCAGCATGATCATCGCCGCGAGCCGCGAGAAGATCAGCATGAAGGTGAAAGCCGTTTGCGGCAGGAAGTCGACCGTGATCATGGAATGCGGCGTCCGCTGCTAACCGGTCACGATCTTCTGCGCGACGAGGTTCATGAAGCCGCTCAGCGATTGCGCCATGAAGGGTAGTGCAATCAGCAGCGTCAGAAAGATCGCCACGATCTTCGGCACGAAGACGAGGGTCATTTCCTGAACCTGCGTCAGCGCCTGCAAAAGCGCGATCGCAAGGCCCACAACAAGCGCGACCACCATCATCGGCGCCGAAACCTCGAGCTGCACATAAATCGCCTGCCGCGCGAGGTCGAGAATTTCAGGTCCCGTCATTTTTGTTATTTGCCCCCGTCGCTGCCGTCAGATCGGCATGCGCATGATTTCCTGATAAGCCGTGATGACCTTGTCTCGCACGGTCACAACCGTTTGCAGCGTCGTCTCGGCCTCGGCCACCGCCGTCACCACGTCGACGATGTTGCCGCTGGTGCCGCCCGTAACGGCCGCCATCTTCTGTTCGCCACCCTTGGACGTCTCGACGCTTTCGTTGATCGCCTGCTTCAGCATGTCGCCGAAGCCGCCGGCTGCATCCTTTGCGGCGCCGGCCTGCGGCGTCTGGTTGCCGGAGCCCATCCCCGCGGCGCGGGCATAGGCGTTGAGCACTGTCGATGCCGGAATGGTCGTCATGTCGCTCGAGCTCCCCTCGCTTCAGCCGTCACTTGCGCAGAATGTCGATCGTCTGCGAGATCATGCGGCGGGATGCCTGGATGAGATTGAGGTTGGCCTCGTAGCTGCGCTGCGCCTCGCGCATGTCCATGGCCTCGATCATGCCGTTGACGTTCGGCGTCTTGACGTAGCCGTTCTCGTCGGCGCCCGGATGACCCGGCATGTATTTGAGGCCGAATTCGGCATTGTCGCGCACCGGCCGGCCGAGCGTCACGGTATGCGCGCCGATCTCCCGGTTGAGCTTGTCCTCGAAAGTCACGATCTTGCGCTGGTAGGGATCGCCGCCCGGAACGCGCGCGGTCGAATCCGCATTCGCGATGTTTTCGGCGATGACGCGCATGCGCCCGCTCTGGGCCTTGAGCCCGGAGGCCGCCACCATCATCGATTTGATCAGGTCCATGGCGCTCATGTTGCGTCTCTCCCTTTCAGTCCGTCTCAGCTACGGCCGAGTGCGATCTTGATGAGCTCGAGGCTCTTCGAATAAAGGCCGGTCACCGTCTGGTAATCCATCTGGTTCTGCGCGACCTTGATCATCTGGTCTTCCAGCACCACGGAATTGCCCGTGGGCGAGGTCTCGAAATCGGGCTGCTTGATGACTTCCCCGCCCGTCGCCTGGCCGGTGTGAAAGCTCCGTCCGCCGCCCGTCACCGGACTGCCGATATGGCCTGCCTGCGTTGCAGCGGGACGAAGCGCAAGGCCGCTCCGCTCCATCATCGTGCCGAAATCGAGTTGCTTGAGGTCGCGCGCCGTATAGCCCGGCGTGTCGGCATTGGCGACGTTCTGCGCGAGCACCTGCTGCCGCGCGGTCAGCCACTGCATCCGCTGCTTCATCATTTCGAAGATGGGAAGATCGCCGATTGCCATCGCCCGCGTGCCCCCGCGACCGGCTCTCCGAACACTCATTCTGAGCGATCAAACGGCCGGAACTAGAAGCCACGCATTCCTTGGCGGCAGGGTCGAGTGTTGCGCCCGAGCGTTAAGATCGTGCTAACGCGGCAAGAATGACCCGGTTCGTTCACAAACGGGTAACCAGAGAAGCGCCCGGATTCTCCCGCCCTTAACCCGGCATTAAGCGTGACGCGGCAAATTCTTCCCCATGACGGACGGTCTCTGGCCGTTTCCTGTGGGGGTAAATCCAATATGGACTTCTCGGAAATCTTCCGGTTCGTTGCGGCACTTGCATTCATCCTTGGGCTGATCGGTGTCTGCGCGATCCTCGCGCGCAAGTTCGGTCTGGTGCCCGGCGTCTCCGCCGTCGGCGGTCAGCGCCGCCTCGGCATCGTCGAGGTGAAGTCTGTCGACGCGAAGCATCGTCTTCTGCTGATCCGCCGGGACGGCAAGGAGCACCTGATCCTGACTGGCGGTGAACATCCCCTCCTCATCGAGGCAGGTATCGACGCCCCCCTCCCCGTCGAAACGGAACAGACCGAGACGGGCGCAACCGCGCCGGCTCAGATGGCGCTGCCGGCGCATGTCGTCCAGTTCCAGCGCATCGTGGAATTCATCAAGGAGCGCCGCGCGTGATCGCCCCCCGAAAAATTATGTCCTGGAAAATCATCGCTGTCATGAAGGTGGTCAACTTCTCGCGTCTCGCCAGCGTCCTCGGCCTCGTGGCGCTGAGCTTCGCCTTCGCGCATCCGGCCGCCGCCGAAACGATCCAGGTCGACCTTTCGGACGGGCTCGGCCTCACCGATCATGTCGTCCAGATCGTCGCGCTCGTCACGATCCTCAGCCTCGCGCCGTCGATCCTCATCATGGTGACGTCTTTCGTCCGCATCATCGTGGTGCTCGGCCTCCTGCGCACGGCGCTCGGCATGCAGCAGTCGCCGCCGAATGCGGTGCTGGTCAGCCTTGCGCTCTTCCTCACCGCCTTCGTCATGATGCCGACCTTCACCGCCGCCTATGAAGACGGCGTCGAACCGCTGATGAACCAGCAGATGGAAACGGGCGAAGCCTTCGATCGCGCCAGCGTGCCCTTCAAGGCTTTCATGCTGAAGCAGGTCCGCAAGGCCGATCTGCAGCTCTTCGTCGACCTTTCCAACGCGCCCGAACCCGAACAGGCCGAGGAAATCGGCCTTCAGGTGCTGGTTCCCGCCTTCATGATCAGCGAGCTCCGCCGCGCCTTCGAAATCGGCTTCCTCGTCTTCCTGCCCTTCATCGTGATCGACATGGTGGTTGCCTCCGTCCTCATGTCGATGGGCATGATGATGCTGCCACCGGTCATCATCTCGCTGCCCTTCAAGCTGATCTTCTTCGTCCTGGTGGATGGCTGGTCGCTGATTGCCGGCAGCCTGGTGCAGAGCTTCGGCACCTGAGGAAGCGGACGAAGCCTTTGCCGGCGCTCAGTTGAGCGCCGGTGTCCCTTCGACCCGCAGCGACGCCAGGAAGCGTTCGAGCGTATCGACCGAAGCGATCCGGCTCGTCATTTCCCGGAAGGCCACGCCCTGCTCCACGATGGGCTCGGAGACGACCGCGAAGGCGCTCGCATCGGGGCTCATGCTCATTGCCTCTCCGAACTTTGCCCTGAGCCTCGACAACCCGTTCTCGTCGCCCGCCAGCGAATAGGCGATGGCACCGCGCATCACGAGAAGCCGCGTCTCGTCGTCCAGTGTCTGATCGTACTTCCAGCTCTCGCCGAGGAACATTTCGATCGAGGCACCTGCCTCCGGCCAGCGTCCCGCGTCCCAGAGCGTATCCGCGCGGAGCCGCGCCGAGATATTGTCCTTCCGGCCTTCCAGCAGATCGAGCGCATTGTCGTACTGCTTGCTCTCGGCCAGCGCCCGCGCTTCCAGCAGCATGCGCCGCTCGGCAAGCGCCTCCGGCAGGAGGTTCTGCTTCGTGGCCCGAAGCGCCGCAAGCGCCTGCTCCGGCTTCTGGTCGACCAGGTAGATCGAGGCAAGTCGCGCCGCGACCTGCGCCTTGGCGACACCGCCGTGAAGCCGGTTCGCGACCTGATAGTCGAGTAGTTGCTCGGCCTGTGTCAGCAGGTCGACCTCGACGAGCCGTTCCGCAAGGGCGCGGATCATTTCGTCGCCCTTCTGCCCGATGGGCGTCAGTTCCTTGAAGCTGTCGAAAAAGGCAAGCGCCTGCACCGGCTCCATTTCCTTGATGGCATCGCTGAGGAAATAGTCCGCGAAGATATCGGACATGCGCACATTCATCTTGTGCGCTTCCTCGCTGTCGGGATAGTTCGCGGTCGCCGTCTGCATCTGCTTCAGCGCTTCGCCGATCTCTCCCTCTTCCAGCCGGAAAGTCGTGAGCCGCGTCAGGACTTCGAGTTCGAGCGCATCACCGCGCCATGCATAGCGCAGGCTTTCGAGTTCCTTTGCAAAGGTCTCCCCGTCGATCTCGCCGCGCTTGTGCTGCAGCATCGCCTTCCCGAACCGAGCGCGCGCCGCCACCGGCGGATAGTTTGTCGCGATCGCCGCGTCGTATCGCGCCAGCGCCGATTCTCCACCCGAACGCGCATCGTCCGTCATGGCGCGAACGAGCAGAATTTCGGCCTTCGCCTTCGCACTCCCCGGTGCGGCCGGGAAGCCCGCCACATAGGCTTCCGCCGAATTGACATCGCCGCCCTTGAGGGCCGCGACGGCGGCCCCTGTCCTGAAGCGCGTGCGCAAATCGTCGTCGAAGGCATCGAGAATGGCGCCAGCAAGTCCGAATTGTGCGCGAGCCTCTTCCCAGTGCCCGAGTTCCGCCCGCGCAAGCCCTCGCCATGCCGCGGCGTGGGGCGCATTTTCAAGACCGGTCGCCGAAAGATCGGCCATGGCCTCGACATAACGTCCGCTCAACACGTTTGCGACGCCTTTGGCGGCGCGGAAGGCGGGGTCGTTCACGAACTTCTGTTCGGCCTCGAGCGCGCCTGCAAAGGCCGCCAGCGCCTCCGGCGCAAGTCCGTTGCCGAGTAGGAAGCGGCCATAGGCGAAGCGCAGATCACCCAGCTCCTGCGTTCGCGCATTCGCAAGCCGCGCGAGATAATATTGCCGCCGCTCGGTGAAATTCTTGCCCGGCGCATTGCGCCATTCCGCGAAATGCATCTCGGCCGGCGCTTTTACCGCAGCAACCGAAGTGCCTTCCGCCTCCGGCGCTTCGGGACCGCCGCCGCCTGCGGACAGCACAAGCCCCTCGCGCCGCGACACGATCACATGGTCGGGTGCCGCCGCCACATTCACATCGTCCGCCACAGGAACAATGGCGAGACCTTGCGCGGTCTGCAGAGCCTGGAATTCGACGAAGCTCCGCGGCGTCTGCATGGACTGCACGGGGCCGCGCGCCGTCGCCACCACGATGTCGTCACCGACAAGCGGATCGCGCATCCTCAGTATCTTGCGCGTAGCCTTGAGATCGAACGCGACGCTGCCGCGCCCGTCCTCACGCCAGCTTCGCGAAAGCGATATCGGCCGTCCCGTGGTGGTCAGCGTCTCACCGGCGGAAATACGCCAGGACGCACCTTCCTCCACAGCGCCGATCAAAACCTTTTCGCTCAGCGGCACGACAAGCGCGGTCCCTTCCTCGAAGGCCAGAACCTCCGGCGTGCCGAACGAACCGAGCTTTTCCGGTATTGCATCCGTTGTATCGAGCGGCATCGCCGCATCGAACACGATCCAGAGTCTGTCTGCCCTTTCGAATACAGCGGCGCCCACAGGCTCCGGCCATTCGACCAGGATGTCGGTCCCGCTCCGGCCCGGCGCGAAACGCACCACCGCCTTGCCTTCCGGCCGCCCCCCCTGGGGCAGCGGGTTGGTTGCGATTCGCTCCTCGGCGGAATCCTCCGGCGATGCCGCCTCTGCCTGCGCTTCCGCGCCCTCTTCGGCTTCAGTCTGCGCCGCTTTCGGCAGGATATTCGTCGGGCCGTGGGCCTCTTTCTCGCTGTCCGCCTTCTCCGCGCCGTAGGTCTGCGACGAGGTGAGCTCGTCGGCTGCCGCCTGCGCTTCCGGGGCGATGCTGCCGCCCGAAGGCTTCAGGTCCAGCACCACGCTCATATCCTCGCGGAAGTCACTCACGCTCACGCCGGGTTTCAGCGTCAGCACAATGGCAAGCCTGCCATCATGTTCGAGAGCGCTCGCATGACTGAGATAGGGCGGCGGGTCGGCACGCAGCGGCGCGAGGTCCACTCGGGCCGAGCGGTCGAACGTAATGGTGGCAAGCCCCTCCCGCTCCACAAGCGAATAGAGAACGGGCTGGTTCCAGTCGAAAACAAGCCGCGTCATGCCCTCGCGCGCCGCGACACGCACCGCGAGGCCGGGCTTTTCGATCGTGGGCTTTTCGACCCCCAGCGCCTTGGCCGCAAGCTCCGCTTCCGCCTCCGCCCGCTTCTTTTCTGCGGCGGCATCGAGCCGAGCCTGCACATCTGCCGGCAGCGGCGGCGGCTTGCCGCTCCAGCTGGGCGGCATGAGATCGACATAGACGGAGTTCTCGGCCTGCTTCGTATCGAGCCAGAAGTCCGTCGTCAGCGCGAGGCGAATGGTGCCCTTGTCGCCGTCCCGCCGGGCCAGCGCCACATAGCGCGGCATCTGGCGGACGAATTCCTCGGTATCCGCATCGAAAGGCTTGTCGAACTGAAGAACGAGAATGCCGGCGTTGATCGTGGCGCGGTAGCCGGGAACCTTGCCTGGAAAGGTGAAGACCATGCGGCCATAGCCGTCCCGTTCGCTGAGCGACAGCGTCGTGGCTTCGGCGGCGCGGGCGGCGGGCGCGAGTGCCGCAGCGAGCAGGAACAGGCCGGTAATCGCCGCCAAAGCGCGAAAGCGCATGCCGACAGTCTCCTGTTGCTCGGAATTTCGGTGAGATCGAGTCACGCCGCTGCGTCCCAAAAGCTTCTGCCCACGAATGACGGCTTTCTGCCGTCATCGGGCAGTCTAGGCATCGCCGGTTAAGTGGGGCTTAAGGGTGCGAAGGCAAAAGGGCGGATTAGCTGGCTTTTTCGCCGCCGCCGGGCACTGTTGCGGGCGTCTCGGCCTCATCCGCGCTCTCACCCGCCCGGATTCCGGAAAGCCGGTCGCCGGTTGCAAGCTCGACGGTGAGGTCCTGTGCCACGACGGGATCCATGGCGGCCAGCACGGCGGCCATCTTCCGCGGCTGCATCCGCATCACCACGTCGAGCAGCACGCCCATGTCGAGACGTTCGAAAATGCGTGCCGCATCCTTCGGCTTCATGGTCTCATACATCGACACGAGCCCGGCGATCCGCGCCTCGTTCGCCTCGTCTTCCGCGCCGATCCGTTCGTTGATCCGCGCTTCGATTTCTTTCAGCTCGGCAATCCGTTCCTCGACGCGCCTTTCGGCGGCGGCGAGCAATTGTTCGCGCGTGTCGAGTTCCCCGGCACGCGTATCGAGTTCCTTGCGCCGCGAGGCAAGGCTCTGCAGCACGGTGCGTTCCGACTTGCTGATTTCCGGTTCGGCGGTAGGAGCCGGCGCCGGGGGCACAGCGGCAGCCGTCTCGCCGGCCGCCGTGTCGCCATGGCCCGCAGCCTCGCCATGCGCTTCGGCTTCTTCGCCGGATTTCTCCTCCGGCGCGCTGGCCTGGGCAATCGAGATCGCCGAGATCGTCGCGCTGCCCTCGCCGCCGGTTGCAAGATCGGCGAGCTTCAGCACCAGCAGCAGCGAGGCGCAGAGAATGACGGTCGGAAGAAGGCGAAGACGGTCGAGCATTCGGTTTCCCTGTAGATTGAACTCAGCGTGCCTTCTTCAGCGCCTCGAGAAGCTGGTTCGCGGCGCGTGCAGCGACAGCCGCATCGCGCGCTGTAGGTGACGGCGCCGCATGGCGCGGTCCGGCGGCGGGTTGCAGCGGCGCGCGCGGCGATGCCATGCGCTCGGCCGGTGCCACGCCCCGCCCAAGCCGTTCGGCGATCCTCTCGCCGGATTCGATCATGAGCGAAAGCTCATCGGCGAGCGCGCGTGCCCGCGTGACGCCGTCGCCAAGCTCCGCGCCCGTGGCGGCGCTCGCCTGCTTCAGCGCGTCGATGGCCGATGCGGCGCGTTGCGTCGCGGTGTTGAGTTCGCCCACCAGCTCGCGCAAGCCGTCCTGGCCGGAACGCATGGCGCGCAGCCTGCGATCCAGCATCGCGCAATAGGCGATGGTCGCGGCAAGAAACACGCAGACGATGATTTCGAGCATGAGACCGATCGGCACACTGGAAAGAACCGTCATTTCTCGGGTCCTGCAATCTTGACTTCGGGAGAACCTGCATCCGCTTCCGGCGCGGCAATGGCCGGGCCGCGCCGCGCATGACGGATCGCCTGTTCGACGCGCACTGCAACGTGATTGCCCACGCGGCCCATCCGGCCCCGTCCGAGCTTCACGCCGCCGCAACGCAGGTCGATCGCACCGTCCGGCGCGTTGTTGAGCATGAGCGTTTGTCCAACCTGGAAATTCATGACGTCGCGCAGCGTCAGCATCTGCTCGTCGAGCACCGCTTCCAGCGGCACCCGCGTCGACCAGAGCTCCGTCGCGAGATGGCTTTCCCAGATCGAATCGCGCCCGAACTTCTCGCCCATGAACATCTGCAGAAGCAGCTCTCGAATCGGTTCGAGCGTCGCATAGGGCAGCAGCATTTCGATGCGCCCGCCGCGATCTTCCATGTCCACGCGCAGCTTCACGAGGATCGCCGCATTGGCGGGCCGCGCAATGGCCGCGAAGCGCGGATTGGTTTCCATCCGGTCGAGTTCGAGCGTCACCGGCGACAGCGGCTCGAAGGCCGCCTGCACGTCCTGTATCACGACCTCGATCATGCGCTGGACGAGATTGAGTTCGATGGTCGTATAGGGCCGGCCTTCGATGCGCATGGCCGCCGTGCCGCGCCGTCCGCCGAGCAGCACGTCGACGATCGAATAGATCAGGTTCGAGTCGACCGTGAACATGCCGTAATTGTCCCACTGCTTCGCACGGAACACGGCGAGAATGGCCGGCAACGGAATTGAATTCAGGTAGTCGCCGAAGCGGATCGACGACACGTTGTCGAGCGAGACCTCGACGTTGTCGGACGTAAAGTTTCTGAGCGACACGGTCATCAGGCGCACGAGGCGGTCGAAGACGATTTCGAGCATCGGCAGGCGCTCGTAGGAGACGAGCGCCGAGTTCACGATGGCGTCGATCCCGTGCCGTTCCGGCGCCGCTTCTTCGTCCACTTCGAAACCGAGCAGGCTGTCGATCTCGTCCTGGTTGAGCACGCGCTCCGGTGCGGCTGCGGCCGCTTCGGCGGTCGCATTCATCGCTTCCTGTTCGAGGGTATCGCTTTCCGGCATCTCGGATACTTCCCGCTGACTGCTACTGAACGATGATTTCCTTGAAGAGCACGTCGGTGACGATCGGCTCTTGCGTGGCGAGATTGAGGCGGCGAAGCAGCTCCTCCTTGAGGTAGAGCATGCCGCGTGACCCCTCGAGGTCCTCCGGACGAAGCTCACGCAGGAAGGTCTGGAAACCGTCGAGCACGCGCGGCATCTCCATTTCGAGCTGCGGCACGGCCTCCTTGCTGGTGATCTGCAGCGCGACGCGCATCTTGAGATAGTGCTGCGGCGGCGGGCCGGAGAGGTTCACGAGAAAATCGGGCATGTCGAAGAACACGGGATCGGGCGCAACCTCGGCCACCGCCTCCTCGCTCTCGCCGCCGCCGAGAAGGCCGGACATGTAAACGCCCACGCCCGCCCCAACGAGGAGCAGCACGGGCAGCACGATATAGAGAACGAGAACCTTGCCCGCGAGCCGGCGCTTCGGCGCTGCCGCGGCTCCTTCTTCTTCGTCTCCCTCGGGAATTTCGGCGTCGACATCGGCCATCTGAACCGCCCCACCTTCTGCACAGATTGCCGCCGGAAAAGCGATGCTGCTTCCGGCCTGGCTCGTTACAACCGGATGCTCGCTGACTTTGGTTAACGAAGCGTTCGCGGTTGCGCTTCCGGACGGCCATTCTTGTGCCGGATGTCTCTATGGATGAGCGGACCGGCGGGCCGTGCCGGCTGCACGGCAGAAACTGCCCGGTAAAGCCTGCCCGAAACACCCGTCCGGTCGCCGGCGAAACTCTTCAAGCTATTGATTTAATTAAGTTTTCGATCTGGCACAGCCCCTGCACATAGCCGGGCAGCGCAAGACCTGCGCTCAAGGACCTGGGAACCGGCATGGAAAACGCTCTGCTCATAGGCCTCTCGCGTCAGATGGCGATGACGCGAGAAATGGCGACCATCGCGAACAATCTCGCGAACATGAATACGACCGCCTACAAGTCGGAAGCGATGCTCTTCGAGCAGTTCCTCATGCCCGATGCCTCCGAGGAGAGCGCGGGTGGCAACATCACCTTCGTCCAGGACTACGGCCAGCATCGCAACATGCGCGACGGCGCGATCCAGACGACGGCAAACCCCTTTGACGTGGCGATCGCCGGCGAGGGCTTCTTCCGTGTGCAGACGGAAACCGGCGTCCTCTACACGCGCAACGGCCACTTCAGTCTCGACGCCGAAGGCCAGCTCGCCACCTCCACCGGCGCCCTCGTCCTCACCGATGCGGGCGCGCCGATCCGCTTTGCCCAGGATGAGACCGGCATCTCCATCGCCCGCGACGGCACGATCTCCACGGATCAAGGTCAGCGCGGCAAGCTTGCCGTCGTTTCCTTCGAAAATCCGCAGGACATGCGCAATGTCGGCGACACCATGCTCGACACGGCCCAGGCGGAAATCCCCGTTGAAAACACCCGCCTCGTGCAGGGCGCGCTCGAAGGCTCGAACGTGCAGCCCATCGTCGAGATGACCAACATGATCGACGTCTCGCGTTCCTATGCGAGCGCCCAGAAACTCATAGACCAGGCAGACCAGATGCGTCGCCAGGCCATTCAGGAACTCGGGACGGCGGCCTGACGCCGCGCCCGCCCCTTCAGGGAAGTAAGGAAGAAAGTCCATGCAGTCGCTCAGCATCGCCGCCACCGGCATGATGGCCCAGCAGCTCAATGTCGAGGTCATCTCGAACAACATCGCGAACATGAGCACCTCGGGCTTCAAGCGTCAGCGCGCGGAGTTCCAGGATCTGCTCTATCAGAACCTGCGCCGCGTCGGCACCAACTCGTCGGACGCCGGCACCATCGTGCCAGCGGGTGTGCAGGTCGGCCTCGGCGTGAAGACGGGCTCCGTCTATCGCATCATGACGCAGGGCAACCTCGACAACACCGAGAACAAGCTCGACATAGCCATCCAGGGCCGCGGCTATTTCCGCGTCGAAATGCCGAGCGGCGAAGATGCCTACACCCGCGCGGGCTCCTTCCAGATCAGCCCCGACGGCCAGCTCGTAACGGCGGACGGCTACACCCTCGCGCCCGGCATCACCATTCCGCAGGAAGCGACCGATATTACGATCAGCAACGACGGCCAGGTGCAGGTCACTCTTCAGGGCCAGACCGACGCCCAGGTCGTCGGCCAGATCGAACTCGCCGCCTTCGCGAACGAGGCGGGCCTCGATCCGCTCGGCAGCAACCTCTTCATCGAGACCGCCGCGAGCGGCGCGCCCACGCTCGGCACCCCCGCCTCGGACGGTATCGGCAGCGTGCTGCAGGGTTTTCTCGAAACCTCGAACGTGAACGCGGTGAGCGAAATCACCACGCTCATCACCGCCCAGCGCGCCTACGAGATGAACGCCAAGGTCATTACCGCCACCGACGAAATGATGTCGGTCACCTCGAACGTGAAGTAACAACGGATGACCCTCATGTCCCCGCGTATCGCCATACTCGCTCTTCTCGTTGCCGCCGGCTTCACCACTGGCACGGGTGCGGCGGAGCTTCGCCCCGCCGTCACGGTTTCGGACGAAACGGTCACGCTCGGCGATATCTTCGACGATGCGGGCAAAGCCGCCTCGGTCGTCGTCGCCCCGGCGCCAGCGCCGGGTGCCCGCGCGGAGATCTCGGTTTCCCGCATCTCGCTCGCCGCGCGGCGCAATGGCATCGACTGGCGCAACGACGCCGGCCTCACCCACATCGTCATCGGGCGCAGCGGCGTGGCCGTACCGGACGACGATGTCGCCGCCGCCATCTCGTCGGCCATTGAGGCGCAGTCCTCCGCCCTTCCCTCCGCCTCGACGCTTCAGGTCGATTTCGCGAACGGCATGGCAGGCGTCCAGGTCGCCGACGGCGACGAGCCGACCGTCAAGGTCGAGCAACTCTCCTTCAACCACCGGAGCGGCGCCTTCACCGCCATTCTCCGCGCGCCTGCGGGCGACATGCTGAGCCCGCTCCGCCGCGTCGCAGGCCGTGCCTATCCCGTGACGGATGTGCCGGTCCTCACACGCGACATGCAGCCCGGCGAGGTCGTCCGCCAGCACGATATCGACTGGGTGCGTCTGCCCTCGAACCGCGTAGGCCAGAACATCGTAACTTCGCTTGAGCATCTCGTCGGCATGTCGCCGCGCCGTCCGGCGCGGGCGGGCGAACCCATGCGGATCGCCGACATGCAGCCTCCCCTCGTCGTCGACAAGGGCGCGCAGGTCGACATGACCTTCGTTTCCGGCGCGCTCACGCTCACGGCCCGCGGCCGCGCGCTCGAAAGCGGCGCCGTCGGCGATATCGTCAGTGTCTTGAATATCCGCTCGAACCGCACAGTCCAGGGCGTCGTGGAAGGCCCCAACATGATCCGCATCGACGCGCCGGGCGCTGCCCGTGCGGCAAGCCTCGCCCGAGGCAACAGCCCCTCGTAACAAGAGCCCGTCCTATCCTCGGTTCCGACCTCAAAAGGCCAGAGAAAAATGTTCGCCAGTACCTGTGTCCGCCTCGCCGTTATCGCGTTTCTCGCCGCCACGCTTGCGGGGTGCAACGCCGCAGAACGCATCTCGAACATCGGCAAGGCGCCGGATCTTTCGCCCATGGTCTCGCCCCCGACCACCGTCGCCATGCCCATGCCGGCGCCGGAGGAAATCGTCTACCAGCCCAACTCGCTCTGGCGGTCGGGCTCGCGCGCCTTCTTCCGCGATCAGCGCGCCGCCCGCATCGGCGACATCCTGACCGTCCTCATCAACGTGGCGGACAGCGCGAAGGTGAACAACTCGACGAAGCGCAGCCGCTCGAATTCCGAGAGCGCGGGCGTGAACAATCTTTTCGGTTACGAATCCTATCTCGGCAAGGTCTTCCCCGATGCCGTCGACAACACAAGCCTCGCCGATCTCTCCAGCGATGGATCGAGCGCGGGCGAAGGGTCCGTCGACCGCAAGGAGACGATCGACCTCACCGTCGCGGCCGTCGTCACGCAGGTCCTCCCCAACGGCAACCTTGTCATCGCCGGCCGCCAGCAGGTCCGCGTGAACTACGAGGTCCGCGATCTGCTTGTCAGCGGCATCGTTCGCCCGGAAGACATTTCGAACACCAACACCGTTCAGCACACGCAGATCGCCGAGGCCCGCATCTCCTATGGCGGCGAGGGACAGATCAGCGACATGCAGCAGCCGCGCTACGGCCAGCAGCTCTTCGACATCATCATGCCCTTCTGACGTCGCCGCAGCACCGGCACGCAAAAACGGAAAACGCGGCCTCTTTCGGGAGGCCGCGTTTTTCATTGTCCGGATAAGGAGAGCCGGAAAGGACATCAATCGTCGCGATAGACCTTCTCGCGCCGCTCGTGACGTTCCTGCGCTTCGATGGACAGCGTCGCGATCGGACGCGCATCGAGCCGCTTCAGGCTGATCGGCTCGCCCGTCTCTTCGCAGTAACCGTAAGTGCCGTCCTCGATCCGGCGCAGCGCCGCATCGATCTTGGCAATGAGCTTGCGCTGGCGGTCGCGTGTTCTGAGTTCGAGCGAGCGTTCGGTTTCGGAAGAGGCCCGGTCCGCGAGGTCCGGATGCTGAACCGAGTCGTCCTGCAAATGCTGCAGCGTCTCGCGGTTCTCGACGAGGATGTCCTCTTTCCATTTCTCGAGCTTGCGGCGGAAATACTCTTTCTGCCGCTTGTTCATGAACGGCTCGTCGTCTGACGGCATGTAGCCTTTGGGCAAACGTATGGCCATCTACGCAATCTCTCTCTGACGCCGGTGGTCCGATTTCGGCATTTGCCTCCCTGGGCCCGCATGGTCGCGAGCAAGCGTCGGGATCAGAGGACCATCGGCAATTCCATGAAACCGGTGAGCTTCTGAATTGGACATTTGAAAACGGGCTCAGCCACTGCCGGGTCTCAAATATCAAATTCGCTCCGCTGGCCCCTGCCGAAGCGCGGCGGAGTATAGGGAGGCCGTTCACGATTCTCAACAGGCCAGCCCAGCCCAAGCCGGTGAAATATATGTGAAATCCGGTGCGGGAAAAATCCGCGGTTTCAGCCGTTTGGCGGCGCTTACCTAGTCTTTGGTATAGGTACCGAACTTGGCAAGCTCCACCCTCGCCCGAAGTTCGATTTCGGCGAGAACCTCGCCGAGGCGCGGGTCGTTGAACGTGCCGTTCTGCCGCTCGACCACCGAAAGAAGGCGGGAAAGCTTGGCCTTCGGCAACTGCCCCATGAGAAGCGAGAGCTTGATCTCGTCCAGGATGTCGAGCATCTCCTCGCCCCGGCGGATCGCCCTGCGGCGCGGTGAATGGAGCGCATCGTCGCTCTGGGGTGTTTCCTGGAGGGCCAGCAGCGCATCGACCGCACTGAGCGAGGCAAGGCCGGAAAGTCCCGCCGTACCCCGCGCCTCGGACGCGCCTGCCGGCGCGAAGCCGCTGCCACCCGAGCGCGCCTGGGCGCCTCTTGCCGCTCCCCCCTGGGAAGCCGCTCTGGTCTGTCCGATCTTCATCTGGGTCGCCCCCCGATCCGGATGCTTGAAGGCGGAAAGCCGCCCTGGTCCCTCCAGAATGGACTTCGGGGTGTTAAATCCGCGTTAAGCCTGATGACAGGCACAGGCAAGCGCCCGGCAGGATTTGCCGGAGACCGGCAGGAGCTTCCGCAGACCGCCCCGGGCCTCCGCCCCGGGCAGGCCAAAGACGTAATAAAAACTCAATAAAAACAATCACTTGAAAAAACAGACCCCCTGTCTCGCCCATGGCACGGCTTTCGCTAGATACCGCCCGTATCGCAAGCGATTGATCGGTCGACCCATGTTCCGGCTTCCCGCCTTTTCTCTTCGGACTCTCCTCGTGCTCATCGCGGCCGCCTGCTTTGCGGGCCTTCCCGCGAGCGCCGGGGCAAGCTCGCGCATCAAGGACATCGTCGATGTCGAGGGCATCCGCGACAACATGCTGGTCGGCTACGGCCTCGTTGTCGGCCTCAACGGCACGGGCGATACGCTCCGGAACGCCCCCTTCACCCAGCAGAGCCTGACCGGCATGCTTGAGCGGCTCGGCGTCAACACGCGCGGCACCAACATGAAGACGGCCAACGTCGCCGCCGTCATGGTCTCGGCCAATCTTCCCGCCTTCGCCGCTCAGGGCACCCGCATCGATGTAACGGTGAGCGCGCTGGGCGACGCCACCAACCTCCAGGGCGGCGTCCTTCTCGTCACCCCGCTGATGGGCGCCGACGGCCAGGTCTATGCCGTGGCGCAGGGCCCGCTCGCCACCGGCGGTTTCGCCGCTCAGGGCGAGGCCGCGTCGGTCACGCGCGGCGTCCCCACCAACGGCCGCATCGCGAACGGCGCCATCGTGGAGCGCGAGATCGACTTCCAGCTCGCCGATCTGCGCAGCCTCCGGCTCTCGCTCCGCAATCCGGACCTGACGACGGCGCAACGCGTCGCCACCGCCATCAACACCTATCTCGGCACGCAGACCGCCTCCGCCGACAACTCCACCACCGTGCAGCTCAACGTGCCGCAGGCCTATCGCGGCGGCGTCGTGGCGCTCCTCACCGACATCGAGCAGCTCCGCGTGCAGCCGGATCTCGCTGCCCGCGTCGTCATCGACGAGTCCTCGGGCGTCATCGTCATGGGTCAGGACGTGCGCGTCAGCAAGGTCGCGATTGCCCAGGGCAATCTCACCATCTCCGTCAGCGAGACGCCGCAGGTCAGCCAGCCCTCCCCCTTCTCCACGCAGGGCGACACCGTGGTCGTACCTCGTACCGACATCGAGGTGGACGAGGAACAGGGCAAGCAGCTCGGCATCATCGACGGCAGCATTTCCCTGAAGGAGCTGGTCGACGGCCTGAACGCTCTCGGCGTCAGCCCCCGCGACATGATCACGATCCTGCAGGCCATCAAGTCGGCAGGTGCGCTCCAGGCGGAAATCGAGGTGATGTAATGGAAGCCCTCTCCGCCCTCCCCACCTATATGTATCTGTCTCAGGCCCGCCCGGCAGCCAAAGCGGCGGCGGCCATCGAAGACGGGCGCGACCCGCGTACATGGGAAGCGGCGAAGGAATTCGAGGCGCAGTTCGTTTCGACGCTCTTCCAGTCGATGTTCAAGGGTCTTGAGGACCAGGAGAGCGCCTTCGGCGGCGGGCCGGGCGAAACCATGTTCAGTTCTCTTCTCGTCGACCAGTACGGCCAGCAAATGGCGAAGTCGGGCGGCATCGGCCTTGCCGACAGCGTCTACCGCGAAATGCTGAAAATGCAGGAGGTATCGCAATGAGCGCTCAGCAGGGCCGCATTCCGGCCGAGACCTTGCAGCCCATCGAACTCGTGGACCGGCTGCTCGCGCTTACCACCGGCCTGACCTCGGTCATCCGCCGCGAAACGGATTTGCTGCGCGACCGCGCACAGGCCGAGGTTGCGGCCCTCCAGCCGGAAAAGATCCGCCTCGCCAACGATTACGCGATGGACGTCATGGCCGTTCGCGGCCACCGGAACCTGCTCGATCGGGCCCCCTCAGAGCGGGTTTCCCGCCTCAAATCGGCGATGGGCGAGCTCGACCGCGCCCTCGCGCTGAACGGCGAGGCGCTCACCGCTGCGAAATCCGTCTCCGAAGGCCTCATTCGCATGGTCGCGAATGCCATGAGCGAGCGCAGCGCGCCCGCTCTCGGTTATGGGCCCAACGCGGCGGCCGCCGCACGGCGCCCCGGCAGCTCCGCGGGCTCTGGTTCCCTGACCCTCGACTCCCGCGCATAATCGGCAGGTCCGGATCGGACCTGTTGACCGGCCCGTTAACCGGACCGTAACCATGACAGACCGAATGATACGCACCAATTAGGTCGGAAACGGCCGATCAGGGTTCGCGGGGGCAAATCTGGACATGTCTGGCTTGAGCAAGCGGCGCATCGCTGTCGATGGCGAAATCGAAAAGAAGCTCGCACAGGGCCAGCGCCTTCAGGCGCGCGAGCGCTATGCCGACGCCGAAGCCCGCTACCGCAAGGTGCTGGCCGCCGACGCGGGCCATGTCGTCGCCCTCACCGGCCTTTCCCAATGCCTGATCGCGCAGGAGCGCGCACCCGAAGCCATCGCGCTTCTCGATCGCGCCGCCGAAGCCGCCGTCGCCGAAACGGGATATCTCTTCGATCTCGCCACCGCTTGCGCCCTTGTGGGCTATCGCCACCAGGCCCGCGCCGTCTATCGCCGCGCGCTGGAAATCAATCCCGACCACACCTCGGTTCTCATTAATCTGGCCAATGTCGAAAACGACCTCGGCGAGACGCAGGCCGCGGTGGATCTGCTGTCCCGCGCCATCGAGATCAATCCGAACGCGGCCCGCGCCTGGACCAATCTCGGCAAGATTCTCACCGGCACCGACCTTCTCGACGATGCGCTGGCCTGCTACCGCCGCGCCATCGAGATCGACCCGAACATCTCCCAGGCCTGGACCAACCTCGCCGCCCTTTATGAAATTCTCGGTCGCTTCGAGGATGCGCTCGACGCGCTCCAGAAGAGCCTCACCCTCGACCCGGAATGCGATGCCGCCCGCTGGAACCTCGCCCGCACGCTGCTCACCCTCGGTGAAACGGAAGCCGGCTGGGATATGTACGGCTTCGGCTTCGCCTGCCGCGAGCGCCAGCCACACCGCCCTTTCCCCGGCCTCATCTGGGAAGACGAGGACCTCTCGGACAAGACCATCATGGTCTGGCGCGAACAGGGCCTTGGCGACGACCTGATCTTCTCGACCTGCTATTCCGACCTCATCGCCCGCGCCGGCCACGTCATCATCGAGACGGACGCCCGCCTCGTGCCGCTCTACCAGCGCACCTGGCCGGAAGCGACGGTCCGCGCCGAAACGATGGCATCCACCGGCCTCGGCAACTATCCCGATGTCGATTTCGACCTCACCGCGCCTGCCGGCCTCGTCGCCGGGCGTCTTCGCCGCCGTGTCGCCGACTTTCCCGACGAGATCCGCGGGCTTCAGGCAGATCCGGCGCGCCTCGCCGAATGCCGCGAATGGCTCGCCACGCTCGGCCCCGGTCCGAAGATCGGCCTGTCCTGGACATCCGGCAAGATCAACGACCTCCGCTCGGCCTACTACACCGCACTCGCGGACTGGAAACCTCTCTTCGAGACGAAGGACGTCTCGATCGTCAATCTTCAGTACACGAATGTGGATGAGGAAGCCGCGGCGCTCGCGCGCGACTTCGGCTTCACGCTTCACCGCATGCCCGGTCTCGACCTCTTCAAGGATATCGAGGGCGCGGCGGCGCTCACCACCTGCATGGACACCGTTGTCGGGCCGCCGAGCTTCCCCGTCATGCTTGCAGGCGCTCTCGGCCGTCCCTGCTTCCACTATGGCCAGAAGCGCGTCTGGACGAAGCTCGGCACGAACCGCCTCCCCTGGTTCCCCACCATACGCTGCTACACCATCGACCGGACGACCAACCGCACGGCGCTGGCCGCCCGCATGACCACGGACGTGAAGGCTTTTTTCGGCAAGTAAGGGCCCTCCCGCCGACGCCCCGCCCGGCGGCAAGCAGAGGACAAACTGCCGCCTTCACCCGGCAAAACTTTCCCCGCAGACGGAACTTCCTGCCAGCCGCAGCGGCGCACCCCTCCCATAACCCGTTGATTTCCCTCGTTTTTCAAACTGGCCCGTCCTTTGCGAATAGGAAGGCCAGAAGCAATCGACGGATGCAGGGTAAGGCGAAGCCGCTCATGCACCCGGTTCGGCCGCGAAGAGACTGCCGGAGCATAGATCGGCAATCGGACAGTCAAATCGCAATCAACCTCGGGTTGTTTACGCCGAATTAATGATTAACGCCGAGTGTAGTGCCCGTGCCGCCACGAGACGGCTGGGCCAAACCCTGGAGGGTAGAGACAATGGCTGATGTAGTCCTTTCCGGCGCAATCCGGTCGAACCTGCTCAGCATGCAGAACACAACCAAGCTTCTGGACGAAACGCAGCTGCGTCTCGCCACGGGCTTGAAGGTACGCAGCGCGATCGACAGCCCCACCGCCTTCTTTACGGCGCAGGGCCTGAACAACCGCGCATCCGACCTGAACAACCTGCTCGATGCGATGGGCCAGGGTGTGAAGACGCTGGAAGCCGCGGACCAGGGTATCAAGTCGATCCTCAAGCTCGTCGAGAGCATGAAGGCGGTCGCGAACCAGGCGCTCGAAACCAAGATCAACGCCACGACCATCGTCGGCAACCGCTCCGGCGCCGCCCTCACCGGTGGTGTCGCTCTTGCGGGCCTCGGCGCTCTGGCCACCGGCAACACGCTCACCATCACGGTCGGCGAAGTGACGGAGACGGTCGACATCGGCGCCGACTCGAGCGAAGTCGCCACCGTGCAGGACCTGATCGACTGGGTCGCCGCGACCTTCACCGGCGACGAGCCGCTCGAAGCCATGATCAATGATGAGGGCCAGCTCGAATTCTCCGCCGCCAACGGCCGCGAACTTACGGTTGCCGCCGACAATGGCGGTACTGCGGTCAGCCTCGTGGGCCTGCTCGGGTCTCACACCTCTTCGACCAACGGCGTGAACCGCGACAAGTTCGAGTCCGACTTCAACAATCTGCGCGAACAGATCGAACAGCTCGCCAGCGACGCCAGCTACAAGGGCGTGAACCTGCTGAAGGGTGACCTGCTCAGCGTCTTCTTCAACAATGAACAGACCTCGAAACTCGACATCGAGGGCGTGGACCTCACGCCCGATGGCTTGCTCAACATCGGCACGGTTCCGAATGAATCCGGCGATCATGGCTTTGCCGCCGACGGCGACATCCAGACCTTCGTGGACATTCTGAATGCCGCCACCGGCGTGCTCCGTCAGCAGTCCTCGACCTTCGGCGCCAACCTCGGCGTGGTGCAGATCCGCCAGGACTTCACCGCCTCGCTCATCAACACGCTGGAGACCGGCGCGTCGGAGCTGACGGTCGCCGACACCAACGAAGAAGGTGCGAAAATGCTCGCCCTGCAGACTCGCCAGCAGCTCGGCACCACTGCCCTGTCGCTTGCGAACCAGGCCGAACAGGGTGTTCTTCGCCTCTTCGGTTAAGATTGAATCCTCAAGGATTTCAAAGGGCGGACCCTCGGGTCCGCCCTTTTTGCTTAACGGGGTGCACGGAACTTTTCCAAAAAAATTCCGAAAAAAACGACGGGTTTTACGACCTTTTAACGAGAGCGGCTCATGCTCTCGTCATGGCTCAGGAAGAGCCTTGATTACCGTTCCTAGGAAAGGACACGACAAATGGGTGATATCGTCATTAACAGCGCTGTGCGTTCGAACCTGCAGACCCTGCAGAGCACCGCGAAGCTCATGGCTCAGACGCAGAACCGTCTGGCGACCGGCCTGAAAGTTTCCAGCGCCCTCGACAATCCGCAGTCCTTCTTCACGGCTTCCGGCCTGAACTCGCGTGCGCAGGATCTGGGCACCATTCAGGACTCGCTCAGCCTCGGCGTGAAGACGCTGAACGCCGCCGACGAAGGCATCAAGGCCATCCAGAAGCTCGTCAACCAGGCCAAGTCGGTCGCCAACCAGGCGCTCCAGGCGAAGGCCACCGCGACGACCCTCGACAAGACCGCTGAAGTGGCCGCGATCGCCGGCTCCGCCGGTGCCCGCACGGTCTCCTTCCAGATCGGCACGGCCACCGCTGTCAGCGTTGTCTTCGGCACGGCGACCTACGCCACGGCGGCCTCTTCAGCTGCTGCCATCGAAAGCGCGCTTTCCGGTCTCGTTTCGCCGACCGGTTCGCTCGCCGGCCTCACCGTCTCGGTCACGGGCGGCGCGCTCTCCTTCGAAGTGGCGTCGGGCGAAGATCTCACGATCTCCGGTACCGCTGCCGCGACGGGCGCCGCGGGCTTCGGCATCGCGACCTCCGGCACGCAGGGCCAGAACGGCGAAACGCTCACGGAAGCCCGTTCGACCTACGCGACCGACTACAATGGTCTGCGCACGCAGATCGACCAGCTCGCCACCGACGCCAGCTTCAACGGCATCAACCTGCTGAACGGCGACAACCTGACCGTGAAGTTCAACGAGTCCGGTTCGTCCAAGCTGGACATCACGGGCGTGACCTACGACGCAGCGGGCCTCGGCATCACGGAGACGACGTTCAGCGACATCGACGCCGACGTTGCCCTCCTCGATACGGCGACCTCGACGCTTCGCAAGCAGTCCTCGACCTTCGGCGCGAACCTCTCGGTCGTGCAGAACCGTCAGGACTTCACGAAGAACCTGATCAGCGTTCTCGAAGGCGGTGCCGGCGACCTGACGCTGGCCGACACGAACGAGGAAGCGGCCAACCTGCTCGCTCTGCAGACCCGTCAGTCCCTCGCTCAGAGCTCGCTGTCTCTCGCGAACCAGGCGGAACAGAGCGTTCTCAACCTCATCCGCTAATAAGCCTCCGCCCTCGGGCGGACGGACAGAAAAATCGACGGCGGGAACCCCGGTTCCCGCCGTTTTCTTGTGGAGCGGCTGCACGGGGGCGCCAAATCGCGCTAGACTGGCGGACCCTCTCCGTAGAATCGCTGTCAGGACGCACAAGCAATGGCTCTCAAAGTCGAACTCAAGCCCGGCGAACGCTTCATCCTTGGCGACAGCGTCATCACCAACGACGACCAGCGCACGCGTCTTTTCATCGAGGGCGATACCCCGATCCTGCGCGAGAAGGACATTCTCCGCGCGGCCGATGCCGACACGCCCTGCAAGCGGGTCTATCTCATCGTCCAGATGATGTATCTCGCGACAGACCCCCGCCCGCACCACGATCTCTATTTCCAGATCGTTAAGGATGTCATGCAGGCGGCGCCTTCCACGGCGCCCTATCTCGACGCCATCAACAGTAAAATCTTAACTGGCGAAATGTATAAAGCTCTCAAGGAAGCTCGAAAGTTGATCGAGTACGAACGGGGGCTGTTGGAGAATGTCAAAGGCACATGAGGCTTACGCCAGCGCCTCACGCAACGCGCCGAAGGATCCGCGAGAGTTCGAAGCGACGATCCTGACGCGGGCGGCGGGCCAGTTGCAGCGCATACGCGACAACTGGGACAACGAAAAGATGGACGCCCTCCACGACGCGCTCACCTACAACCGCCGCATCTGGACCGTCTTCGCCTCCTCGGCGGCCGAAAACGAGCACCCGCTCCCCCGCGAGATCAAGCAGAACATCGCGAACCTCGCCATCTTCATCTTCAAGCGCACGAATGAGATCCAGGCGAGCCGCGAGCCCGAGCCGAAGCTCCTCGACACGCTCATCATGATCAACCGCGAGATCGCCGCGGGCCTCTACAGCCGCGCCTGATCCTTCCTCATTCCTTCCGGCATCTAGCGCGGCGGCATGCGGATCGCACCGTCGAGCCGCACCGTCTCACCGTTGAAATAGCCGTTGCGGAGCATCGTCAGGGCGAGGTCCGCATATTCCGACGGATCGCCGAGACGCGGCGGAAAAGGCACGGATGCCGCCAGGTTCTCGAAGATTTGTGGCGCGCGGTCCTTCACGCCCAGCATCGGCGGCGTCGCCATGATGCCCGGCAGGATCGTGTTGATGCGAATGCCTTCCCTCGACAGATCGCGCGCAATCGTCAGCGTCATCCCTTTGATCGCCGCCTTCGCCGCCGAATAGGCCACCTGCCCGATCTGCCCGTCCTCGGCCGCAACCGAACCCGTATTCACGATCGCGCCGCGTTCCCCGCCCTCCAGCGGATCGAGCGTCGCCATGCCCGCCGCGCTCTTCACGACGCAGCGAAACGTGCCCACCGTATTGAGCCCCAGCACATATTCGAAATCCGCGATCTTGTAGGGAACGATCTCGCCCGTCTTCTTGTCGCGCGCGATGGTCTTGCCGCCGCGCCCGCCGCCGGCGCAGTTCACGAGACAGCGCTCCTGGCCGTTCGCGGCGCGCGCCTTGGCAAAGCCCGCATCGACCGACGCTTCGTCCATCACATTGACCTCGCAATAGAGCGCGCCAAGCTCCTTCGCAACCCTCTCCCCGTTCTCCCTGTTGAGATCGAAGATCGCAACCTTGACTCCGAGGCCGCGCAGCGCCGTCACCGTCGCCTTGCCGAGACCGGACGCCCCGCCGGTCACCACCGCGGATATCGAACTGTCGAGTTTCATGATCGAGCTGCTCCCGTCGTTTCTTGTTTTGCATTGGCCGATGGCCTTGACGGCCTCCAGCATGACGCGTTTTTCCATCCGCGCAAACCGCCGCTCCCCCGCCCGGTTTTGACGTCGGGGATTCCTGCGTCCGGAAATCCGGCAACAAAAAAGGGCCCGTGAAAACGGGCCCCTTTCATTCGTTCCGGCGGTCGCCTATCGCATGTAGTTCACGAGCGAGAGCTGCGACAGCATCGACGTCACCTGATAGCTCGCCTGAAGCTGCGTCTGCAGCGTCGTCAGCTTCACGCCGACCTCGTAAGGATCCGCATTCTGGATATCGCCCAGGATTTCATTCGCCGTCGCCATCGTGGCGTCGTGCCGGTTCTGCGTATGGCTCAGCGTCGAGGCCGCGAGACCGAGATTGGTCACGATGCTCTCGACGGACTGCACGCCCGTGAAGTTGAGCACCTGCCCCGCCCGGCTCGTCAGCGCGCGGTAGCTGTCGCGCTGTTCGAGATCGTCCGCATCGCTGTACTCGGCCGCCGCCAGCAGCGCCGACATCTTCAGCGTATCGCGGATCGAGGCCTGGTCGGCGCGCGCGCCGTAGCCAAGCTGCCGGCTCTCGTCGATCTGCGCCACGAAGTCCTTGCCCGCATTCGGGCCGAGATCGCCGCTGTACCAGATGACCGTGTCGTCGGTCGTCGCATCGCGAAGTCCGGTCGCCGTGTCGAAAGGCGGCCCGTCGACGCGCTGCGGAACCCCGCCCGCCGCATAGTCGAAGAAATTGTCGGCCGCCTCAACGGCCGAAGCCGCCCTCAGCGTCACATTCGCCTCGCGCTGGATCGCCGTGTCGAGCGCCGCCTGGAAATTGGCGCTCGTCGTTGCCGCATCGGCGCCGATGGTGAACTCGCCTGCTTCCGGCGGATTGTTGGTCGTCGCCTTCAGCGTCACGGTCGTCGTGGTCCCGTCCGGCAGGTCGAGCTCGAAGGAGATGGTCTCGCCGGCCGCCGGAAGCCCCGTGAATTCGACATCGACGCCCAGCGGAGAACCCGCCGGACCCGTCACATTGACATTGCCGAGGCTCGATTGCACATCCGCGATCTTGAAGCCGAAGACGCTCGGGTCCGCATCTTCAGCGAGCGTCACCGTCGTGCCCGCGCTGCCGAGCGTCAGCCGCCCGCGTCCATCCGCGCCGAGGTCGGCCTGCGCCCGCTCGTCGATGAACTGCTTGAGGCCCGCCTTGTTGCCGCTGCCGTTCAGGATCTCGTCGGGCAGCGCCACGGGGCGCGTCTGCGTATCCTTGCCGCCGAAGAGATAGCGGTCTTCGACCTGCAGGTTGAGCAGGTTCACCATCTCGTCGAAGCTCATCGCCGCCTGGACCTGCGCGCTCGTCTGCGTGCCGTTCACGAGTTCGAAGCCCGATGTCGCAAGCGAAGTCTTCGTCTCGCTCACGATGTCGTTCACGCGCGTCAGCGCGGTGGACATCAAGTCGATGCGCATCTGCGTCTTCGAGATCGTATTCGTATAGGCCGAAATCTGCCCGAGCTGGTGCGTCAGCGAGAGAACCGAGTTCCGGTCCGTGCCGAGCTTCGCATAGCTATCCGTCTTGAGCCCGGTCGAGAGCTGCCGCTGCAGATCGTCGAACTGGGCCCGCATGTCGTTGATCGACTGGCGGAGCGCGAGAGACTGGGAAAGCGTCGATACCTGCATGGGAATTACCTGCCGATGCTCATGAGCACGGTGAAGAGGTCCTGGATGGTCGAGATGACCCGGGCATTTGCCGAATAGGCATTCTGAAGAAGAAGGAGGTTCGACAACTCGTCGTCGATATTGACCCCCGTCTCCGCGTCGAAGCGGTCCTGCAGCGAGGAGGCGACCACCTGCTGCGCTTCCGCGTCGCGTGTCGCATTCGCCGACTGGCTCGACTGGAACGAAATGATGCGCCGCGCGAATTCATCAACCGAGCCGGTGAAGGGCGTCGCGCTGCCGCCGATGCCCGTGGAGGGCGCGTAGCTGCGCGGGTTGGATGTGAGCCGCGCCAGCAGGTCGAGCGGCCGCGTCGTGTCGCCAAGCGGCGTGCCCGTGTCATAGGCAACAAGCAGCGTATCGTCGGCGATCACCGCCGGGTTGATCGTGATGCGCGAGGCAAAGCCCGTCTTCTGCGCCGGGTCGCCGAGACTGTTCGAGAAGATCGTACCGCCCGAGCCGTCCACGAAGAGCGCCATGCCGGTGCCCGCATCCGTGAGCGCCGCAGGCGTCACCGTCGCGCTCACCGCATGGATGTCGCTGTTGCCCACGGCCCCGTCGTCGAGGAAGCGGATCGTGTTGCCTGCCGGGTTCGACACCACCACATCCGCCGGCAGCGCCGCCTGCAGATCCGCGATGATCCCTGCCATCGGCTGGTTGAAATCGACGCCGATCACCATGTCGTTGGGATTGGCCGTCGCGCTGTTGGACAGCGGCAGGACCGACGGGTCGTCCACCCGCACGATCGTCACGTCCTGCCGCACCCCACCCACCGTGTAGGAGAGGCTGATCGTATTGCCGGAGAGCATGTCGCTCGTATCGATGTCGAAGCCGGTCGCAGCGCCGTCAACGGCGGCAGTGCTTTCGACCGTTTCTTCCGACATGGCGAGCGCAAGCTGCGCGGCCAGTTCGTCGAGCTGCGCCTGCGCCTGCGGCAGAATGCTGTCGCGGAGTTCCATATAGCCCGCCAGCGCGCCCGAGCGGATGGCGCCTGCGGCAATGAGGTCGATCGAGGTCGATCCCGAAACCAGCCGGATCGTGCCGACGCCGCCATTCTCATAGGTCGAGCCGGGGTCGATCTGCGTGTGTTCGTCGAAAGTGAGTTCGACCGGCGTCCGGTCGAGCAGCAACTGCCCGCCCGAGGTGAACACCGTCACCGTGCCGTCGTCGCGGTTCACCACCTTCACGTCCATGAGGCGCGACAGCTCGTCGATCGCCATGTCGCGCTTGTCCTGCAGGTCACCGACCGACTGGCTGCCCGCCTGGCGCTGCGCGATCTGGTTGTTGACGTCGGCGATGGTCTTGAGCAGCGCGTTCGCCTGTTCGACGCCCGCCGCGATATTGCGCTCCGCCTCCAGCCGCATGTCCTGGATCGTGTCGGACATGCTGTTGAACTTCGCGACGAGGTTGCCCGCCTCGTTCAGGAGCGAGGCCCGCGCCGCTTCCGATTCCGGATTGTCGATCAGCTCCTGCAGCATCGTCGCCAGCGCGCCGATCGAGCCCGCGACGGAACTGTTCGAATCCGGCGTGCCGAAGCTCGCATCGATCCGGCCGAGCATGTTCGACTTGATATTGAGGAACGCCGAGCCCGCCGACGCCGTGCGCAGCTGCTGCTGCAGGAACGTGTCGATCTGGCGCTGTGCCGCCTCACGCCGCACGCCGATCCCCTCGCCCCCCGCGAGCAGGTTCGTCTGCTGCGCCACCTTGCGGGTATAGCCCGCCGTGCCGACATTCGCGATATTGCGCGAGGTAACGTCGATCCCGGCCTGGGAGACGTTCAGTCCGCTCATTGCGGCGCCGAGGGCGGAAGTAAGGCTCATGACGGGACCTGGTGACTGGCTTGGGCTGTGTAGCCGGTACGCGGCGGGTCAGCCCCGCCGCGCCTGTTGCTTAGCGCTTCATGTTGAGCGTTTCGCTGATGAGCTCGTCCGCCGTCGTCACGATGCGCGTGCCGGCCGTATAGGCCTGCTGCGTCACGATGAGCTTGGAGAACTCGTCGGCGATGTCGACGTTGGACGCTTCCTTCGCCGAACCGATCACGCTGTCGCCGCCCGTCAGCATCGGTTCGCCCGATTCCTGCGTCGCGGCGAAAGCCGTGCCGTCGATCTTCTGCAGCTTGTCCGCCGCATTGAACTTCGCCAGCGACACTTCCGCCAGATCGACCGTCTTGCCGTTCGAATAGGTGCCGGTAATGCGCCCGTTCTCGGAAACCGCGATGCTCACGAGTTCGCCGGAAGGATAGCCATCCTGGTCGAGCGCCGTCGTCTTCACGGTGCCGTTGTCGTCCTGGAACTGCGTGATGTTCGACGCGCCATGGTCGAGCGTCACGTCGCCAAGGCTGACGCCGTTCACGGTGAGGCCGGTGATCGTGGTCGAGTCCACGGCGGGCGAAAGGCGGCCCTGCGCATCGAACGCGTAATCCTGGCCGACATTCACCCATTTGTCCTGGACGCCGGTCGCGCTGTCGTCGGTCTTGTAGAACAGGTTCCAGGTGTCGCCGCCGCCATTGGCATTGTCGACCTTGGCCCAGCGGAACTGAACATTGGCCGGCGCGCCGAGCGCGTCGTAACCCGTCACCGCGCCGCCCGAGAGCGAGTTGTCGAGGAAGATATCCTCGTTCGCCGCCGAGATGACGCTGAGATCGGCCAGCGCCGGCGTGAAGCGATTGACCGTCAGCAGCTCGCTGTCCGCGATAGCCGTATCGGCGTTCACGGTCTTCGGCCAGGTCGGCAGGTTCGCCTTGTAGCTGATCGTGCCCGTGTTGCGCGCCGCCAGGAAGTCGCGGTTGATCTGGATGCGGCCCGGCGTGTCGCCCACCGGATTGCCCGTCGTCGGATCGATCTCGAGCCCCTGCAGCGTGTAGCCCGCGCCATTCACGAGATAGCCATACTTGTCCATCGCGAAGTCGCCGCGCCGCGTGTAGTAGTTCACGCCGTCGAAAACCGGGTTGCCGTCCACCGTCGCAACCTGCGCCGAGACGATGAAGAAGCCCTCGCCATTGATCGCCATATGCGTCGGCGTTTCGGAAGCGTCGATCGAGCCCTGCACCGTATTGGTGAAGGAGGGAGCGGCAAGCACCGCGCCCGGCAGGTGATTCCGGCTGCTCGACGCCGTCACGATGTCCTGGAAGCTCGTATCCGTGCGCTTGAAGCCCACGGTCTGCGAGTTCGCGATATTGTCCGAGATATGACCCAGCGCGCTCGACTGGGCGCGGATGCCGGTCACGGCGGTGGTCATCGATCCAAAAAAGCTCATGGCGCTCTCCACGGGGTCCGTCCCGGCCATCGGCGGCGGGACATGGTCTGGCCCTATGAGAGCAAGGATGAGGCCAGCAATTTACCTCATATATTTCAATAGCTTAGGCCAGCCCCCTCCCTCCCGGACCGGCAGCCCCTGCCCCTCACCCGGCAGAAACTGCCGTGAGCCGGGCAACTGCGATCCTTTCCCACCCGTTAAAATCGCGAAAGCCCCTCCCCGTCCGCGAACAGGCCTTTTCCTTGAACCCGGCCGGGCCAGCCTTTAGGTTCCTTCGCGTTCAGCAATTCGGTAACGGGCGCCAACGCGCACCCAGGGGAAAGCCATATCCATGAAGTTTGAGGGAACGAAAGATTACGTCGCCACAGAAGACCTGCGCGTCGCCGTCAACGCGGCGATCACGCTGCAGCGTCCCCTTCTCGTGAAGGGCGAGCCCGGAACCGGCAAGACGGTGCTGGCCGAGGAAATCGCCAAGGCGATCGATGCCGAGCTCATCACCTGGAACATCAAGTCGACCACCAAGGCGCATCAGGGCCTTTATGAGTACGATGCGGTCTCGCGCCTGCGCGACAGCCAGCTCGGCGACGAGCGCGTGAAGGACATCCGCAACTACATCTCAAAGGGCAAGCTCTGGGAAGCCTTCGAGCGCCCGAAGCGCCCGATCCTGCTCATCGACGAGATCGACAAGGCCGACATCGAGTTTCCGAACGACCTTCTGCAGGAACTCGACCGGATGGAATTCTACGTCTACGAGACGAACGAAACCATCAAGGCCGCCCAGCGCCCCATCGTCATCATCACCTCGAACAACGAGAAGGAACTGCCGGACGCCTTCCTGCGCCGCTGCTTCTTCCACTACATCAAGTTCCCGGACGAAGACACGATGCGCGCCATCATCGACGTCCACTTCCCGGGCCTCAAGGGCAAGCTCGTGCAGGAAGCGCTCTCGATCTTCTACGAGATCCGCGAAGTGCCGGGCCTGAAGAAGAAGCCCTCGACGTCCGAACTTCTTGACTGGCTGAAGCTCCTCCTTTCGGAAGACATCTCGCCGGAAGCGCTGCGCGAGAAGGACCCGACGAAGCTCATCCCGCCGCTCCACGGCGCGCTCCTGAAGAACGAGCAGGACGTTCACCTCTTCGAACGCCTCGCCTTCCTCGCGCGGCGTGAGCGGAACTAGACGACAAACTCCCTTTCCCACCCTCCCCTTGGGGAGGGTCGAAAAATCCTTCGGGATTTTTCGGGGCGGGGGTAGCCACAAGCCCAAACCATCAGAGCCCGCGCCTCACCGCGCGGGTTTTTTAATGCCTAAAAACAAAGTGTCATTCCGGCGGAAGCCGGAATCCATGGGCCTCGCGGCTATCCCCCCGGATGAATTTTCCGTGACATCCCGCCGCACCTCCCCTCCGTAAGGATGCTGTAAGCGGAAGAGGCTTTTTTTCATGCGCAATCCCGAACCGGCAAGTCCCGCACAGGAGTTTGCGTATGCGTATGAACAAGAAAACCCTTTCCGCGGCCATCGCCGCCTCCGCCCTTTTCCTTTCCGCCGCAAGCCTCGCGAATGCCGCCGTTCCCGAAAGCGGCAAGCTTGATTTCACCGTTCTGCGCGGCGGCGACGAGATCGGCACGCACCGTCTCGAATTTGCTCGCGAGGGCGACGAGCTGAAAGTCGACATCGACACCGATATCGCCGTGAAGATGCTCGGCATTGCCGTCTACCGCTTCGAACATGAAGGCCACGAAACCTGGCGCGACGGCCAGCTCGTCTCGCTCGAGTCGAAGACGAATGACGACGGCACGCCGCATCGCCTCGCCGTGAATGCGGCGGACGGCAAGCTGGTCGTGAATGGCGATGCCCGTCAGGGCGACGAGAACCCGGACGTCATCCCCGCGAGCCTCTGGAACGAAGACCTCGTCAAGCAGAACGCCCTCCTCAACACGCTGGACGGCTCCAGCATGGATGTGACGGTGCGCGAAGTCGGCCCCGAGACGGTCGAGGTGAACGGCGAGCCCGTCACCGCCACACACTACTCCGTCACCGGCAAGCTCGAACGCGAGCTCTGGTACGACGCCGCGGGTGTCCTCGTGCAGGTAAAGTTCGCCGGCTCCGACGGTTCCGAGATCAGCTACGTCCTCAAGTAAGCGGGACTTTGCCCCCATTCTTTGTTCGCGTAGCCGCGCCCGCCCCTCTCCGCCGGCGCAGACCACCCGAGGGCAGACGTGCAGGTGATGCTTGTCGATTCCACTGCGACGGTGCGGCCGGCCGTCGAGGATTTCATCAGGGCGGGTTACGCCCGGAAATATGGAGCGAAGGTCGGGAGCTTGCCGGCGACCCTCTTCGCCATCGCGGGAGCGGACGGCGCGCCGCTCGCGGCCGCCGGGATTCGCCTTCGCGGGGACGGTTTCTTCTCGGAGGCCTATCTCGATGCGCCGCTTGAAATGCAGGCTTTCGCCACCCTCGGCAAGCCGTACGCGCGCGACG
The DNA here is from genome assembly GCF_045863935.1 of Parvibaculum sp. Classification (GTDB taxonomy): domain Bacteria; phylum Pseudomonadota; class Alphaproteobacteria; order Parvibaculales; family Parvibaculaceae; genus Parvibaculum. The sequence continues at coordinate 69,151 of NZ_BTVP01000003.1, read as the reverse complement.
AGTTTCTCGAAGTGACGACGCTGGTCAGCGCCTCGCCCTTCGCGCTCTTCCCGCTCATGTCCGCCATGTTGCGTCACGGGCGGGAGCGTGGCCTCCGCTGCGGCGTCTTCACGGCGACGGCGCCGCTCCGCAAGCTCTTCACGCGGCTCGGCATTCCCTTCGTGCCGGTCCTCGCCGCCGCGCCGGAACGCATCGGCAGCCCCGAAAGCTGGGGCAGCTATTACGAACAGGACCCCTGGGTCTGCCTCATGCCGAACCCGGCAGCGCCAGCAACCTGTCTTCTTCCGCGCACCCGAACGGCGCGCCCATCGAACCGGGAGACCGCATTGAATGGCTGAGGTGATCGCCGCTCTGAAAAAAGGCGCGAATGACTGGCCGGATCGTATCGCTTTTCGCGACGATGAAGGCGAGTTGAGCTATGCCGGTCTCGCCCGCCGCGTCGCGGGTGCGATGGAAATTCTGGCCCGCGACAACGCGCCTGTCGGCCTCATGGCGGAAAACGGCATTGACTGGGTCGTCGCCGATCTCGCGGCAACCGCTTCGGGCAGGCGCTTCGTCCCTCTGCCGCCCTTCTTTTCGGACGATCAATTGTCCCACGTCGTTCGGGACGCCGGCATCGGCCTGATCCTCGCAAGCCCCTCCATGAAAGACCGCGCCGCCCGCTTCGGCTACGTTCAGCCGGTGCCGAAAGCCGAGAGCGGCGTGCAAAGCCTCGATGCCGCCGTCTCCGGCGAACGTGTGATCTATACCTCGGGCTCCACCGGCCAGCCCAAGGGCGTGCGTCTCGGCGAAGCACAGCTCGATCATGTCTCGCGCGGCCTCGCGAAGGCGATCTCCGCCACGGAGAGCGACAGCTATCTCTCGGTTCTCCCCTTCCCGCTTCTCCTCGAGGAACTCTGCGGCATCCATGTGCCCCTCATGGTCGGCGGCGTCTCGACCATCCGCAAGGACGTCGCCGCGCAGTGCGCGGGCGGCAATCTCGATGCGATCCGCCTCGCCTTCGAGGAGGTGCGGCCTTCCGTCACCGTTCTCGTGCCCGAGCTTCTGCGCGCATGGGTCGGCTCGCTCATCCTTTCCGGCGAGCGGGCGCCTGCCTCGCTACGTGTCGTCGCGGCCGGCGGCGCCCCGGTGCCACCGCAGGTCCTGAACGCGGCAACGGATCTCGGCATCCCCTGCCTCGAAGGCTATGGCCTCTCCGAATGTGGCTCCGTCGTCGCCGTCAACCGTCCGGGTGCCGCCACGCCGGGCACGGTCGGAAAACCGCTCGACGGTCTCACCGTCACCATCTCGGGTGGCGAGATCGTGGTCGAAGGCCCAAGCGTCATGACGGGTTATGTCGGCCAGCCGGATCTCGACGGCCCCTGGCGCACCGGCGATCTCGGCTATTTCGACGATGCCGGCAACCTCGTCATCGAGGGACGCAAGGACGCGATGATCGTCACCGGCTTCGGGCGCAACGTGCAGCCGGAGTGGATCGAGGCGCAGTTACAGGGCGATCCGCGCATCCTGCGCGCGACGCTTGCCGGTCATGGCAGGTCCTATCCGACAGTGCTGGTCGTGCCGGGCGCCTTCGCCGGAGATTTCTTCACCACCGCCCGCCCCGGCGAGGTGCTGACCGCGCTTCACAATATCTGTGATGGGCTCCCCGACTACGCCCTGCCCCGCAGTTACGTCGCGATGACCGGCGACGAAATGCAGTCGCTCGGTCTCACAAGCCCCAATGGCCGCGTGCGGCGCAAGGCGGTCGAAGCCTGGCTGCGCACGGCGGATGCGCAATCGCGCAGCAAAACGGCGCCCGTGCCGGAAGAGGTTTCCTTATGAGTTTCTACGACCGTTTGATCGCGGAGACACAGGCCGCCCGCGACGCGTTTTTCTCCATCCCTATCGTGCTCGAAGCCGCGCAGAACGGCGTCGACCGCGATCTCTACATCGCCTATCTGACCGAAGCCTATCACCACGTCCGGCACACCTGCCCCTTGCTCGCGCATACGCTCGCGCATTGCCCGAAGGAAGACACGGCCTACCGCAAGGCGCTTCTCGAATATCTCGATGAGGAACAGGGCCACGAGGAATGGATTCTCGACGACATCGCCCATATCGGCGGCGATGCCGAAGCGGTGAGGCGCGGCGACGGTGACTGGCCGGTTCGCGCCATGGTGTCGTGGGTTTACTACGCCGTCGGATTTCTCAACCCCTATTCCATGCTCGGCATGGTTCTCGTCCTCGAGGGCACGTCGGTCGACATCGCCTCGGCAGGCGCCGACGCCGTGCGCAAGCGCCTCGGCATGATCGGCGAGCAGAAGGGCTTTTCCTATCTGACCTCGCACGGCACCCTCGACAGGGAGCACATCGTCTTCTTCCAGAACCTCGTCAACACCGTCGAGGGCGAAGAGAACCGCCGCGCGATCATCGACACGGCAAACATGGTCTATGCGCTCTGGGGCGAGATGTTCGCGAAGCTCGCCCGCGACGCTGAAAAGAGGAATGAACAAAATGCAGCGTGATGCGCAAGTCGTCGTCATAACGGGCGCGGGGTCGGGCATCGGCGCGGCGCTGGCGCGCGAAGCCGCAAAGAGCGGTGCGCAGCTCGTCCTCGCGGGCCGCCGCGCTGAGCCGCTTGCCGGCGTCGCCGATGCGCTCCGCGCCGCGTTGCCGCCCATCCTCGTGCAGGCCGACGTGACCACGCCGGACGGCCGCCGTCTCCTTCGCGAAGCCTGCATGCAGGCGGGTGGCCGCGTCGACATGCTCATCAACAATGCGGGTGTCGTCCACACCGGCCCCCTTTCCGCCATGGACGACCGCTCGGTCGAAGCGATGGTCGCAACGAACCTCGCCGCCCCGCTCTTCCTCGCGCGTGACCTCCTGCCCATGCTCCGCCGCTCGAAGACCCCGCGTATCGTCAATGTCGGTTCGATGTTCGGCGACATCGCCTTCCCGCTCTTCGCCGTCTACTCGGCAACGAAGTTCGGCCTTCGCGGCCTGTCGGACGCGCTCCGTCGCGAATTGCAGCCCGAAGGGATCGGCGTCACCTATGCCGCACCCCGTGCGGTCCGCACCCCCGCCGCGCAGGAGTTCGACGCACTGGTTGAGCCCTTCGCCATGAAGCTCGATGCACCGGAGAAGGTCGCGCGGCGCATCTGGCGCGGCGCCGTCAAGGGCAAGCGGACGATTTATCCCGCAGGGGCCGAGCGCCTCTTCATCTTCGTGCAGCAGTTCCTGCCCCGCGCCGTCGACAACGGCCTCGTGAAACAGCTGACCGCCTTCACCGCCCGCGAGCCCGCCGCCCAAAAGCAGATCCCCCAAAACCGGGCATAAGTCTGTGGCCCACCCTCCCCCTTTTTCTTCGCCTCCCCCTCGCGGGGAGGCCGGATTGCGGAACGCAATCCGGGTGGGGGGAAATCCTCACCGGGGATAACTAAATATACTCCGTATGCTGATCTATACGAATCCCCGTTCGTGACGTTTCGATGACATTCGTGTGACACTCGGGTGCGGCTTATCCCGCAAACGTCGAATCCGCGAACGGCATCAAGGACTTGGCCGGCCGGGACATATCCCCGCCCCCACCGTCACGATGCTCCGCGCCGCCGCGCCCCTTGCGGGCCGCTAAGTCCCGGCATTTACGGGAAAATTCATGGATATCCCCGGTCCATAAATGAACACGCGCGCCCCTTCAAACCCGGCGCCATAGGCCCTAGACTGCGCGCAAACGCCATTCAGAATTCGGGAACGCCCATGTTCGTCCATTTCTTCCATGAACTCAAAAAAGCCAATGTTCCCGTCAGCTTGCGTGAATATCTCACGCTGCTGGAGGCCATGGATGCGGACGTGATCGACCGCAGGGTCGAGGACTTCTACTACCTCTCGCGCTCCGCCCTGGTGAAGGACGAGCGCAACCTCGACAAGTTCGATCTCGTTTTCTCTCATGTTTTCAAAGGCCTGGAACAAGTGGGCGAAGGCGGCATCGCCCGGATCCCGGAAGAATGGCTCCGCGCCCTCACCGAGAAATTCCTGACCGAGGAAGAGAAGGCACAGATCGAGGCCCTGGGCGGTTGGGAAAAGATCATGGAGGAGCTGCAAAAGCGCCTCGATGAACAGAAGGAACGCCACGAAGGCGGCAACAAATGGATCGGCACGGGCGGAACTTCTCCTTTCGGTGCAAATGGTTACAACCCGGAAGGCGTCCGCATCGGTCAGAAGGAAGGCCGCCACGGCAAGGCCGTGAAGGTCTGGGACAAGCGCGAATACAAGAACCTCGACGACCAGATCGAGCTCGGCACCCGCAACATCAAGGTGGCGCTCCGCCGCCTGCGCCGTTTCGCGCGCGAAGGCGCACCGACGGAGCTCGATCTCGACGGCACCATCAAGGCGACCGCGCATCAGGGCTATCTCGACCTGATCATGCGTCCCGAGCGCCGCAACAAGATCAACGTCTTGATTTTCTTCGATATCGGCGGCTCGATGGATAGCCACATCAAGCTCTGCGAAGAACTTTTCTCAGCCGCGCGCACCGAATTCAAGAACCTCGAATATTTCTACTTCCACAACTGCCTTTATGAAGGCCTCTGGAAGGACAATCGCCGCCGCCACACGGAGAAGCTCGCCACCTGGGACGTGCTTCACAAGTATCCCTCTGATTACAAAGTGATTTTCGTCGGCGACGCCACCATGTCGCCCTATGAAATCACCTATGCCGGCGGCTCCGTCGAGCATTGGAACGAAGAGCCGGGCGGTATCTGGCTCGAGCGCGTCAATCATATCTACGAAAGCTGCATCTGGATCAATCCGATCCCCGAGCGGCACTGGGAGTACACGCCCTCGCTCCAGATCATCAAGCAGATCATGGGCGAGCGCATGTTCCCGCTGACGCTTGAAGGCCTCGACCACGCGATGCGCGAACTGAGCCGATAGCCAAACACAGAGGCAAGCATGTTTGATCGCGGCGAGCAGCACATTGAACTATTAAAAGCCACGATCGCCTTCGAACATGCTTCACTGCGAGCCATTCTGCTTCTGAATGGCGGTGCATCAATCGCCGCGCTGACGTTTGTTGGAAACTCGTCGGCAAGAGAAGTCAATTTCTATCTTGGCAGTGCCCTTGCCGGTTGGCTGATCGGGCTACTTCTTTTTGGCTTGGGTACGCAGCTTGCCTATAAATCCCAATTTCATTTCTTGAAAGCTCTTCGTCGGTCCGAGGACGCCGCCGATGCAAAAGGCACGAATTTCGAGGACCCAAACGACAAAGTAGAAGAGGTAGCATCGAAGAGAGCGGAGAGCAGGTGCCATAACATCAAAGGTTGGCGCTACAGAACGGCAACCCATATTTGCACAGGATTTAGCCTTGTGTGTTTCATACTCGGATCAGCATTGGCCATCTGGTGGCTATTTAGTGCAGCATCTCAAGACTCTTTGAAAAGCATCAATCCACCAACTGCCGCTGAATCAATCGAGACACCCCGCTAACGCCTCGTATCGCGGTCGACGCGTCCGTCCACAAGGTGAATGTTGCGGTCGGTCGCCTCCGCGAAACCGGGTTCGTGCGTCACCGCAACGACCGTCCTTCCCTCTTCGCGCACCAGCTTCGCGAAAATCTCCTGCACGATCTCGCTGTTCTTGCTGTCGAGATTGCCGGTCGGCTCGTCGGCAAGGATGAGTGCCGGGTCGTTTGCAAGCGCCCGCGCGATCGCGACCCTCTGCCGCTGCCCGCCGGAAAGCTGGTCCGGCCGCTTCTTCGCCTGGTCGGCAATGTCCAACCCCTCAAGCAGCTTGTGCCCGCGCTCCGTCATCTCCGCTTCGGTTTGGCTGCCAAGACGCCGCATCGGCAGCATCACGTTCTGCAGCACCGAGAATTCCGGTAGCAGAAAATGGAACTGAAAGACGAACCCGATCTTGCGAAGTCTCATCGCCGCGAGCGCGTCGGCATCGAGGCCGGTCGTATCCTGCCTGTCGAGAAATACGCTGCCAGACGTCGGCACGTCGAGAAGGCCTAGCAAGTAGAGCAACGACGACTTTCCCGACCCGGAAGGCCCCGTCACGCTGACGAACTCGCCCCGGCCCACGCTGATGTCGATATCCCGGACAAGCGTGACCGGCACCGCCTCCTGCAGGATACGGGAAACGCCGCGCGCCTCGATCAGCGGATGAACGTCGCTCATGCCGCCCCCCGAATGATGTCGACGGGACGAACTTGCGATGCTTTCCGCGCCGGATACCACGCAGCCCCCACCGCCGATACCAGCGAGAAAAACCCGCCCATCACAAACTGGAAGAAGCTGCGGTCGAGCACGATATGCTGCTTTTCCGACATGCCGGGAATGGTGAATTCGATCGATGCAAGCATCTGCAGCAGCACGAGCCCGATGCACCAGCCAAGCAACATGCCGACGATCCCGACGACCGCTCCCTGCAAAAGAAAGATCACCTGGATATCGAAAGCCCGGAATCCCATCGACATGAGAATAGCGATATCGCGCCGCTTCTCCATCACGATGGTCGAGATGATGTTGAAGATGCCGAACGACGCCACCACCATGATCGCGCCCACGATCGAATAGGTAATCGTGTTGCGGATCACGAAAAGGCCGAGAAAGTCGCGGTTCACTTCCTGCCAGGATTCCGAACGGTACCCCCATCGGCTCTCGATGCGCGCCGCGAAAGTCTCCGCCTGGTCCGGATCGCCGATCTTGATCCGGACCCTGTTGGCGATGAACGGCTTGTCGAGCAATACCTGCGCGTCCTTGATCAGCATATAGACCTGCCCCTCGTCGAGCAGCAGATTGCCTGTGCTGAAGATGCCGACCACCTTCATGCGCCGGACGAGCCCGGTCGGCGAAACGACCGTCGCGAGATCGTCCATGCCGAGCCCAAGCCTGACGGACATGCCGCGCCCGATCACGATGCCCTGCGATGCGGTCTTGAGCCGCATCAGGCTTCCTTCGCGCATGTCGCGCTCGACAGTCGTGAGATAGCGTTCCTTCTCGGGGTCGATCCCCGCGATGGACGCACCGACATCCTTGCTCGCATAGCGGACGATCGCCTGTCCGGTCAGCGCCGCCTCGGCGATCACGCCATTTTGTTGCGAGAGTTCGTCGACGATCGCGCCGTAATTCTTGATGCCGCGAAGATACTCGCGCGGCTTCGTGTTCGTAAGCTTGATGGTCGCATCCGGCATGGCCACGAAGATCGGCTGCTTCGCCGCGGTTCGGAATTCGTCCTTCATCGTGATATGCGGCGCGTTGTTCACCAGCCGTTGCACGAGATCGTTTTCCGATCCGGACATCACCGATGATGTGGCGATGAAGAAGCCCACACCGAGCGCGACGCCCAGCGTCGAAACGATGGTCTGGCGCCGCCGGTGAAGGAGCTGCGCTGCGGCGATGCTGATGGCGACCTGCCAGAACATGGAGGCACCCTCGCCTAAGAGGAGGCAGCAGCGGAGATCGGCCTCGTCCGCACGCTGTCCCCTTCCGAAAGACCCGATGGCGGATCGGCAATGACTGTCGCGTCCTCTGCAAGACCTGAGACAATTTCAGCGTTCGTATCGCCCACCGCACCGAGCTCGACGTCTTGCAGCCGCGCCGCGCCGTCCGAAACGACCCAGACGGATTTTCCCGACAAGGCCGAAACGGGGACGAGCAGCGCATTCTCCTCGCGTCGCACCACGATGTTGATTTCGGTCGTCATGCCGGAAATGAGAGGCGTGTCTTCGGGAAGCGAAAGATAGACGCGGTAGGTCCGGCCGACAGGGTCCCCGTAAGGCGTGATGCGCAGCACTCTCGCCTTGAGCGCACGCCCCGGAAAGGCGTCCGCGCGGATCAGGGCTTCCTGACCCGGTTTGACCTTGACGATGTCCTCCTCATCCACTTCCGCATCGATCTGCAGTTCCGCCGGGTCACCGACCATGAAAAGGATCTGGCCCGGCTGCACCATGTCGCCAACCTTGATTCTGTTTTCCGAGCGCAGCACCTCGCCGGAAATGGGCGCCGTGATGAAATGATCGTCGAGCCGTGCCTTCGCCCCTCGATAGGCGGCGACGGCAGCCGAGTGCGCGCTCTCGGCCTGGTCGAGCGTCGCCTGGCTCGCATTCCCGGTCCGTCTGAGTTGCTTGGCGCGGTCGAGTTCCGCCGCGGTGAGCTTCATGCGCGCGGCAAGCTCCTGCACCCGCGTGATGTCCTCACTCGCCTCGATAACCGCAAGGATGTTGCCCCGCTCGACGGGCTCGCCTTCGTGCTTCAGCACTTCGGTAATGGGTCCGGCAATCTTCGTTCCCACACGCGCATAGCGGAGGGGCTCCACCGTTCCCGTGGCATAGACCGCTTCCACCGCACTCCCCCGGTGAGGAGACGTCGTCGCGACCCCCGGGGGCAGAAAATAGGTGAAATAAACGAAGATGAGTGCCGCGACGGCGACCGCGGCAGCGCCGCCTACCCAGATTGTACGTCTTTGCAAAACGCCTCCGCCGATGCCTTGGGCTGTTCACGTGACCTTGCTTATAGCAGAAGATATCAGGGCGACGGCATCCGGGGACAAGTCCAGGGCGGAATGCCGCAGACCGAATGAGGAAAAGACATGCAGGAAAAAACGATTCGGGGTGTCGCCTGGGCGGACCTTGTGGTGACTTTGCCCTTCGCGCTGCCTTTTATCGCGGAGGCGGTGATCGCACTCATCTATGTTCTCGACCGCTGGCTGGGCTTCGGAACGCCGGCGATTTTGTTCGAGATGGGCCCTCTCGCGATGATGTTCGTGCACATCATGGGGGTGCTTGGTGTCGTTTGGGCGCTCGCGCGCCTGCGCATTCCCTCGCTCCTCCTCGCACGGACCGATGCTTTGGCCCGCCTCGCCGTTGCGGGGCTCATCCTCTACGCGATGACGGAGGGCGCGACACCCGTGCTCTGGCTCTTCGCGGCGACGGAAATCGGAGGCAGCGCCGTCCAGTTCGTGGCCCTGCGCGGCAAATGATATCCCCGGCTCCGGCCGCTCAGTGAAAATCGCGGCTTCGGGGAACGAACCGCGCAGCGCGCATGCGCTTCTGTTCTTCCTTGCTGTGGTTGCCGTCGCGGGGGTCCTGCCCCGGATGTTTCACCCCATCGGCCCGCGCGATTACGGTCTCGCCGAAATCTTCCGATGAGAGAAGGCCGAGTTCCTGTGTCCAGTCTTCAAGGTCATCGGCCACCACATGGATCACGATACCCTCCTTCTGCACGCGGCCGCGTACGAACAGCAATCTTGATGTAAGCACGATCCGGCGGCGCTTCTCGTAAAGTTTCGGCCAGATGATGATGTTGGCGATACCCGTTTCGTCCTCCAGCGTTGCGAAGATCACGCCGCTCGCTGTGCCGGGCCGCTGGCGCACGAGGACGAGCCCCGCAAGCGTCACTCGCCTGCCTGCCTCGACATCCTTCAACCTTGCATTGGGAATGACACCGCACGCCGAGAAGCGACCGCGGAGAAAAGAGAGCGGATGCGCCTTCAGCGAGAGCCGGAGCGTTGCATAATCGAGCACGACATGCTCGCCGGGCGGCATCGCGGGTAAGGCCATCTCCTCCTCCTTCTGCAAACCACCCTCTTCCAGCGCGGCGAAAAGCGGCAAGGTTGCTGGCATCTTGCCATTCTGGCCGCTCGCATATCCCCCTAGACCACGCACGGCCCAGAGCGCTTCACGGCGATCGAGGCCGATCGAACGAAACGCATCCGCATCGGCCAACCGTTCGATGATGCGGGGATAGAGCCCTGTTCTCAGCCAGAAATGCCGCACGGAATCGAAACCGCCCGCGCGGCTTCTTTCAATAGTGACAGCAGTCGCCTCCTGCACACCCTTTACCTGACGGATGCCGAGCCTGACGGCACATTTCCCCACCCCCGCCTCTTCGAGCGTACAATCCCAATCGCTATGATTGACATCGACGGGCCGGACCTCGACCCCATGTTCCCGCGCGTCGCGAACAAGCTGCGCCGGTGCATAAAAACCCATCGGCTGCGAATTGAGGATCGCCGCGCAGAAAACGTCCGGATAGTGACATTTAAGCCAGGCAGAAACATAGGCAAGCCGCGCAAAGGCGGCGGCGTGGCTCTCGGGAAAACCGTAATCGGCAAAACCTTCGATCTGTTTGAAACAACGCTCCGCGAAATCGGGCTCGTAACCGTTCCGCATCATCCCGTCGACAAACTTCTCTCGATACATGCCGATTGTGCCCGACTTGCGGAACGTAGCCATGGCGCGGCGCAGCCGGTCGGATTCTCCGGGCGTGAAGCTTGCTGCCACAATGGCAATCTTCATTGCCTGTTCCTGAAAAAGCGGTACGCCGTAAGTCTTTTTCAAAACGGCTTCGAGTTCTTTCCTGGGATAGTCGACCTTTTCCTGTCCACTCCGCCGCCGCAGATAAGGATGAACCATATCTCCCTGTATGGGTCCCGGCCGCACGATCGCCACTTCGACCACGAGATCGTAAAAGCAGCGCGGCTTGAGACGCGGCAGCATCGACATCTGCGCCCGGCTCTCGACCTGGAAAACGCCAACCGCATCGGCGTTGCAAAGCATGTCGTAGACCTTCTCATCGCCCGGAGGCACATTCGCAAGCGTCATCCGCTTGCCGTAGTGCCTGTTGAGAAGGTCGAAGGCCCTGCGGATGCAGGTCAGCATGCCAAGCGCCAGCACGTCGATCTTCAGAATACCAAGTGTATCGAGATCATCCTTGTCCCATTCTACGAAGGTCCGATCTTCCATTGCCGCATTCTGGATCGGTACCACTTCCTCAAGCGGACCTTTCGTGATGACGAAGCCGCCGACATGTTGCGAAAGGTGACGGGGAAAACCGATAAGCTCGCTCGCGAGTTTCAATGCTAAACGCAATTGCGGATTTTCCGGATCGAGCCCGATTTCCTCGGCATCCTCGACCGAGATACCCGTGCTCGACCAACCCCATGTCGAGCGCGACAGCGCAGTGACGACGTCTTCGGAAAGACCGAACACCTTGCCGACATCCCGAATGGCGCTGCGCGAGCGATATGTGATCACCGTTGCCGCGATACCTGCACGGTGACGTCCATACTTTTCATAGATGTACTGGATCACCTCTTCACGCCGTTCATGCTCGAAATCGACGTCGATATCCGGTGGTTCATCGCGATCCGTGGAGACGAAACGCTCGAACAGGAGATCGACTTCCACCGGATTGACCGAGGTAATGCCGAGACAGAAGCAAACAACCGAATTGGCGGCAGATCCCCGCCCCTGGCAGAGAATATTAAGACGGCGTGCCTCTCGAACGATGTCATGAACCGTCAGAAAGTAAGGTGCGTAAGCCTTTTCCTCGATGATGGCGAGTTCATGTGCAATCGTCTTTTCGAGCTTCCCGCCTATCCCTCTCGGAAAATGCTCTCTCGCGCCTTCCCATGTCAGACGTTCCAGAAGCTCCTGCGGTGTCTCATTTTCCGAAAAACTGTCGGCGGGATACTCATAACGCAGTTCATCCAGAGAAAAATGGCAACGGTTGACGATCTCTTGCGTCGCATCGAGTGCTTCCGGCCAGTCGGCAAGAAGCCGCGTCATTTCCTCGCCGCTCTTCACATGCCGTTCGGCATTTGCAGAAAGACGGAATCCAGCCTCCTTCAGCGTGCAGTGCTCCCGGATACAGGTGAGAACATCTTGTAACGGCTTCCGGTTCGGCATGTGATAGAAGACGTCATTCGTCGCGACGAGCGGCACACTCGTTTCCCGCGAAAGCCGGGCGAGTACGGCATGGCGCCGCTTGTCGTCGCTCCGGTAAAGCGGCGTGAGACCGATCCAGACAGAGGGGGAAAATGCTTCAGCCAGCAATTTGAGATTGCCGGCAAAATCCTTGCCCGGAATGGCGGGCGGCATGGCGATGAAACAATGCCCCTCGCCATACGCAAGCACATCGCTCATGCCGAGATGGCATTCACCTTTCGGCGCTCGGCGATTGCCAAGCGTAAGCAGCTTCGTCAGCCGTCCATAGGCTTCGCGGTCCTGCGGATAAGCAATGACCTCGAAGCCATCCTCCAGCACAAGCCTTGCACCGACGAGAAGCCTTATTCCGGCTTCCTTCGCAGCCGCATGAACGCGCACCACACCCGCAAGCGTATTCCGGTCAGCAATGCCAATTGCGGAAAGTCCGAGCGCTTCTGCCGCCATTACCAGTTCCTCGGCGTGCGATGCACCGCGCAGGAAACTGAAATTGGTTGCAACCGCCAGCTCTGCAAAGAACGGGCTCATTCGAAAACTCCATGAAGAAACCAGCGCGGAGCTTCCTTGTCCCGGTAATAAAGGCCGTCGCGGTAAAGCCAGAAACGGCAGCCTTCACTATCCTCTACCCGATAATAATCCCGTGTGTGCTGACGGTTCCCGCGCCACCATTCAGGTGCGATCCTCTCCGGTCCCTCCGTGCGCGCAACCCTGTGGGCGATCCGCCGCCAGCGAAAAATGCGTGGCAGTCCCTCAGGCACCTCGGCGACAACGTCGACCAGCTCAGGCAGAGGGAGAAGCCTCAAGGGACGCGGCAGGCTGCCGCCGAGCATGGAAGCGCGATGCACGTCCCTGTGCGTTGGCCAGGAACGCATGGCAGGCGTCATACCACGCAGCGAAGGGACATCGGCGACGGCACGCTCGGGAATATGGCTCGCTCTTGGCTCAAGCCGAAGGACACGATCCTGCCCGATACGGTTGCTCAGCCGGTCCAGAAAGCGCTCAAGATCGTGAAGATGCGTTTCGTTTCCGTCGAAGCCATCCTGGATGGGCGACAACGGCTCGACGGCAAGGCAGGCAAGGGTGATGGCCTCGATGCCAAAACCCGCATCGAAATCATCGCCTGCTTGCGCAACCTTCTCGCGGAAAAGTCGTGCCAGATGGGCAGCTTCGTGAGAGGGCCTGCCGGTGCCCGCACGAAGGTACGTCACATCTCCATCGACGCGGAAAAGCAACAATTCAAGCCGCCGGGCGCCCTGCTGTTCGCGTTGAAGCACTTCGCAGAGATCGCCTGCAATCCGCCGAACGGCTTCCTCGATATGAAGAAGTTGCATCAGCCCTTCCGGAAAGGAAAGGCTCGCACGATAGGGAACATGCGGCAGGTTGGGCGAGATCGGTTCCGGCTCGAAACCGAGTGCTTCATCGAGGCGCCGCGCCACTTCGGCGCCAAAACGGGCGGTGATCGGCGCGCGCGGTTTACCGTAGAGATCGCCTGTCCGCTTCAGTCCGAGACGCATGAGCCCATCCACAACCGCCCTGTCGAGCCGGAGCGCCGCGACCGGCAATTCGCGAAGCGCGTCCGCTTCGCCACCCAAGGGAACGATGGAAAGCATGTTCCGGCCATATCGCGCGACCGCCCAGGCTGCCCCTGGTGTCGATGCGATCGCACAACGGACCGTCAGGCCCAGTTCACAAAAACGCCGATGAAGAATCGAAAGCAGTTCTTCCTCACCGCCAAAGAGATGAGCGCAGCCTGTGATGTCGAGCAGAATGCCGTCCGGCTCCTCTCCCCGGCCAATGGGATCTGCCGCCGTCCAGGGCGTGTAACGCCCACACCAGCGAGCAAGTCGCGCAAGCGCCTTGCGGTCGCCTTCGATGTCCGCCGGATGCAATTCAAGCAGGGGACAAAGCGCCATGGCATCCGGCACCAATTGTCCATGTTCGACGCCCTCGACCTGAGCCTGTCTATCGCAGACCGTTATCCGCAGGCCTCCTGCGCTGGGTCGGGCAAGAGCCCGCGGCCTTTCCGTTATCTTGGGATACCGCTGTGCAAGCTCACGGTAGAGCCGCTCGATAGGCCAGAAAGGCAACCAGAGCGCAGCGATCCGTCTTTCTCCCTTCATTGGCACACCGCTAGAACAAAACAGGAACATCATATTGCCCCGTTCTCATTTCGATGGCGAGTCGAATCGGGAAGTTACTTTCCGCTCCTCCTTGCACGAAACGGGAGTAGCCTTAGGTAGTTGAGAACGAGCGTCATGCGCATCGGGAGACAGAAAGCATGTTGAGATTTTCATCGGCGAACCGGACGAAACGATTGGCCCTTGGCTTTGCATTGATGCTTCCACTTGCAATCACCGCATGCGCCGACCCGGCAGCCGAACAGGCGCGGCTCGATGCCGAGGATCACAAGAATTGCGTGGAGCTGGGGTTCGAACCGAATACGGAAGCCTATGGAAACTGCCGCCTCAAGATGAAGGAAATTCGCGCCAAGGAAAATGCGAACCGCTCGCCCAATGTCGGCTTTGGCGTCGGCATCGGCGTTTCCAAGGGCTTCTGACGAGCGAAAGGAAAGGGGTCCATGCGTATCGTGCGTACCACTTTGACTGTTGCGGCTCTCGTCACACTTGCAGCCTGTGCGAGCCCGCAGGAACAGGCCGCCCGCACGGCCGCGCAACAACAATCGGATCAGGCCGAGTGCAAAAAACTGGGGTTCACGGAGGGCACGGAAGCCTTTGCGAATTGCATGTTGAGACTGAAAGAAATTCGCGCCCAGGAAGAAAACACGCGCGCGCTAAACCGTGCCCGCACTCCTTCCCCTTGGTGGGGTCCCTATCCGGGATATCCTTACCCCTATCGCTACTACCCTCCCCACTACTGGTAAATCCCGCTTCAAACCGTCTGCCTGAACGGGATGATCGCAAGCTCGTGCCGAGCTGCAACTTCCCGTTCGCAAGAGTCACCTTCTGTCCGCGCCACCGCAGAAAACGCAGCCTCCATTCCATTCCACTCCACCAGCCATGAACCGGGCTGACCGCCGCGCGAACGGGTAAGCGCAACCTGCCAGCACGCTGCACCGGGCAGCATCTCCTTCTCGTCCACATAAGAAAGAACAGCACTCGGCGCCGAAGCCACGTGCCAGCGAGTAACGGCAACACTTGCCCCTTCCTTGGCATGGCCGGTGAAAAGCAAAACCGGCGTTCCCGACTCCTCTGCAGCGAGTTGAAGTCGCCTCGTGGTAGTCAGGTTGAGCGCGACGGAGCATCCATCGAGTTCACCGATCACCGCCGCAAAGGCATGGCTGCGCAACGCCTCCTCCATAGCCCACAGGCAATCGGCATCTCCGGACGGTAAAGCGTGCACGATCCTTTCCGGCTCCAGGCCGAACGCGGAAAGCCCCGGTCCGTAAAGCCGGCCCATGTCGAAGGGCGGCCTTACCGTTTCGCACCAGAGAACGGGAAGCGTGGAGTTTCGGCTGGCACAGGCTGCGAGTGACGCGAGAAATCCCGTGGCTGCGCCCATATCCAGATAGGCTGCCGCCGCGACTTCATGCAAGGCGCCGCGCTTCATCCCGCCTTCGGGCAGCACCCCGTCGATTTCAGGCGCTCCAAGCGGAAAGGCAGAGGTTACTCGCCCCGACACCGGCGCATGACCAGCAATCCGGGCTTTCAACTCAGCAATAAGGCGTCCTTTGCTGGCCGGTGACATGACAATTCCTTATGTTCCTGTTTTGTTCTAAACATAAGAACTATAAGGGTCAAGTCCGGAAAACCGGTCCGCCACAGCATCAGGCCTGTGCGACGCCCCAATAATTGAAACCGGCAAAGCGCGGCGTGGAGGGCAGATACATCTGCTGAAGATCGGCGATATGGAAACCGCCCGCTTCGATCAGCGACGGTATCTTGCGGTTTAGATTGCAACCACCGAACAGCACCTTCCAGACGGGATTGATGCGATCCTGCCAGCGGGCCACATCATCGTCCGGCGCCGCTCCGTGTTCGCAAAAGACGAGTTTCCCACCCGGCTTCAATACGCGGCGCATGCCTTCGAGCGCCGTCACCGGATCAGGGATCGTGCAAAGGCTGAAAGTACAAAGCACGGTATCGACGCTCTTGTCCTCAAGCGGAATCTGCTCACCCGGCAGGCCGATGAACTCGACGGGGAAGGAGAGATCGCGAGCCCGCTCACCCGCAAGCTTCCACGACGCTTCGGACGGGTCGAGGCCGATCACTTTCCTGACCTTGGCCGCATCGTAATAGGGAAGATTGAACCCGGTACCGATGCCGATTTCGAGTACCGTGCCCTCCGCCATCGGCACGACCTTCTTGCGTTGATAACTGATGGGCTTTGTGCCGCAGGCACAGTTGATGATGTGCGGAACAATGCGGCGTTCGTAGAATCCCATGGCGCCCTCCCCGGCGAAAAAAACCGGCGCCAGTATGGCCTCCCTCCACCGCTAGCGCCACTCCGAAACGCCAAAGCGAAGCAACCTGTCGCCGTCGACCGGACCGACCGTCCGGCCGCGCCCCTTGAAGCCGAGCGCCGCCGCGCGCAGCAAGCGCTTGTCCCTGAGCGCAGCCGCTTGCCGCACCGACGCGGAAAGCGCCTGCCAGATCAATTCCGGTTCGACGAGCCCCACCGATGCAGCAATGCTTCGCTCTCGCCACGCCATCGCAAACAGCCGGTCGCGCGGCGCAGAACCTCGCGGCACCGCAACTGTATCGCCTGCGGCGTCGGCAACGATTGCGGCAGCAAGCCCTGCCGCCGACGCTGACTTCGATTGAACCGCGACAATGTCGAGCGCCCCGCTGGTCGGAACACAGGAGCGGCTGCCCCCCAGAGCCGCGCCGCCATGGATGCCCGCCCCCAAGGCAGAAACAAATTCGCCAAGCACCGGTTGAACGCCTCCCTCGGGGCATGCCGCCACGCCCGGTTCCTGATGGAGGGCAAGCACATCACCATGCGATACGACGATGAATTCCGCGCCGCCATTTTGACGCGAGGCATCGAGCATACCCTCAAGCATGGCATCGCAGACCGCACCCGGTAAAGCCGCCAACACGGGAGGAAACTCGAGAGAAGGAATAAGCTCACGAAAGAGATTTACCGTCTCTACTGCAATCCGCCCCGCCCTGCCCCGAGGCAGAGCATTTGCAGCACCTTTCGCCAGCAGTTCGGCATCCTCAAGCACGGAGCGTGAAAGTTCGCGGGCAATGTCCATCGCGACGTCGAGCGCTTCACGCGAACCGTCGCCGACAGCGGCGAAAGAAAGCTTGCCGGGCCAGATCTCGAAACTTTTTTCAACGGGACGGGAAACCGCGAACATCGGACGCCTACTCTATGACACGCACTTGCGTCTGTGTGTGGAACACGGATTTCTGGCCAAAGCTTGTCTTGTAGAAGGATTTTATTTCGCCGATGGCGCCTTCAGCGGCTGACGTCTCGGGATGAACGATGATGATGATCCGGGTCTCCTCGCGAATGACCGGCGCATCGGCCGACTCAGGGTCGCGCCACTGTCCATAGGCATCGAGAACCGTGAACCCGTCCGGAAAGCGCGGTGTAACGACATCAGCAAGGAAGCCGGCCCACTGCTCTTCGCTCACGGTGCCGCCGTCCGGCAGATCGAGCCCGAAATAGAGCGTCGTTTCGACCGCATCGGCTGAGCCCGCCAGGGCATTGCCGCTTCCGATGAGCACGACGACAAGAGCGATAATGAGCGAAAAATGGCGCAAGAAGCCCCTCCCTTTTCGCCAAGTTGGCAGCTTGAGAGAGGGTTTGTCCAGCGAGGCCTCGGGGTCAGGCCGCCTTGCGAATCGCAACGTCGGCAAGCCGAACACGCAACCCGTCGAGCTCAGGCGTCATGATGAGCTGACATGACAGGCGCGACCACTCGCCACCATAATTCTGGTCGAGCATGTCGAGCTCATCTCCACGTGGCTCGTGTAGCTTCGCGGCCCATTGAGGATCGACCTCCACCTGGCAGGTGCCGCAGGCGCAGGCACCGCCGCATTCCGCCACGATGGGAAACCCGTGATCGCGGATGATTTCCATCACCCGCCACCCTTCAATAGCCTCAAGCTCGCGCTCGCGGCCCTTGCCATCGACAAGGATGATACGCATGAACTGACCTCGGAATGGATATCAGGCGACGCCGAGTTTCTTCTGCAGGCTGGTCGACGACGTCGTGTACTGGAAGGTGACCTTCGCGTCCGGGTTGGCATATTTGAAAGCGGCCTGCGCCATGAGCGCCGCTTCGTGGAAGCCGGAGAGAATGAGCTTCAGCTTGCCCGGATAGGTGTTGATGTCACCGATGGCGAAGATGCCCGGTTCGCTCGACTGGAACTTCTCGGTGTCGACCGGGATAAGGTTCTCGTGAAGGTTGAGCCCCCAATTCGCGATCGGACCGAGCTTCATGGTGAGACCGAAGAACGGCAGCAGAGTGTCGCATTCGATCTCGTAATCATTACCGTCGTTACCCTTCGCGGTGACGCCAGTGAGCTGACCGTTATCGCCATGCAGTGCCGTGATCTGGCCGAGATGGAACTGCATTTTTCCTTCTTCCACCAGCGCATGCATCTTGTTGACGCTATCCGGCGCCGCACGGAACCCATCACGGCGATGAATGAGTTGCATCGACTGCGCGACCGGCTGCAGGTTGATCGTCCAGTCCAGCGCGCTGTCGCCGCCACCGGAGATCAGCACCTTCTTGTTGCGGAAGCTTTCCATCCGTTTGACCGAATAGAAGACGGACTTGCCTTCA
Source organism: Parvibaculum sp. (assembly GCF_045863935.1). Classification (GTDB taxonomy): domain Bacteria; phylum Pseudomonadota; class Alphaproteobacteria; order Parvibaculales; family Parvibaculaceae; genus Parvibaculum. The sequence continues at coordinate 50,687 of NZ_BTVP01000003.1, read as the reverse complement.
TAGGCGTCGATGCCGGGAATTGGGGGCTTCTTCGGCTGGAAACTGCCGCCGCCCGCCGCAATCACGACGACCTTTGCTTCGAAAACGAGACCGCCATCGGTCTTTACGCGGAAGCGGCCGTCTTCGAGCTTCTCCAGCTCTTCGACCATCTCGTTGTAGTGATACTGCGGACCGAATGGCGCGGCCTGCTCCATCAGCCGCTCGGTGAGTTCATGGCCGCTGACGACGGGAAGCGCCGGAATGTCATAGATCGGCTTTTCCGGATAGAGCTCGGCGCACTGCCCGCCTGGCTTGTCCAGAATGTCGACAAGGTGACACTTCATGTCGAGAAGGCCGAGCTCGAACACTGCGAAAAGCCCGCAGGGTCCGGCTCCGATGATCACCACATCCGTCGAGATCGCTTCCTGAGTCATTCTCGGTCACCTGTCGTTCCGCCCGCCGCAGGGGCATAATTACCTATAAAAAGTGTGATTATTTATATTTCACAACCTTTCGGGCCTATATAGGTCCGCGATCCCGTAACGCCAAGCAAAAAATTGCCCGATTGGCCGTGACAAACCTTCACCCATGCCTATCTTACGCTGCGCGTATGGCATGGCTGCATGACGTCGTGCCACACCCACCCGCCGGAGACGCTCAATGATTAAATGCAACACGATGCCGGAAGTCCGCAACGAGATCGACAGGATCGACCGTGAGCTCGTGAAGCTGCTTGCGGAGCGGCAGGGCTACATCGAGCAGGCCGGCGCGATCAAGGGCGAGCGCTCGGCCGTGCGCGACGATGCGCGGATCGAAGAAGTGGTGCAGAAGGTACTCGCGGAGGCGGACCGGGCAGGCCTTAGCCGCGCCATCGCCGAACCGATATGGCGTCTGCTGATCGAAAAATCGATCGAGCACGAATTCTCTGTCTTCGACGGAAAGAAGAAGTCAGCCGCGAACGGTTGAGAAAAACGCTTCAGAACTGCTTTTCGGGCAGGTTCACGACGAGGCCGTCGAGGTCGTCCGTCACCTTGATCTGACAGGACAGGCGTGAGTTCTCGCGCACGTCGAAGGCGAAGTCGAGCATGTCTTCTTCCATGCTCTCGGCCGGGCCGACCTTGCCCTTCCAGGCTTCCGCGACATAGACATGGCAGGTCGCGCAGGCGCAGGCGCCGCCGCAATCCGCATCGATGCCGGGAATGGAATTCTTGATGGCGCCTTCCATCACCGTCATGCCGCTCTCGACATCGATGGTGTGTTCCGTGCCGTTGTGCTCGATATAGGTGATCTTCGCCATCTTGCTTTTTCTAGTCCGGAGGTGGAAGGAACCGGCCGCGCCGGAGGGCCCCGCGAAGGACCGGCACATACATGACGCAGGGCCGATTTCTTTTCAACCCCTCAATCGGGAGAGCGCTTTTTCGACGCAGCGTCAGCCTCATAATCGCGCCCGTTGTCCGCCTGTCACGGGCGTCGCATAGTCTCAGGAAACCAAGGACCGGAAGGGCTGGAAATGGCGGACAGGCTCAATATTCTCTTCATCACGGCGGACCAGTGGCGCGGCGAATGCCTCTCCGCATTGGGGCACCCGGCGGTCAGGACACCGAACCTCGACGCGCTGGCGAAGGACGGCGTGCTCTTCACCCGGCACTATGCGAACGCCGTTCCCTGCGGCCCTTCGCGCGCCTCGCTTCACACCGGCATGTATCTGCAGAACCACCGCTCCGGCACCAACGGAACGCCGCTCGACGCGCGCCACACCAACTGGGCGAAGGAAGCAGGACGCCACGGCTACGATCCCGTTCTCTTCGGATACACGGACACGAGCCAGGACCCGCGCGAGGAAGATCCCGAAAGCCCCTGGCTCAGAACCTATGAAGGACCGCTGCCCGGCATCCGCCCTGTCTGCATGATGGGCACATGGCCGACGCCATGGACGAACTGGCTGAAGGAAAACGGCCATGAGGTGCCGGACGACATTCGCTTCGCCTATGGACATCGCGCACCGGGCCCCGAATACGAAGACGGTGCGGCGGCACCCCGCCCGCTCGTCTATGCGAAGGAGATCGACGACACGTCCTATCTCACCAATCGCCTGATCGGCTACATCGCGGAATCAACGGCGCCCTTCATCGCGCATCTTTCGATCCTGCGCCCGCACCCGCCTTTCGTCGCGCCCGAACCCTTCAACGCGATGTACGATCCGGAGACGGTGCCGGGCTTCGCGCGCAAGGAAACGCATGACGCGGAAGGCGCGCAGCATCCCTGGCTCGAACATCAGCTTGGCCGCAAGCTCTTCCGCGCACCGGCAAACGAAAAGAAGCTCCGCAGGCTGAAGGCCGTCTATTACGGGCTGATGTCGGAAGTGGACGAAGCGCTCGGCCGCGTCTTCGCCTTCCTGAAGGAAACGGGCCGCTGGGACAACACGCTGATCGTCTTCACGTCGGATCACGGCGAGCAGATGGGCGATCACTGGCTCATCGGAAAATGCGGCTATTTCGATGCGTCCTACCGCATCCCGCTCATCATCCGCGACCCGCGCAAGGCGGCGGACGGCGCACGCGGAACGCGCGTGACGCGCTTCACAGAGAATGTCGACATCATGCCGACCATGCTCGACCTGATCGGCGCCGAGATACCGGTGCAATGCGACGGCGCATCGCTGAGGCCTTTCCTCGAAGGCCGCGAACCAACGACATGGCGAAGCGAAGCGCATTGGGAATTCGACTTCCGCGACCCCGCCGACGACAGCGCGGAGAAGCGATTGGGATTGACGATGCATCAATGCACGATGAACGTGATCCGCGACGAGAAATTCAAATATGTGCACTTCACGAAGCTGCCGCCGCTCCTCTTCGATCTCGAAAAAGACCCGGACGAATTCGTGAACCGCGCGAACGACCCCGAATACCTGCCCGTGATGCTCGACTATGCGCAGCGGCTTCTCTCCTGGCGCATGAACCATGACGAGCAGACGCTGACCCACATCTCGATCACGGATGACGGGCCGGTGGCGCGCCCCGCCGCGCGATATTGATCCGCTCACGGATGGTTTTCCGGCCCACGCGGGCGGCGCCTCTTCCGGGGATAAACCGCCGCGCTGGCGGGGATAGATCGCGTGTCTTGCGGGGATAAACCGGCCGGCCGCCGGGGATTAAATCAGCGCTATCCGGGGACAAATCACGGCTTTTCGCACCCCACTGTCACAATTCGGGGTTTGCCGCCCTCTCCCAACCCGCTGAATTCATTGGAAGATTGGAAGGCCGGGGATAAGCCGGATGCGACTGTCACCGGAATGTCATCGAACTGTTAAAAACGGCGCCGATATCCCCGCTCCGCATTTTTCCGGCCGGTCTTTTGGGCCGCCTCTCTTCGCGGGTGCATGAGGGGGATATGTTGCGGCGCGGCGAGCAGAGGCCGAGTTATCCCCGGAAGCGGGGAGAAGATTCTTCCCGAAAACTTGTCCCCGGTTTTGGACCGCTTCCCTTTCACGTCATGCCCGGGCTCGACCCACTCTCGTCCGGTTAAGAAGAGCAGGGTTTGATTCAATCCACTTGCGACACGGCACTTTCTCCCTTTTTCGTCATGACCCGGCTCGTCCGGGTCATCCACGTCTTTCTTTCTTCTTTTCAGTTTTTACCTGCCGAAAAGACGTGGATGGCCCGAATAAATCGGGCCATGACGACTTTGGTTGGAGTCGACAACCTCACTTCTGCAACCGGAGTCCGCTTAACCGGACAGCAGTGGGCTCGACCCAGGCATCCAGGGCTGCTGCGAACACCGGGTCAGAGTCATGTGAAGAGGGCGCCGCTTGCGCGGATGCTGGATTGCCGGGTCACGGACCTGCGGTCCGGCCCGGCAATGACGTTCTGTAGATAGAGCCCCTTGCCTCCCTCCCCTTTCTCCGGCACAGCTTTGACGCACGCGGGCAATCAAGCAGAGAATGCTCAGGTGATAGAAAGCCCCCTCACCCTTCCCACCTTCGCGGCTGACGCCGCTTCGGCGGGCGTTCGAGGACGAAAGCTCCTCTGGAGCTTTCTTTCGTCCTCTCACCCCTCTCCCCATAAGGGCGAGGGAAAAGAAGGCCGTCCTCTTTGACCAACATGCACGAAATCGATGCCGTGGTAATCGGCGCAGGCGCCGTGGGGCTTGCTTGCGCGCGGGCGCTGGCGCTGGCGGGGCATGAGACGGTGGTGCTGGAGCGGCATGGCGCTATCGGGACGGAAATCTCGGCGCGCAACAGCGAGGTGATCCATGCAGGCATCTATTATTCGCCCGGAAGCCTGAAGGCGCGGCTCTGCGTGGAGGGCCGCGAGCGGCTTTATGCGTATCTTGAGGCGCGCAGGCTGCCGTACCGGAAATGCGGCAAGCTGATCGTCGCGACGCGGAAGAGCGAGTTTGCCGAACTCCACGGCATCGCGAAGCGCGCACCGGAGGCCGGGGTGCACGACCTGCGCGAGCTGACGAAGCGCGAGGCGCTGGAAATGGAACCGGCGCTCCGGGTGGAGGCGGCACTGCTCTCCCCCTCCACCGGAATCTTCGATGCGCATGCCTATATGCTGAGCCTACAGGGCGATTTCGAGGATGCGGGCGGCGTGATCGCCTTTCACTCGACGGCGACCAGGATTGGAAGGGAAAAACCCGGTTTTGCCGTCCATGTAGAGGGCGCAGAGCCAATGAAACTCCGTTCACGGATGGTTGTGAACGCAGCCGGGCTCTGGGCGCCCGCGCTGGCCGGACAGATCGAAGGCCTCGATCCCTGGGGCAGGCCTCCCGCCTTCTTCGCCAAGGGAAACTATTTTTCGCTGACGGGACGCGCGCCCTTCTCAAGACTGATCTATCCAGTGCCCGAGGAAGCCGGGCTTGGTATTCACCTCACATTCGATATGGGCGGTCAGGCGCGCTTCGGACCTGATGTCGAATGGATCGACGTCCCCGAGGGAACGGAACCGGACTATGCGGTCGACCCGTCGCGCGCGGCGCTCTTTTACGACGCGATCCGCCGCTATTGGCCGGGACTGAAGGACGGCGCGCTCGCCCCCGCCTATGCCGGCGTGCGCCCGAAGCAGAACGGACCGAGCTGGCCGTCCTATGATTTCCGCATATCCGACTACTTCGATCACTTTACGCCCGGCCTCGTCAATCTCTTCGGGATCGAGAGCCCGGGGCTGACGGCATCGCTGGCGATTGCGGAAATGGTGAAGGAGATGGTGGAGGAGTAGGCCTGCCCTGCCTCTCAACCGTCATGACCCGCCCACCGTGATTTCAAAGAAGGGCGGGCCATCCACGTCTTTTTCTTCTTGCGTTGCAGCCAGGACGTCGATGGCCCGGACAAGCCCACTGCTGTCCGGTTTAAATTTTCCCGGGCTGGTTCAAGCTTTTGATTTTGCGAGCGAAACGCCTGTTCGCCAGCACTCGGGACTCGGAACCGCGAAATTGAGTTTACTGGATCACCCGGATGTTCCGATCGGCTCCGAATTCAGAAAGCCGGGCCGTTTTCAAAACCCAAAGCCGTCATGGCCCGCTTTATGCGGGCCATCCACGTCTTTGCGGCACGGAAGGCAGGAAAGAAAGACGTGGATGACCCGGACAAGCCGGGTCATGACGGTTAAATTCGGGATTGAAAATTAAACCGGACAGCAGTGGGGCAAGCCGGGCCATGACGAACTTTATTCTGTAGACTGATAAAATCTCTTTTGTCATCCCGGCACTTCCCTACGGACTGTCATCGCGAGGCCGCCTGCAAGGCGGCCGTGGCGATCCAGAGCGGCCGGCGCGGAGCAAGCGGCTCCTGGATTGCCGCGTCGCGGCTTAGCCGCTCCTCGCAATGACGATAATTATTTCGCAGACCGGAGAAATTCCCGCGTCACGCTTCCATGAAGCTGTCGATGAAGGCGTTGACGGCGGCGGTTGCTTCGCGGATGCGGGCCATGATGCCCGCGCGCGCGGCGAGCGCCGTTGCCTCGGCCTCTTCGGCGAGATCGGCAAGCGTCCAGGCGCCGAGGCCACGGGCGGAACCCTTGAGGCTGTGGGCGGCGTTCTTCCATTCCGTGTCGTCGGCGGCCTCGTCGAGCCGCGCGATATAGACATCCGCCTGGTTGCGGAAGAGACCGAGCAGCTCGTTTTCGAGCGAGCGGTTGCCGAGCGTGTATTTGGAGAGGTGGACGAGGTCGATCGGGCGTCCCGCGCCGCAGGGCGCATCCTGTGAAGCGGCGCCGGGTTCCATCCGCTTTGCGAGGCTCATGAGTCTCATGCCGCCGCTCCTTGTGCCTTCCGATTTGATGTCCTCATGGTAGGAGCGAAGACGATACCGATTGGTTAAGCGGGTCTCCCCGCGCCCGAAAAAATGGCCGTTCGCGGCGCTGCATCCCACGTTTGCAGTTATGGTAAACAGGGTCTAATGTGAGACACACGGGCCGCGGAAGAACCTTGTGAAAATGGCTGCCGCGGTCCTGCGTAAGCCCCTCAAAATTGCCCCCGGCATGCCCCCCGTGTGCGGGGGCTTTCTTTGTCGCCAGCAGGGCGGCGCGCGACATGGTTGACGCCCTTGCCGGGGTCCGACAACTTGAGATGGCTGCAATGACGCAGACGCCGGGAAAGCTCATGAAAAACAAGGATCTGGCCTCCTCCGATACGCCGCGGGAGACGCCCGGCGAAACCGCCGCCGGAAAACCCGCAGAGGCAGGCGCGCCCGTGCGCGCGGCGAACGAGGACAGCCCGACGGGCGGCGCGCTCTATCGCATGATCGCGCGGCGGCCTTCCAGGCGCATTCCGCTGGCGGCGGCGCTGGCGAGCCTTTTGTGGCTCGGCGCGGTGGCCGCCTTCCTGTGGGGACGCTACGGCGCGGAGGGACTGGCTGCGCTCGGCGAATTCGAGACCGGCGCCGTCGTGGCGGCGGCGGCAGGCCCCCTCCTCCTCGTCTGGATGCTCGCCTGGACGATCTGGCGCGGACAGGAAATGAAGCTCATGTCGGAAGCGCTCGCCCGCACGGCGATCCGCCTGTCCGATCCAGAAGACTTCGCGACCGACCAGATAACGACGATTTCGTCGGCCGTGCGCCGCGAACTCGATGCGATGCGCGAAGGGCTCGACGCGGCGCTGAAGCAGGCAGGCGACCTCCGGGAGATCGTGGAACGCGAGGTCGAGGAGATCGACCGGGGTTCGGGCCGCGCGGAATTCCGCACACGGACGATGGAAGACCTCCTCGCCCGCCACAAGCAGAGCCTGGAGGAAATCGCCCGGACGCTCGGCAGCGAAAGCGACACGATTTCGCGTGCGATCCGCGAACAGGTGGACGCCGTGCGCGGCGTTGCGGGCAAGGCGGAAGGCGACCTCGACGCCGCGGGCAAGCGCATGGCCGAACAGGCGGAGGCCCTGTCGCGCACGAGCGAGGCGGCACGCGCGGGCGCCGACCAGACGGCGGCGATGCTGGACCGGCAGAGCTCGCGCCTCGAAGTCGTGGCGGAGACGGCGCTGTCGAAGGCGGACGAAATCGGCAAGCGCTACGAGCTCCAGCGCGAGATCGTCGCGGAGGCCGCCGGACGGCTGGAAGAAGAACACAAGCGGCTCGAAACCGTGTTCGAGGCGCATCGCGACGGCATGAGCGCGGCCGACAAGGCGCTTGCCCGTCACACGGCGGAAATCAGCCGGGCCGTATCGAGCCTGAGCGCCGGCCTCGACACGATCTTCGAGGCGGCGGCGGCACGCGCGGCCGCGCTTCGCGAAAGCATCGCCGGCGAAATCCGCCGCGGCGCCGACGAGGCGGCCGACGCCTCGACCTCGGTGAGCCGCTCGGCGGGCGCGGCGACGCGCGCCATCGGTGCGACGGTGGACGAACTGAAGGCGGCGTCGGGCGCGCTGTCGAACGACGTGTCGCGCGCGGCGAGCGAGGCGATCGCGGCAACGACGGAACGGCTCACTGCCGCGACCCACACGCTCTCCAGCGACGTGATCCAGGCGACGGAAACGATGAGCGACAAGGTGGGCGCGAAGACGGACGAACTGCGCGCGCTCGTCGAACGCGCGGCGGCCGATGGCGACAACGCCACCGACCGCTTCAACGCCGCGATGATCGGCCTTGGCGGCACCGCGCGCGAGGCCGGACGCGCGCTGCACGAGGCGACGGACGAACTCGCAAACCGCATGTCGGAGCTTCCCGCCGAAGCGGCGGAGAGCGCCAACGCGCTGAAGGACGTGCTCGAGGAACAGATATCGGCGCTCGCAACCATCGCTGAAATCGTCGTGCGCCATGCACGCACGCTCGACCGCTCCTCGCCGCAACCCTACCCGGCCTCCACCGAACGCAGCTTTCCGCAGGCGGCGGCGCCGCTGCCCGAAATACAGCGCGCGGGCGGCGACCAGCGCCGCTGGGGCATGTCGGAACTGCTGGCGGCAGCCGAACGGCGCGGCGGCAGCCCGAACGCCTTCGCCGGCAACGAACGCGATTTCCAGCGCGCCTCGCTGCATGTCATCGAAACGCTGCAGGCGCTCGCCATCGACCTCGACCGCGCGCTCGAACAAAGCCCGCCGCCGGAACTCTGGCAGCGCTACCAGGCGGGCGAACGCAACGTCTTCACCCGCCGTCTCTACAATCTCGCGGGCCGCGAGCTCTACGACCGCATTGCGCAGAAATACCGCAAGGAAAGCGAGTTCCGCGCCCATGTCGACCGCTTCCTCGGCAGTTTCGAGGAACTGCTCGGCGCCGCGACGTCGCGCGACCGCGACAATATTCTCGTGGATACCTACCTCACCTCGGACACGGGCAAGGTCTATCTCATGCTCGGCCAGGCGACGGGGAAGCTGAGCTAACGCCCCGCCTTCTCGGGCATCGCCGCGAGCGACTGTTCGAGCGTCCAGAGCGCGAGGGCGGCGAGAACCTCGTCGAGGGCGGCGTCGTAACCGGCGACGACCCCGTCCATGCCGCTGCCCGCCTTCGCCTCAGCCGTGAACTCGCGCGAGGCGACGATGGAATGGTCGCGCAGCCGCACAAGGCGCACGAACAGCGACACACGGACACCCGTCGCGCTTTCGCCGAGGCCCGTGGCGGAAGCGCGATAGGCCTCGAAGGCGCGAATGTCGCCCGACAGCGCGAGGTCCATGCGCACCCGCGCGCCCGGACCGGTGACGGCCGGGAAGCGGCCCGTGCCGGTCAGCGTCTCGACGGCGAGCGAGGCGATCATGCGTGGCGCCCGGTCCGCCCAGCGCGCACCGGCATAATAGGCGATCGAATGCGGCGAGGATTTGTAGACCACGCGCGCCGTGTCGATGGCGGCAGGCGCCGCGAATTCCTCGACGACGAGTTGTGCCGTGGCGCCCGGGCCCGCCGGAACCTCGACCTGCGGCGCGGTGAGCACATAGAGCGAGGGCGGCGGTCCGCTTGCGATATCGGCGAGCGCGCAGGCGGAGAGCGGCAACGCCGCGAAGACGAGAAGCAGAAGGCGCGAGAAGAGCGCCGTATATCGGGTCATCGTTCCATTCCTCATTTCGCCTCGACCTCGGGCACGTTTCTGCCGACGAAGAAGCGCGCCGGATCGTCTTCCGCCCGCGAGGCGATGCGGTCGAGCGAGGTGACGAGCGAGCGCGTCTCGGCGACGAGTTGCGGCAGTTGCGCCAGTCCGGCACCGAGACCGGGACCGCTCTGCTTCAGGACCGCATCGAGCTCCTCGGCGACCTCGCGATAGGCGCGCGCGGCCTCGCGTGCATCGCCGATGAAGGCCTTGACGTCGTCCTTCATGAGATCGTCCGCGCTGCGGCCGATGCTGTTCAGATGGCGCGAGGCTTCCGAGAGCTGCTTGAGAGCGACCGTGACGTCGTCCGAACTGTCGGCAAGCGCCTTCGACATGACGGCGAGATTGGAAAGCGCCTCGTTCACCGACCTCCGGTTCTCCGCCACGAGCTTGTTCAGTTCCTCGATGAGTTCGTTCGCGTTCTGCAGCGTCTCGGGGCCGCTCTTCAAAAGGTCCTGCAGCGAAGACGGCGCGGCGCGGATGACGGGATAATCCTGATCGGGCTTCGCGACGAGAGGCGCCGACTCCGGGCTGCCGCCGGTGAGCTGGATGAAGGCAACGCCGGTGAGGCCGGAGAGTTCGAGCTGCGCGATGGAATCTTCCTTCACCGGGGTGCGCGCATCGATCTCGATGATGGCGACAACCTTGTTGGGGTTGTTGTCCATCAGCCGAAGGTCGGTGACCTTGCCGACGGGAAGGCCGTTATATTGCACCGGCCCAGACTCCGAGAGGCCCGAGACCGAGCCGTCGAAGACGATCCTGTAGTAGGCGAACTGCTTGTTGAGCTGCACCCCGCTCACCCAGAGCAGGAACAGGAAGATGCCCACGATCGCGGCCAGCGTGAAAGCGCCGATCAGGACGTTGTTGGATTTGATTTCCATGACCCTTATTTACCCGCAAGAGCCGCGCGCGCACGCGGCCCGTGAAAATATTCGTGAATCCAGGGATGGCTGCTACGCAACATGTCGTCGATCGTGCCGACGAGGATAACATGCTTCTCCGCAAGCACCGCGATCCTGTCGCAGGTCGCATGAAGCGTGTCGAGATCGTGCGTGACGAGGAAAACGGTGAGGCCCAGCGTTTCCTTGAGATCGTTGATGAGTTCGTCGAAGGCGGCGGCGCCGATCGGGTCGAGGCCCGCCGTCGGCTCATCGAGAAAGAGGATTTCGGGATCGAGCGCGAGCGCGCGCGCAAGCCCCGCCCTCTTGCGCATGCCGCCCGAGAGTTCCGAGGGATAGAGCGCCCCCGCAGTGGGCCGAAGACCGACCATCGCGATCTTCACCGCCGCGAGTTCGTCCATCAGCTCCTGCGAGAGATCGAGATGCTCGCGGTAGGGAACCTGGATGTTTTCGGCGACGGTGAGTGCGGAGAAGAGCGCCCCGTCCTGAAAGAGCACGCCCCAACGTTGCTCGTTCAAGCGCCGCTCGGCCTCCGGAAGCTGCGCGAAATCGAGACCGAAGACGCGAATGCGGCCGGCATCGGGCCGCTTGAGACCGAGAATGGTGCGGAGCAGGACGGACTTGCCCGTGCCCGATCCGCCGACGATGCCGATGATTTCGCCACGCTTCACAGTGAGGTCGAGATTCTCATGGACGACATTGTCGCCGAAGCGCGTATCGAGCCCCTCGACCTCGATGATCGGCTCCCCTTTCCGGCCCGCGCTCATATGTCCACCGCCGTGAAGAACATGGCGAACAGCGCATCGAGAATGATGACGAGAAAGATCGAGCGCACGACGGAACTCGTGGTCATGGCGCCGACGGATTCGGCGCTGCCCGTGACGGCAAGCCCGGCGCGGCAGCCGACCAGCGCGATGACCGCGGCCATGAAAGGCGCCTTCACGAGGCCAACGCCGAAGGTCCAGAAGCCGACCGCCTCCTGCACGCGCGTGATGTAGACGCCGGGCGACATGTCGAGCATGAAGAAGACGACAAGACCGCCCCCGACAAGGCCCATGACATCGGCAATGAAGGTGAGGAGCGGCAGCGTGACGGTGAGCGCGGCGACGCGCGGCAGGACGAGCATGTCCATCGGATCGAGGCCGAGCGTGCGCATGGCGTCGATTTCCTCGCGCATCTTCATCGACCCGATCTCGGCCGTGAAGGCGCTGCCCGACCGGCCGGCCACGATGATCGCGGTGAGAAGGAGCCCCACTTCGCGCAGGAAAATGATGGCAATGAGATTGACGGTGAAGACTTCCGCACCGAACTGGCGGAGCTGCACCGCGCCTTGCTGGGCGACCACGGCGCCGATCAGGAAGGTGAGAAGACAGACGAGCGGCAGCGCGTCGAAGCCCGACTTCTCCATGTGATGAACGAAGGGAACCAGGCGGAAACGCCGCGGATTGGCGATGGTCCGCCCGACGGTGACGATGACGGCACCGACGAAGCCGAGCATGGCGCGGGCCTCGGCGGCCATGATGAGCGAGGTCTCGCCGATCTTGCCGAGGATCTGGAGATAGAGCGGCACCGGCGGCCGGCGCACGGGCTCCGGCTCACCGAAACCTCCGACCTTGTCGAGCAGAAGATGTTGCGCTTCCGAAACGCCTTCGAAATCCACCCGCAGGCCCTGCTCCTCGAACCGGGCCGCGGTGCGCGATATGATGGCGGCGGCGGCCGTATCGAAGCGCGAGACGGCGGAGAGATCGATCACGGCGCGGTTTGCATCACCGGGCTTCGCGGCGAGCTTGCGCAACTCGCCATCCACCTTGTTGAGGTGGACAATGGACCAGTTGCCCGCCGCTTCGAGGCGGAGCACCCGGTTTTCGATGTCCGTGCGGTATGAGGCGGGCTCGTCCGCCTCGTTCTCTGCCCCGCGACTGCTCAATCCGGCCAAAATTCCCCCGATTTCGGCAGTGACCCTGCTCAAGTAGCCACTCTGCCTGCCGATCGCGACAACGGCAAGCGCGTGCCGCGCCAGTCTGTCGCATGCCCTTTCCTTTGCGGCGGATTAGGTTAGGTTTCGATCCGCCCCGGCACAGGACGGGGCTTCGACCGATACAGTTTTCCAGGAGGTTCTTATGCGTGGCATTTTCACAGGTCTGGCGGCGCTCGCTCTCGTCATGACGGTGTCCGGAGCGGCACTGGCAGACGACGATGGCGGCGATATCGCCAAGGGAAAGAAGATCTTTGCCCGCTGCAAGGCCTGCCACACGGTTGAAGAAGGCGGCCCCGACCGCATCGGCCCGAACCTCCACGGCGTGTTCGGCCGTACCGTCGGCACGAAGGAAGGCTTCAAGTTTTCCGACGCGATGATCCAGCACGGCAAGGACGGTCTCGTCTGGAGCGAGGAAACGCTCGACACCTATCTCGAGAAGCCCGCCGCCATGGTTCCCGGCACGCAGATGGCTTTCCCCGGTCTCAAGAAGGAAGACGATCGCGAAGACCTGATCGCCTATCTCAAGAGCGAGACCGGCGCCGAGTAAACCCGGCTGCCGGCCCCATACCTCCGGTAAAAAGTTTCAGAGCATTTCCCCGCGCGCATGTTCCGCGCGGGCGGCGCCGATGGCCGTCTCGACGTTCTTGACCTCTTCCGGCGGCGGCACGACGGCCGGAAAGCCGAGCGCGCCGATCCACAGTTCCCGGGTCCAGCCGGTCGTGTGATAGAGGTGATGATCCTCGTCCTGCTCGACCGCCTCGTAGGCCTCCTTCAGGATTTGCGCGGTTTCGCCCGTGCTGTTCCCGGCGACGTGACCGATCAGTTCCCAGTTCAGATGGTCCTTGGTTTCGGCGAGCACGACGCATTCGCCCGCGACAAGCTGGGCCGCGTCCGCATCGCCTTCCGCGCGCGCCATCTGCATCGCCTTTACGAGCGACTGACCAAGATGCGCGACGACCTTGCGGCCGGGCGTCTGCGCCTCCGGGTCGAGCCCGAGCTTCTCGAAGACACCCAGCAACGTCTTGTGATGCCCGCGCGTCTCCTTGAGATAGCCCTGCCATTCTTCCTTCAGGTCGCTATTGGCGGCGCAGGAAACCGCCGTCTCGTAGATTTCAATGCCACCCGCTTCAGTCTCGAGCGCCTGATAGAGAAGCTCGTGAAGCTGTGCCTCGTCATATTTGCTCTTCGCCATGATGGTTCTCGCCTCGTTGGGGTTTCGGGGTATCAGCTCGATAGAAAGCGGATCAGGAAGCTGCGGCAGCGCGCTCGGCTTGCCCGATATATTCAACCGACCACTGGGGGGAAGGATCGCCGACGCCCTGCACGTAAATGCGCGACGGCTCGCATTCGACGTGCCCTTCCCAGACGGGACCGTTCGCAATGATCGGCATTTCGTAGTCGGGACCGACATAGATGAGCACGCCGGCATTGGCAGGCTCGACAGTGACGCGCAGCATCGCCGTGACCGATCCCGGCGGCACGAGGTCCGCAAGATCGACCTCGGTGGCATTGGAAAGAAGTGTGGTAGGCATCCTTGTTCCTGTTCTTGTCTACGCCCGCGCAGCGCATCGCGAGCGGCACCCCCCCTTCGCCAGTCCCTTGTTGCTCTCGCCTTCCGGTTTGCAGTTAACGGACGTCCCGGCCCGCGGTTCCGGAGACGAAACGGAAAACGCCGTGGAAAAGGCCGCCGAAAGCTCCCGAATCCGGATGCCATCGCTCATGGAACGGAAGCTGCAGCGAAGGGCATGAGGGTTCCATCTCCTGTTCCGGAACGGGACAAGAGAGGTGCAACAGGTTCAATATGGGGCAACTCCGCGCACACAAAGTCCGGCGCGGGATGAGTAGAGAAGAATGAATCCGACACCTGCATTCCGCAGACTTTCAGCGATCCTTCCCGGTCTCGTGCTGGTGTTGAGCCTCGCGGTGTCGATCTACGACCCGCAGGGCACGGGCAGTTTCCTGCGGAATCAGGTCTTCGATCTCTACCAGTACCTGCTGCCGCGCCAGGCCGGGCCGGATGGTCCCCATGCCGTCTATATCGACATCGACGCCGAAACGGCGAAGACCTATGGCGCATGGCCCTGGCCGCGCAAGCGCCTCGACGATCTCATGGAGCGGGTCCAGAGCGCGGGCGCAAGCGCCATCCTGATCGACATGCCGCTGGCCGATGCGGACCCGACCGCATCGAGCGAATTGCTGCGGCTCTGGGCGCCGCTGCCGGCGGACGATGCCTTGGGCGGCCTCGGGCAATCGCTGACGCGGCTCCCGAACTATGAACGCGAACTTGCGGCGCTTCTTGCCTCGACGCCTTCCGTCGTCTCCTTCGTGCCCGGCAAGACCGCTTTCCAGAATGCCCATGCCCCGCTTCGCCCGGCGACGATCTCGCCGCGAGGCGGCGACCCGCGCCACTATCTGAACGCCTACGCGACCTGGCGCGCGACGCTGCCCGCCTTCGAGGCCGCGGCGAAAGGCAATGGCGCCACCCTGCCCAATCTCGGTCACGACACGACCGTGCGCAGCCTGCCGATGCTGACCGACCTCAACGGGACGCTATACCCCTCGAACGTGCTCGAGGCGCTGCGCGTGGCGAAGGGCGGCGCGGGCTACAGCGTGCAGGTGGCGACGCCCGACAACGGCTTTTCCTTCGAGATCGAGCCGGGCATCGAACGCATCCTCATCGACGGCACCGGGTTTGCCGCCGAAACACTGCGCGACGGTAGCCTCGTTCTCTATTTCGGCGACAAGACGACGCGCCACCGCATCTCCGCCGGCCAGATTCTGTCCAGCCGCGCCGACCCGGCCGCCATCGAAGGCCGCATCGCGCTGATCGGCGTGTCGGCCAACGGCTCCGAGCGCATGTATGGAACGCCGACGGGCGTGCGCATGGCGTCTGGCGCGATCGCCGCCAACGCCATCGACCAGATCCTCGACGGAAGCTTCCTGACGCGGCCGGGCTGGGCCTCCGTTGCCGAACAGGTCTTCACGCTGTTCGCGGGCGTGCTCGTGATCCTCGTGGTGCGGCGCTTCCGTTTCCGCTGGGGTGTTGCGCTGACGCTCGTGCTCGCCGGCGGAGCGGCTTACGGTTCGTGGTGGGCTTTCGAGACTCATCGCTGGCTGATCGATCCCGCGCTTGGCGGCGTGACGCTTTTTGCTGCCGCCCTCACCTGCGCGCTCATGATGCGGCTGCACACGGAAGACGAAATCCGCTTCATCGAGACGCAGTTCGCCCGCCGCCTGTCCTCATCGGGACTTGCCAGGGTGAAGGCGAACCCGCGCATGATCCGGGCGGAAGGCTCGCTGCGCGACGTGACGTCGGTCGTCGTGGGGCTGCGCGGCTTCAACATCATTTCCGACCGCTACCTGGAAGACCCGACGGCCTATGCCGACATCCTGAACCGCTTCTTCTCGCCCATGACGAAGATCGTGCAGGACCGGAACGGCATGATCGACCGGACGGTGGGCGATGCGCTCTATGCGGTGTGGAACGCGCCGCTCGACGCCTCCGACCATGCCTCGAAGGGCTGCGATGCGGCGCTGCGCATGGTGGAAAATCTCGAGGCGCTGAACGAATTCCTGGAGGAAGACGCGCGCCGCCAGCACCTGAGCCATGTGCCGCTGAGCCTTTCCATCGGCATCGACACGGGCACCGCGATCACCGGCAATATGGGCGCGATCCAGCGCTTCGACTATGGCGTGCTTGGCGAGCCGGTGAGCTTTGGCGCTTACCTGCAGAAAAATGCGAAACATTACGGACCGGCGATCATCGTCGGCGAAGGCACGCAGCGCGCCGTCGGCGACCGCTATGCGCTTCTCGAAATCGACCTCGTCTCGACGCCTCGCCACCCGGAAGGCCGCCGCGTTTTCGCGCTGCTCGGCGATCCGATCATGCGGGCGAACCCGAAGTTCCGCGCCCTGCAGGAAGCCCATACGCTGATCTTCTCGGCCTATCGCAACCAGCGCTGGGCGGAGGCCCGGGCGGCCATTACCGAATGCCGCAAGCTCAACGGCGCCATCCCCACGCTTTACGACTTCTACGAGGCGCGGATCGCGGCCTATGAGGCGAACCCGCCCGGCGAACACTGGAACGGCGCCTTCTTCGCGGGCCGTATCTGATCCAGTATGCGTTGGGTCCCGTTTTGGGGCTTGGAGACAGCGCACACAAAAGCCATCATCGCGCGCCAACTTCCCCATATTGCCCGAGGGAACGAGAAAGACGCCGATGCGCGAGATCACTGCCGAAATCCAGTCCTGGCCGATTGCCGGGGCCTTCACCATTTCGCGCGGCGCAAAGACCGAGGCCCGCGTGGTGGTGGCGAGCGTCAGCGAGCACGGGCTGACGGGTTACGGCGAATGCGTCCCTTACGCGCGCTACGGCGAGAACGAAAAGGACGTGGTTGCGGCGATCAAGGCGCAGCAGCCGGCGATCTCGGACGGCATGGGCCGGGCGGAGCTGCAGCGCGTCATGCCGCGCGGCGCGGCGCGGAACGCGCTGGACTGCGCGCTCTGGGACCTCGAAACGAAGCTCGCGGGCAAACCCGCCTGGGAACTCGCGGGCCTTGGGGCACCGCGGGCGCGGACCACCGCCTATACGCTGAGCCTTGCCGCGCCCGGAGAAATGCACGAGGCGGCGAAGGCGGCCGCGCACCGGCCGATCCTGAAACTGAAACTCGGACAGGGCGGCGAGGAAGACGTGGCGCGCGTCGAGGCCGTGCGCGCGGGCGCGCCGAACGCCGCGCTCATCGTCGATGCGAACGAGGGCTGGAAGCCCGAAGACGTGTTGCCGCTGGCGCATGAATTCGCGCGGCTCGGCGTGTCGCTGATCGAACAGCCGGTGCCCGCCAAAGAAGACGAGGTTCTGCGCGGGATCGAAAGCCCCGTCCCTCTCTGCGCCGATGAAAGCGCGCATGGGCTCGAAGGCATGCGCCGTCTCGTCGGCCTCTACGATTTCATCAATGTGAAGCTCGACAAGACGGGCGGCCTGACCGAGGCGCTGGCCGTCATCCGCTGCGCGAAGCTGCGGAACCTGCGCGTGATGGTGGGCTGCATGGTCTCGACCTCGCTCGCCATGGCGCCCGCGATGCTGGCCGCACAGCAGGCGGATTATGTCGACCTCGACGGGCCGCTGCTGCTGGCGCAGGACCGCGAGCCCTCGTTGCGCTACGAAGGCAGCCTCGTCTATCCGCCCGAAAGCAAGCTCTGGGGCTGAACGCCCTCAGATGTTCAACACGATCTTACCGAAATGCGACGCGCCCTGCATGAGGCGGAAAGCTTCCTGCGCGTCGGCGAGCGGGAAACGCTTGTCGATCACGGGATGGATGTCGTTCTGCTCGATGGCGCGCGACATCTCCTCGAAATGGGTGCGGCTGCCGACCGTGATGCCGCTGATCTTGAGGTTCTGCGCGAAGATCGCCGCGACGTTCACATCCTTGCTGAGGCCGGTCAGGATACCGATGACGGCGACATGGCCGCCGACGCGGGCCGCCATGATGGAGCGCGGGAAGGTGTCGGCGCCGCCAACCTCCACGACATGATCGACGCCGCGCCCGCCTGTGAGACGGCGCGCTTCCTTTTCCCAGTCCGGCGTTCGCTTGTAGTTGATCGCATCGTCCGCGCCGAGCTTCCTCGCGCGCTCGATCTTTTCGTCCGACGACGAGGTGACGATCACGCGCGCGCCCATCGCCTTGGCGAATTGCAGCGCGAAGATCGACACGCCGCCCGTGCCTTGCACGAGCACCGTGTCGCCCGCCTTGAGATTGCCCTCGACGACGAGCGCGCGCCAGGCGGTAAGCGCGGCGCAGGGCAGACAGGCGACCTCTTCGTCGGAAAGATTGGCGGGCGCCTTCGACATGCCCTCCGCCGAGAGAACCATGTATTCCTGCGCGCAACCGTCGATGGGGCTGCCGAGCGCCGTCGGCCCGAGTTGCTCTGCGACGGGACCGCCCGCAAGCCAGCCCTGGAAGAAGCCCGGCGCGACGCGGTCGCCCTTCTTGAGGCGCCGGACGCCCTCGCCCACCTCGACGACTTCGCCGCAGCCATCCGACAGCGGCACGAGCGGCAGGAGGTTGGGGTTGCCACCGAAGGTGACAGTGGCGAGATCGCGGTAGTTGAGCGAGCCGGCCTTCATCTTCAGCACCACCTGGCCCGGCCTCGCCTTCGGCACGTCCCGTTCCTTGAGCTTCAGATTTTCGATTCCGAAACTGCCCTCGAGCACCAGCGCGCGCATGTCGGTTCCTCCATTTGAAATTGCTTTTGCAGCAGAAACTGGCGCAACTGCCGGCAATGTCAAACGGGAGAAAATTGACGCAAGGGAGGCGGCGCGTCAGCGCTGCGCGCCACCCTTGATCTGGGTGCGATGCATGACACGGCGCTCGCGTCCGTCGAAACCGTCGCGGCGATGAATGGCGCAGCGGTTGTCCCAGATGAGAAGGTCGCCGACCTTCCATTTGTGCGTCCACGAAAATTCCGGTTTCGCACAATGCGCCCAGAGCCGGTCGAGAAGCCGATCGCTCTCCTCGACCGAATAGCCCTCGATATAGGCGTTGAGACGGCGGCCTAGATAGAGCGACTTGCCGCCCGTCACCGGATGCGTGGCGACGATGGGATGCTTCGCACCCGGCGCCGTGCGCACGTCGAGCACGGCGTCCGCACCGGCGCGCAATTCGCCCACGCTCGTCGTGCTTGCATCGTGATTGCACATGCGTCCCTCGACGGCGGCACGCAGATCGGCGGGAAGTTCTTCCAGCGCCTTGTACATGTTGGCGAAGCTGGTATCCCCGCCGACGGCGGGAATCTCGCGCGAATGGAGCACGCTCGCCATGGGCGGTTCCGCGACATAGGACATGTCGGTGTGCCACTCGGCTTCCTTGTCGCCAAGCGCGCCGATGGGCTTTCCGTTCTCGACCACGTTGGAGATGATCCAGATTTCCGGGCGCGATTTCGCCTGGCTGCCCGCCATGTCCGTCGCGCTTGCGGGCGCGATATCGAGTTCGCCGAAATGCTTCGAGAAGGCGATGAGATCGTCGTCGGTGATTTTCTGTCCGCGAAAAAGAAGGACGATGTGATCGTACCAGGCCTGCTGCACCGCTTCGAACTCCGCGCCAGTGAGCGGCTTCGACATGTCAAGCCCGCGAATTTCCGCGCCCAGCGCCGCGCCTGTCGGGATGACTTCAATTGCCATGTTCTTCTTGCCTTTCCAGACCGTCTTCCTCGGGCGCGAGGACTTCGCCATGCCAGCGCCGTCCCACCATGAAGGCGCCGAGCAGCGCCACGACGCCCACCCCCGCCATCGCGAAATAGGCGTGGGGCCCAAGCGCTTCATATACGGGACCGATGCCGATTGTCACCAGCCCCATGATAACGCCGGATGCCATGGCAGCGTAGAGGCTCTGCGCGGTGGCAGCGAGGCGGGGCGGCGCCGCCTGCGCGACGAACTGGACGGCGCCGAGATGCGCCGCGCCGAAGGTGAGCCCGTGAAGTAGCTGCATGAGAAAGAGAAGCGCGACCGGCGGATTGAGCGCCGTCACCGTCCAGCGGAGGACGGCGGCAGCGGCGGCCAGCATGACGAGGCGGACGGCGCCGAACCGCGCCATTAACGGCCCTGAAATGTAGAACAGGACGATCTCGGCGATGACGCCCGTCGCCCACAGGAGGCCGATCACCGTGTCCGGATAACCCTGGCGCTGCCAGGCAAGCGAGCCGAAGGCGTAATAGACCGCATGGGTCGCCTGGGTGAGGCTCGCCGAAAGCACGAAGAGCACGAAGACCGGGTGCCGCCCGATTTCGAGGATGGCGGCGAACCGCTTTTCACCGTGCCGGGCGGGTTTGCGCACCGGCACCGGAATGCGCGGCAGGAGAGACACGCCCGCCACATTGCAGACGAGCGCAGCGACGAGACAGATTGCGACGACGGAAGGCGCGTTCCATTCGAGAAGCCAGCCCGCGCCGGCACTCGCCGCGATAAAGGTGATCGAGCCCCAGAGGCGCACGCGGCCATAATTCATGCCCTCCTCGATCCGCGCGCGCATCGCGATCGTCTCGACGAGCGGCGAAATCGAGGGGAAGACGGCGTTGAGCACGAGCGCGACGAGAAGGATCGGCCCGAAGCCCTCGACGAAAAGAAACAGCGCGGCGGAGCCAAGCGAGGCCCAGGCGAGCCAGAGCGCGACGCGGCGCCGGTCGCCCAATCGGTCGGCAACGGAGGCGAAGAAGGGGCTCACCACGATGCGCAGGAAGAGCGACAGCGCGACGACGAGGGATATCTCGCCCGCGTCGAGCCCCTTCGATTTCAGCCAGACCGGAAAGAACGGCAGATAGACGCCCGTGAACAGGAACATCGTGCCGTAGACGGTCGCAAGGCGGATGGCGAGAGACATGGAAAGGGAAACCCCGAGGGCGTGCGCATGAGTGATAGCGCGGCGCGCGGTGTCATGGGAAGGGGCTCGTCACCCTACTGCCTCTCATCCGTCATGGCCCGCTTTATGCGGGCCATCCACGTCTTGACGGCACGGACGGAAGGAAAGAAAGACGTGGATGACCCGCCAAATGATTTTAAAGGAGGGCCGGGTCATGACCTAACAGTGAGAAGCCAAATCTCCCCTACCCGAAGGACGGCAGCGGCAGCTTGCGCCGCTCGGTGGCGGCGACGAGATGGTCCCAGATGCGGGCTTCGAGGTTCGGCGCCCATGACGCGTCCGACGCCTCGACATGGGTTTGCAATTCGATCAGCAGACCGGCAAGCGCGGCATTGCGGGCATTGAGCTCGCCGATGCGAAGCGACCCCTCCTTCTCCGACGCCGCCGTGGCGAGCTTCGCCTTCAGCGCATCATCGGCGACGAGCGTCGCCGCATGGGAACAGAGGGAGCGCAGCTCGGCATTCTCGGCGGCGCGAATATCGGCGGCGCGATCATATTCCTCCGCCGTCATGAACATCATCATGCCCATGATGCCGACATTGCCCATGGAATATTCGGCGGTGAGATGAGGAGCGATATCGCCCAGCAGCGTTCCGAAGAAGCCCTGCATCACGGTTCCGACATCGGGTTTCATGCGCGGCCCTCCTTCGAGAGTTCGGCGAGCCGGCGCGCCAGCACGCGGTTGTGAACGTCGGTGCAATACCAGCTCGAAAAGGCGAGAACCGGGTCGCGGTTCGCGCCCGTCTGGTATTCCTTGCCCGCCGAAATCCAGATGGCGAGGCCTTTCAGCGAGTTGAATATCTCCCACCAGCGCAGCCGGACGGGATCGGCCTTGAGGCCGCTCGCTTCTTCCCAGAGGCGGATCGCCTCGTCGCGCGCGATCATGCCGCCCGGACGCTCGGGCCGCTCGTGAGCCCAGAGCGGATCGGCCGCCCAGGCGACGTCTTCCAGCGGGTCGCCGAGATGGCACATTTCCCAGTCGAGAATGGCGCGAATGTTTCCTTCCGCGTCGAACAGAAAATTGCCCGTGCGATAGTCGCCATGCACGACGGTAATCTTTTCGGCGGGCGGCGGTGGATTGCGCTTGAGCCAGCGGATCGCGGCGCGCGCCACGGGCTGCGGCTCGAGTTCGTCCTCGTCGATTACCTTTTCCCACTTCTCGAGCTCGCGCGCCCAGCATTCGTCCGGCGCAATCGGGTCCATGCTCGCGGCAAAGCCGATGCCATGCGGATCGGCGGCGGCGATATGGCCGAGATGGGTCCAGAACTGACGGCCGATCTTCTCCGCGAACTCGCCATAGGGCTCCGCGTTGAAGGGCGATCCCGCCTGACAGCCCTCGATCTGCTCCATGACGAAGAAGGGCCTGTCGAGCCATGAGAGATCGGTTTCGAGATAGAGCGGCTCGGGAACGGGAAGCCCCGTCGGATGGAAGGCGCGGTAGGCGTTGTATTCGAGGTCGCGTTCCGTCTCGATCAAGCTCGCGACGGGATCGCGGCGCAGGATCAGCGGACGCTCCGCCTTCGCGCCGCCCTCCTCCCAGCTTGCATGAAGCCGGAAGGTTTCGCGGCTGGCGCCGCCATGAATGCGCGAGATGCCGCTTACCTCGATGTTGGAGGCATGGGGCATGCGGTGCGCGAGATAGGCCGCGACGCGGCGGGCAAGGTCTTCCATCGCCATCCCCTCACTTCGCCGGATCGAGAATGTCTTTGAAGCCGGACGGCGCATGCGGCCCGATGACGAGCTGCTCGAGAATGCCGCAACCCTTGCGCGTGGAACCGTCGGGCAAGGTCATCACGGCTTCCGAGAAGGCCTGGATGTGGAGATGCGGCGGCGCGTAGCTCGTGACGTCGGAGAGCTTGAACTCTTCGTAGCCGAGCGCATTGTCGCCCTTGTGCGCGCCATGGCTCCACTCGGGATGCCCGTAGCCGATGCCCAGCATGTAGAAATTGAATTTCGGCGTGAGGTCGATCCGGGTTTTCTCGCCCCTGCGCGTCTCGAAGAAGATCGAAAAGGACTTCGCGTGGCGCGAGCCCGAAACGTAACCGATCTCGTAGCTGACGCGGTCCATCTCTTCCGGCTTCGCGTCGCGGCCGAGCGGGCACATGACGCCGGAAAGGTTCCACGCATCGCCCTGCTCGTCGTCGTTGACGTGGAACAGCGTGATCCTGTCCTCGAAATTGAGCGGCGCCCAGAGCCAGAAGAACTGGAACGGCATCGGCGGCACGAGGGGCTGCGGGTCGGACGCGCCGATCCCGCGCACGCCCCAGGAGCGGTCGCGCGTGCCGGAATAGCTGGCGGGCGTCACCTCGATGCGCTTGCCCTTGACCTCGATCCAGCCTTCCCACGTGCCGTTCTGCGTGAGCCGCGTGATATCCATCAGCGTGCGCGGCCCGTTGCGGCGCGTGAAGCGCGGCTCCTTGAGCGCGGGCGCACGGCCCGTGAAGGTGAGATCGGCCTTGATGCCGTGCTCGTTCTCCGCGACGCGGACGCGCAAGACCTGCAGCGGCTCCACGACGTCGATGGCAATCGGCCCCACAAATGTGTCCATGCGCTCCATGTTGAGGAAGCGCGAGGCATGCAGATTGTGCTGCACGCCATCGACGATGACGCTGAAGGCTGCGTCCATGATGTTGAGATGCGGGTAGACGCCGAGCGCCGCGGCGAAATAGACGTCGCCGCCCTTCGTGTAGCCGTTGAAGAAATAACGGTCGTAGAAGTTCCGGTCCGTGCCCGAAAAGGCGATCGGCTCCGGCGTCTGGTGAATTGGAAAATCGTCTGCCTTGGTGAGCATGTCGCGTCCCTCCCCGTTTTCGGGCTCGCTCCGGCTTGTACCGCCGGTTGCGTGTTTTTGTTTTGATGGCGCAACAATGGCCCCGCCGCCGGGGCGGGTCAACGCCGCGTCATCCGGATACCGGATGACGCGGCGGCAACGGCCCGACGATCAGAGTTCGATCATCTCGAAGTCGGCTTTCGGCGTCCCGCAGAGAGGACATATCCAGTCGCCCGGTATGTCCTCCCAGCGCGTGCCGGGCGCGATGCCCTCGTCGGGCAACCCCTCGGCCTCGTCGTAGATGAAGCCGCAGGTCATGCATTGCCATGTCTTGTAAGCGGTCATCGCGGACGGCCCCTCTTCAATTCATGCGGTAGCGGATCGGCACCGATTTCGGCCCGCACACGAAGTTCGCCGCCATGCGCTTCGGCTCGCCCGCCAGTTCGAGGCTCTGGAGACGCGGCAGAAGCTCTTCCCAGAGAATGCGCATTTCCATGCGGCCGAGATGCTGACCGAGACAGACATGCGCGCCGTAACCGAAAGCGACATGCTTGTTCGACGAGCGGTCGACCTTGAAGGCAAAGGGATCGGCGAAGACATCGCCGTCGCGATTGCCGGACGGATAGGAGAGCATCAGCCAGTCGCCTTTCGCGATCTTCTGGCCATGCACCTCCGCGCTGGCGGTCGCCGTGCGCATGAAATGCTTCACCGGCGTCACCCAGCGGATCGATTCTTCCAGATAACTCGAGATGAGCGAGGGATCGGCCTTCAGCTTCGCAAGCTGATCCTGATTTTCCGCCAGCGCCCAGAGCCCGCCCGCCGTCGTGTTCGACGTCGTGTCGTGACCCGCCGTCGCGGCGATGATGTAATAGGACATCGCTTCGAGATGGCCGAGCGGCTTGTCCTCGATCTTGCCGTTGGCGATGACGCTGGCAAGATCGTCGCGCGGGTTGGCGCGGCGGTCTTCCGTCATTTCGTTGAAATAGGCGATGAACTCGCCAACCGTCGCGCCGATCTGCGCAAGCGCGGCGTCGGCATCCATCACCTCGGCGCCGCTTCGGTTGAGGTCGGGATCGGCGCTGCCGAACAGTTCCTGCGTGAGCTTGAGCATGCGCGGCTCGTCGGTTTCCGGCACGCCCAGCACTTCCATGATGACATGCAGCGGATAGAGGAAAGCGACGTCGCGCGCGAAGTCGCATGTGCCGCCCATATCCGCCATGCGGTCGACGAAACCCCGGGCGATTTCACGGATGCGATCCTCCAGCTTCTTCAGGTTCTGCGGCATGAACCAGGACTGTGTGAGGCGGCGGTAGCTGAAGTGGTCGGGGTTGTCCATCTGCACGAGCGAGCGCACGAGATGCGGCGAGCCGCCCATCAGTTCACGGACCTTCTTGTCGACTTCGATGGGCGTGACGACGGTGGCGCGGTCGCCATTGTGGAAGAGATCGTTCTGCCGCTCGACTTCGAGAATGTCGGCATGTTTCGTCACGACCCAGAAGGGATCGAAGCCTTCCGGCTGCGCCTGCGCGAACGGCATCTCCTTGCGGAGATAACTGAAGGCGTCGTCGACGCGCTTGCCATCGGCATAGGCTTTGGGGTCGATAATGGTCTGGGCGATTTCCTGCGGGATCATGACCGTTCTTTCTGCTGCGAGCGTTAAACCCACAATAACGATATGGACTTTTGCAAAAGCTTCTAAAGCGGCAAACCGCCGCAAAAACCGCGGATTTCTGCGAAAAAGCGCGGTGACGCTACGTCTCAGATTTCGACCATATCGAAATCTTCCTTCGGCGTGCCGCAATCGGGACAAACCCAATCCGCCGGCACCTCTTCCCAGCGCGTGCCGGGGGCGATGCCATCGTCCGGCCAGCCCTCTGCCTCGTCATAGATGAAACCGCAGGTCGCGCATTGCCACTTCTTCCAGGGCTCCGCCATGATGACCTCCCTCTGGCGCGTGTGAAGGATAAATCTAGCGTGACGCTACGTTGTTTGCAGCCACGCGCCTTGTCATTCCTGCCTGCACCGCCAATATGACCGGGATTCCCGGACCGGTCATTTCGACCTCTCCGGCCAATGGGAGGGCGGCATGCGCATATTCATTACGGGTGCGTCGGGATTCGTGGGCGGCGCGGCGGCGCGGAAACTGAGCGAAGCGCATGACGTGCTTGCGCTGTCGCGCTCTGAAAAATCCGACGCAGCCATCAGGGCGGCAGGCGCAACGCCGGTGCGCGGCGATCTGGGAAGCGTCACGACGGCCATGCTGAAAGATGTCGACGCCATCGTGCATTGCGCGGCGAAGGTGGAAACCTGGGGCCGGATGAAGGACTTCTGGGCGATCAATGTGACGGGTACGGAGCGCCTGTTGAAGGCGGCGCGCGAGGCGGGCGTCAAACGCTTCGTCCATATCGGCACCGAGGCCGCACTGTTCTATGGGCAGGCGATGAACGATCTCGACGAAACGGCACCCATGGCCTTCAACTCGCCACTGCCCTATCCCCGCACGAAGGCCCATGCGGAAAAGGCGGTGTGCGCGGCAAACGGAAACGGCCTCACGACCATCGTGCTCAGACCCCGGTTCATCTGGGGACCGGGCGACCAAACGCTGCTGCCTGCTCTGAAGGAGATGGTCGACACAGGACGTTTCGCCTGGATCGGCGGCGGCCATGCCGTGACCGACACGGTGCATATCCACAATGTGGTTCATGCCATCGAACTCGCGCTCGTAAAGGGCAATGGCGGCGAGGCCTATTTCATCACCGATGGCGGCGAGCCGATCTCCTTCCGCGACATGCTGACAAGGATGGCGAAGACGGCGAACTTCTCCCTGCCGGACAAGAACATGCCCGGATGGCTGGCGCGCGGCGCGGCGCACGTCATGGACTGGATGTGGAAGTTGACGTTCCGGAAATCCCCGCCGCCGCTCGATCCGCACACGGCGGCGCTGATGTCGCGCGATTGCACGCTGAAGATCGGCAAGGCAAGGCGCGAACTCGGCTATGAGCCCGTCATAACGCGCGAGGCGGGTCTCGCCGCACTGGAAGCCTCTCGCTAGCAAATCGCGGCTTTGAGCGTAGACTGCGGGACGGAGACAAAAACCAAAGCGAGGATCCCGCGCATGAAACTCTGGCTCACCATCGGCGCGCTGAGCGGCTTTCTCTCCGTGGCGCTCGGCGCCTTCGCCGCACACGGGCTGCAAGCGCGGGTCGGCCCGGCGGAACTCGCCGTCTTCGAAACCGGGGCGCGCTATCAGATGTATCATGCGCTCGCCCTCCTCGCCGTTGCCTGGGTTGCGGCGCAGGGCGGCGGCACCTTCGCAAGCGTCGCCGGTTGGGCCTTCGTCGCGGGCACGATCCTTTTTTCGGGCTCGCTCTATTATCTCGGTCTCACCGGCAGCCGGGCGCTCGTCATGATTACGCCGGTGGGCGGCGTTGCCTTTCTCATCGGCTGGCTGTCGCTCGCGGTTGCCGGATGGGCGCTGCGCGGAACGCCCGGCGGCTGAGAGACAAAGCTTCACAAAAGCGGCTCTGGACAGGCGCGAGACCCCTTCCTATTTTACTAGACCATGGTCTAGTTTTTCTGTAAGCCGGATGCGAGCAGATGGAGGAGGCGTCGATGAGCGCGGCGGAGAGCGAACGCATTCTGGTGGTCGGCGGCGGCATTGCCGGGCTCTGGACCGCGCTGGAACTGGCGCGCAAGGGCCGCGAGCTGACCGTGCTGGAACGCGACCCGCCCCCGCCCGAGGCTTCGGCCGATGAAGCCTTCAAGAGCTGGGAGCGCAAGGGCGTCGGCCATCTGCGCCACAGCCACGCCTTCCTCGCCCGGCTTCACATCCTGATCCGCGACCACTATCCCGATCTCATGCGCGAACTGCTGGATGCCGGATGCCGCGAGATCGGCTTTTCCGACAATCTGCCGATCGCGCTCAAGGACAGGTACAAGGCGGTGCCCGGCGACAAGGACATGACGATCCTGACGAGCCGCCGCACGACGCTCGAATATATCCTGCGCCGCTATGCCGGCCGCCAGCAGAACATTCGCTTCGAGACCGGCACGCTTGTGCGCGACGTGCTGACGGAGAAAACGGCCGACGGCACACTCCGCGTCACCGGCGTGAAGGCCGAACGGAACGGCGAAACGAAGGACTGGCTCGCCGACATCGTGATCGACGCCGCCGGCAAGAACAGCCAGATCATCGACTGGCTGAACGAGCGCGGCGCGGGCATCACGGAGGAAGCCGAACGCGCGGGCATTCTCTATTTCACACGACACTACCGGCTGCGCGATGGCGTGGACGAGCCCGCCCGCACGAAGGTGCCGGGCGCGGGCGACCTCGGCTTCATCAAGTATGGCCTCTTCCCCGCCGATAATGGCTGCTTCTCGATCACGCTCGCCGTGCCCGAAATCGAGATGGAGCTTCGCCGCGCCATCGTCCGGCCGGAGACCTTCGATGCGATCTGCGCGCAGCTTCCCGGTATCGCGCAATGGACATCGGGCGAAACGTCCGACCCCGTGAGCCGTGTCTTCGGCATGGGCGAACTCATCAGCCGCTGGCGCCACATGACGAAGGACGGGAGCCCGCGCGTGCTCAACTTCTTCCCGATCGGCGACAGCGTGATCCGGACGAACCCGCTTTACGGACGAGGCTGCTCCTTCGCAGGCGTCGCGGCAGAAGGGCTGGCCGAGATACTCGACAGGACAAACGACATGCGCGAACGCGCGCGGCTCTATCATGCATGCCTTGCGAAGGAACTTCGCCAGCACTACGACGACATGGTGAAGCAGGACCTCGCGGCGGCAAAGCGTGCACGCAATGCGCTCGACCCCGACTACAAGCCAGGCGTCAAGGCCCGCCTCATCAAGAGCTTCGCCGAGGACGCCATCCTGCCCGCCATTCGCGGCGATGTGGAGCTGTTGCGCGCCTTCATGCGCTCGTTCCACATGGTCGATCCGCCGAACACATGGCTGCGCGACCCGCGCAACGTGTCGAAGGTGCTGACCACCTGGGCACGCGGCAAGAAGCGCAACGCCGATCTCTATCCGCCGAAACTCGGACCGGGCCGCCGCGAGATGCTGACCTCGCTCGGCCTCTCGCCGACGGCGGATTCCGAGCGGCTGAAATCCGCCTGACGGCAGGAACACTGGAAAAGAAAACGGAGGAAACCGGCAATGACATTTCCGGAGCCGCACTACGTCAACACAAACGGAATTCGCATGGCCGTCTACGAACAGGGGCCGAAGAACGGCGTGCCTGTGGTGATGTGCCATGGCTTTCCGGAGATCGCCTATTCCTGGCGCCATCAGCTTCCCGCCATTGCAGGTGCGGGCTTTCGCGCCATCGCGCCCGACATGCGCGGCTATGGCTATACCGGCGGACCGAAAGGCAAGGACGCGGTGCCGCTCTACGATGTCGCGCATCTCACCGACGATCTTGCCGGCCTGCTCGACGCACTCGGTCTCGACAAGGCGATCTTCGCCGGACATGACTGGGGCGGCATCGTGGTCTGGCAGATGGCGCTCCGCCATCCCGACCGCGTGGCGGGCGTCATCGGCGTCAACACGCCCTTCATGCCGCGCGGCCCCATCGACCCGATCGCCGGCATGCGCATGGCCTTCGGCGAGGACATGTACATCGTCTTCTTCCAGAATTTCGGCGTGGCGGAAAATATCTTCGAGAAGGACGTCGCCCGCACGATGCGCTTCTGGTACCGCAAGAGCCCGATGAAGCTCGCCGATTTCGACAAGCTGCCGGCCGACCAGAAGAACTTCTCCTTCCTGAAGAGCTTCGAGACGGACGAGAGCACCTGGATCGGCGAACGGCTGCTGACGGCGGAGGAACTCGACTATTACACACGCGCCTTCGAGACCTCGGGTTTCGAGGGCGGCATCAACTGGTATCGCAACTTCACGCGCAACTGGGAGATGAGCGAGGGCCAAGCGCAGAAGGTGGACGCACCGAGCCTGATGATCTCGGCGGCCGACGACATCGTGCTGCGGCCGGAAATGACCATCGGCATGGAGCAATATGTGCCCGACCTCGAAAAGCACATCATCCCCGATTGCGGCCACTGGACCCAGTCGGAGAAGCCGCAGGAGCTGAACGCCCTGATGGTGGACTGGCTGAAGCGGCGCTTCGGCTGACCCCTGCCCGCCTCACCCGGGCCTCTTCTTTGTGACTTGCCCCTCGCGGCTTTAATGGCCAGACTGACCGAAATAGTAAATCTGGTCAGTCTGGCGGGTCGCAAGGGGGCAGACATGGCACTAGTGGAGGCGATTTCCGGGGTGCCCGACGCCCTGCGCGGTTTCGTCTATTGGCTAATCTTCATCAACACGGCCTCGGTGTTCTTTGTCCTTCACCGCGCGGAAGCGCGATGGGTTCTCGCCGTCTGGGCCGCACTCGTCCTGCTGGGCATGGGGCTCGCGGAGCGGGAGATGGCGCCCCGCTTCATCGCCGCCGCCGCAGCTGCATTCTGGGCACCCCTCCTCGTCTGGCTCATCTGGCGGAACCCCATCGAGGATGCGCGCGAGCCCTGGGGAACCTATCTCGTGCTGCTCTTCGCCTCGAACCTCATTGCGGCCTGTCTCGCTGCGGCAAACCTCTGGTTCCACGCAATGCCCTGAGGGATCGGCCGCCTGCGGACAAAGGAACATCGCGCTGCTAGACTGCGCACACGTTGCAGCCTTGGCATTAGCGGATGAAACGGATGGCAACCGGCAACTCACCAGCACGAGACCGCGCCACACTTCTCTTTGCCAATGAAACCTTCTATCGCGCTTTTGCGGAGCGTGACGTCACACTCATGGGTGCCGTCTGGGCCGAACAGGAGCCGGTGACCTGTCTCCACCCCGGCTGGCCTCCTGTGGAAGGCCGCGACGCCGTGCTGCAAAGCTGGCATGCAATCCTCACCGGCCCTGCAAGCCCCGACATCGAATGCCTGACCGCGCGGGCAGGCATCCACCGCGACATGGGGCTCGTGATCTGCTATGAGCGCATCGGACAGGACTATCTCATCGCCACGAATATCTTCATACGGAGCGGCGAGGGATGGCTGCTCGTTCATCACCAATCCGGCGCGGCGCCTGAACCCGGCGACGGCGAGGCGCCACCGAGACGCAGCATCAACTGAAGAGGGCTCGCTTACATTCTTGTTAGCGGGTTGTTGCCCCCCAGCGAACCCGATATGATCCCCGGCGTTCGGGACCGCCCCGCCGCACAAGACATATCGGTGTCTGGCCACCCGTTCGCCGCCCACGACAGGCGAAATTTTTTAATCCGGTCCGGGTTCGCGCCCGCCAATGGGAGCTCCGGACGCCGCCCCTTGTTGCGGGTTGAGCGGACCTGAAGAGGCTTGAGAGGACGAAGGCATGTCGCAAGTGCTTGAGCGGAATGCGGCCGCTGAACCGAAACCGGAAGCGCCAGCCGTGCATCTCGCACCCGAGGCGCCGAAGCTTGCGGCCATCAATGGCGACCGTCCGCTCAGGATCCTGCTGCCGAGCTATCGCTCCAATCCGACGACCGGCGGCCAGGGCGTCTATATGCGCCACATCGCCAAGGCACTGGCCGAACTCGGCCATCAGGTCGATGTGATTTCGGGTCCGCCCTATCCCGAACTCGACCCGCGCGTGAAGCTCATCAAGCTGCCCTCGCTCGACCTCTACGCGAACCCGCATCCGATCCGCTCGATCCGGCCCTGGATGTTCGCCTCCCCCATCGACCTCTTCGAATGGTGGAGCCACGCGACCGGCGGCTTCTCCGAGCCCTACACATTCGGCGAGCGCATGGTGCGCTATGTCCGCGGCACGCTGGACGACTATGACGTCTGCCACGACAACCAGACGCTCTGCTGGGGCCTCCTCAAGATGCGCGACATGGGCATGCCCGTTGTCGGCACGATCCACCATCCGATCACGATGGACCGGCGCATCGACATCGAGCACGCGCATTCGCTGAAACTCAGGCTGCTGAAGAAGCGCTGGTATTCCTTCCTCAACATGCAGATCAAGGTGGCCCGCCAGCTCGATCCGCTGATCGTCGTCTCCGAAAGCACGCGGCGCGACGTGGCGCGCGAATTCGGCGTCGACATCTCGAAGACGCGGCTCGTGCTGCACGGCATCGACCATGTGCAGTTCCGTCCGATGCCGCATGTGAAGCGGCGCGACGACCTGATCGTCGCCTGCGCGAGCGCGGACGTGCCGCTGAAGGGCCTCATCTATCTGATCCGCGCCTATGCGGAACTGCTGAAGACGCGTCCCGACCTCAAACTCAAGGTGATCGGCAGGCTGCGCGAGGGCAACACGTCCTACGAACTGCGCCAGCTCGGCATCATGGACAAGGTGGAATTCGTGAGCGGCGTCACCGACGAGGACATCACCACGCTCTACAACGAAGCGACGATCGCCGTGTCGCCTTCCGTCTATGAAGGTTTCGGCTTTCCCTGCGGAGAGGCGATGTCCTGCGGTACGCCGGTGATCGCGACCAATGGCGGTTCGCTGCCGGAAGTCGTGGGCGATGCCGGCATCGTGGTTCAGCACTCCAATCCGCCGGCACTCGCGGAAGCCATCGCGAAGATGCTCGAAAATCCGGAGATGCGCGCCGCCTATGGCCGCGCCGGACGCGAACGCATCCTCGCAAAGTTCAAATGGGAACGCGCAGCACGCGAATGCGCGGAAATTTACAGGCAGACGATAGAGAATGCAGACAATCGACTTGAACGTGCTCGGGCTTAGGGACGGCCAGCGCGCGCTCGACCTCGGTTGCGGCGCGGGACGGCATGTCCATGCCATGTACTACCACGCGCAATGCCACGTGGTCGGGCTCGACCTCGGCTTCGAGGATGTGCGCCGGACGCGCGACGGCTTTGGCTCCTGTCCCGACATGGACCCGGAGACGAAGCGCTCCTTCTCGCTCACGGTCGGCAACGCACTCTCGCTTCCCTTCCCGGACGCGAGCTTCGACAAGGTGCTCTGCTCGGAAGTGCTGGAGCATATTCCCGACTACAAGCAGGCTGTCGCCGAGATCGACCGTATTCTGAAACCGGGCGGCACCTTCGCCGTCAGTGTGCCCCGTTTCTGGCCGGAATGGGTCTGCTGGGCGCTTTCCGACGACTACCACAACGAGCCGGGCGGCCATGTGCGCATCTTCCGCGAAAGCGAATTGAAGGGTGCAGTCCAGGATCGCGGCCTTTCCTTCTTCCACAGGCATTTCGCGCACGGGCTTCATTCGCCATACTGGTGGCTCAAATGCGCCGTCGGCGTGAAGCGCGAGGATGTGAAGATCGTCAATCTCTACAAGCGTTTTCTCGAATGGGACATCTTGCAGGGTCCGTGGCTGACGCGCGCACTCGAAAGGATCGCGGGTCCGCTGATGGGCAAGAGCGTCGTTCTCTACTTCACCAAGGGAGCGGCGTGAACGCATGACGCATCTCACCTGGGGCGACAGGCCGCCCGAAAATTTCTTCGACGGCTCCTGCGCGCGCATCCTGGAACTCCAGCGCGATAACGGCGCGATCCCCTGGTATGACGGCGGCGTGATCGACCCGTGGAACCACACGGAAGCGGCGATGGGCCTGACGGTGCTGGGCGAGATCGGCCATGCGCGCCGCGCCTTCCGCTATCTCGCCGAAACGCAGCTCAAGGATGGTTCCTGGTGGGGCCAGCTCGGAAGCGCCGTGCCCTTCGACGAGGAAGAGCAGCGCTTCACCGGCGACGAGGCCGATGCCGGCCACCCCGTTCGCGACACGAATTTCGCCGCCTATATCGCGACCGGCGCCTGGCACCATTACCTCGTGACGCGCGACCGCAAATGGCTCGGCGAAATCTGGCCGCATGTCGAAGCGGCGATGGGCTTCGTGCTCGCGCATCAGAGCAGCCATGGTGATATCCGCTGGGCCGCGAACGATCCGCATACGCCCGAAGACGATGCGCTCGTTACCGGTTCCTCATCGATCTACAAAAGCATCGAATGCGCCGCGCAGATCGCGCGCGAGCTGGGGCATCCGACACGCGACTGGATGGAAGCACGTACGCGGCTCGGCGAGGCCCTGCGCGACAAGCCGCATCGCTTCGACCGCACATGGGAACCCAAGGACCGCTACTCGATGGATTGGTACTACCCGGTCCTTGCAGGCGTCGTCACCGGCGAAGCCGCGCGCAAGCGCCTCGCCTGGAAGTGGGACATCTTCGTCGCCGAGGGCAAGGGCTGCCGCTGCGTGATGGACCAGCCCTGGGTGACGGTCGCCGAAAGCGCGGAACTCACCATGGCGCTCCTCGTCGCGGGCCAGCGCAAACAGGCCGAGGCCATGCTCTCATGGCAGCATCAGTGGCGCGCCGATTGCGGCGCCTACTGGATGGGCTATCAGTTTGCCGACGAAGTTGCCTGGCCGGCCGAAAAGCCCGCATGGACGGCCGCCGCCGTGATCCTCGCGACCGATGCGATTACCGGCATGACGCCCGCCGCGCATCTCTTCGCCGAACGGACGCTAGCGGAGGCGGCGGAGTAGCCTGAGGCTCTTCACCGTCTTCTCTTCCGCAAAGAGGCCGGACGCCAGCGCCATCTTGTAGATTTCGTAAGGCGGGCGGCCGCCGTCCTTCGGGTCCGGAAAGACATCGTGGATCGCGAGGATGCCGCCCGGCATGACGCGCGGCGCCCAGAGCCGGTAATCGGTGAGCGCTGGTTCCATCCCGTGGCCGCCATCGATGAAGACCATGGCGAGCGGCGTCGCCCAGCCCTTCGACACAACCTCAGACGGCGCAACGAGCGGCACCACCGTGTCTTCGAGCTTCGCCAGACGCATCGTCCGGCGGAAGAGCGGGAAGGTATTGAGCCGGTCCGTTTCCGCGTCGTAGAGCGCCGCGTCGTGGTGCTCCCAGCCCTTCTGGTTTTCTTCCGAGCCATAGTGATGGTCGAGCGCGTAGAGAACGGCGCCGTTCCGCTGGCAGGCAACGCCGATATAGACGGTCGACTTGCCGCAATAGGAGCCGATTTCGAGCACGGGGCCCCGGCGCGAGGCTTCGAGCGCCGCGTCATGCAGCGCCCGGCCCTCGTCCGGGTCCATGAAACCCTTGATGCTCTCGATATCGATCGGAAGGTCCACCGCGCGCCTCTCGCCTGAAAGTGAGCCGTTTCCCTCGCATGTCCCGGCAGGAACGGCAAGCAGGTTAACGTCCCCTCAACCAATGGGAAACGAATGGCGGGGATAATAGCGGCTTCCCGAAGCCCGGAGCCCCAGATGAGCGACGCCGCACGCAAGGTTGAAGAGGACGAGTATGAGGCCATACGGGACGCCGTCTGCGCGACGCCGCGCGGCCGCTGGTTCCTTGAGGAATGCGCCCGCCGCAACCGCAGCAGCGACACCGACGAGGTGATTTCGGCGATCGGCAGGCTCTACGACCTCGCGCGGGAAACGGCGGCGGATGCCCGTTTCGGCTTCCTCTATCACGACATGCAGCAGATGCGGCGCGCGATGGACGAAACGCGCAAGGCGATTGCCGCCGTGAAACCCGGCGACCGGCACAACCGCGCGGAGACGGAACCTGACGATCTGGCCGCCGTCGCGGAAGCCGCGGAACGCGCGGCAGGCGACATCGCCAAGGCCGCGGAAAGATTGCAGGAGATTGGCGAGACGCTGCGCAGCGCGGGCGCCGATGCCGATCTCTGCGACGAAATCGAACACCATGCGACCGGGATCTTCATGGCGTCCGCCTATCACGAGATGACGGGCAAACGCATCGGCCTCATCGTCGAGGCACTCGGCGAAATGGAAACCCATATCGCCCGCGTGATCGCGCATTGGGAAGAGGAAGCGGCGAAAGCCTGATGCCGGCCGTCAGCTGCCCGTTTCGTGGTTGATGCAGCCGACGCTCCACTGGGACGCGCCCTCCACGACCCTGTGGCCGAGCCGCGTGACCGAGAGCGGCGCGACCTCGATGCGAAGCGCCGTGCCGAGGTCGATGTCTAGCGCAAGGGCGATGGCCGCCCGTATGACATTCGCATGCGCGACGGAAACGAGCGTATGCCCGGCATAGTGGTCCGTCAGCCGCTGCACGCCCTCATAGACGCGCGTGGCGAGGTCGAAAAAGGTCTCGCCCTCGGGCGGCTGTATGTCGACCGGGTTCGACCAGTCGAGCGTCCGGTTCGCGGCAAAGACATCGTTGAAACTCCGCCCCTGCCAGAGCCCGTAATTCTGGTCGTTGAAGGCAGCAACGGCGATGGGATCGGCGCCGTCCTTGAGCGCAAGGGCGGTCGCCCGCGCGCGAACGAGCGGCGAGGATAGCCAGACGGCGGTCGCAGGGAGGCGCCGCGCAATGGCGGCGGCGAGCGAGGGATCGACAGGTTCGGGCGCGACATCGAGTTGGCCGTAGTAGCGGTTCTCCTGCCCCTGAACCGGCGCATGACGTATCCAGATCCACTCCGTGCGCGTACCGCTCATAGCCAGCCGCGATATTTGAAGAACACGTAAGGCAGGATCGCGAAAATCACCATGAGGCCGAGCGACATCGGGTAGCCGTAGAGCCATGAGAGCTCCGGCATGAAATCGAAATTCATGCCGTAGATGCTGGCAATGAGCGTCGGCGGCAGGAACACCACCGCGGCAACCGAGAATATCTTGATGATGCTCGTCTGCTCGTTGTTGATGAGGCCAAGCGTCGCATCGAGCGTGAAGCTGATATTGTTGGCGAGAAAACTCGCATGATCGCTGAGCGAAGAAATGTCGCCAGCGATGGTCTTAAAGCCGCGCTCCATTGCCTTTGGCAGTTTCTCCTCGCTGGGGCGCGCGACGAAACTGACAAGACGCGCGAAGCTGACGAGGCTTTCACGCGCTTGCGAGGTGAGCGCATATCCGCGCCCGATGCGGGACAGGATGACATTGTAGTCTCTCTTGGGGCGCACCTCATGGGCGAATACTTCGCGGGAAAGCGCGTCAATGTCGCCCTGCACGCGCTCCAGAATGTCGGCAACGCGGTCGACGATCGCGTCGAGGAGCCCGGCGAGCACTTCTTCCCCCGTAGCGCAGGGCATCACATGGCGCTGGCTCTGCGCGGCATAGAGCCTGAACGGCGTCGGCTCGGCATAGCGCAATGTCACGAGCCTGTGCCCCGCCAAGACGAAGGTGACGGGCACACTAACCGGGTTCGGCGTGTCGGCCTGCGTGATCATCATTGCCGTCATGTAGAGCGCATTTTCCTCGTGATAGAGGCGGCTCGACATCTCGATTTCCTGCATATCCTCCTCGGTCGGCACATTGAGCCCGAGCACCTCATCGAGAAAGGCCAGGGCCTCGTCGGTGGGCGAAACCACGTCGACCCAGACGGCGCCGTCGGGGATGGGATCGCCCATGGCGACCCCGGTCGGCTTCAGCATCCCATTCGAGGGAACATAGGCTGTTATCATCGAATCTGCCGCTTCCGCTGGTTTGATGCGGCGATGATGCCTGCACAGCGCGGGCGGGACAATCCGTTCGGGTCCGGGCCGCGGCAATTCATTCCGAGCTAATTCCTTGACATTTCGGGAGAAAAGCCTCATGTCACGGTCAATCGTTCGCGTGTGCGCGCTTTGCGCTGCCCCTTGGCACCGCCTGACCCCCGGACGATTCGACCCCTTCCCGATTCCAAGCGCGTTGGAACGCGGCAAGACCCCGCGTTAAAGCGCCGGCCATTGTGGCCGGGCGCACGACGTTTGACTTGAAAGATCAAGAGTAGAATGACGACTGTAACTTTCGCGGATCTCGGCATTGCCGAACCGCTTTGCCGTACCCTTGCGGACCAGAACTACATCCACCCTACCCCCATTCAGGCCCAGTCCATCCCGGCCCTTCTCGAAGGCCGCGACCTGCTCGGCCTCGCCCAGACCGGCACCGGCAAGACCGCCGCCTTCGCTCTGCCGATCCTGCAGAAGCTGACAGCCGACCGCGCGAAAGCCGGCCCGAAGGAAGCCCGCGCCGTCATTCTCGCGCCGACGCGCGAACTCGCGATGCAGATATCGAAGAGCTTCGAGACCTATGGCAAGGGCTCCAGGCTGCGCCAGGCCGTTGTCTTCGGTGGCGTGAACCAGTTCCGTCAGGTGCGGGCGATGTCGGGCGGCGTGGACATTCTTGTCGCGACGCCGGGCCGCCTGCTCGATCTGATGAACCAGAAGCACGTCAATCTCGGCCGCACCTCCATTCTGGTGCTGGACGAAGCCGACCGCATGCTCGACATGGGCTTTGTGCGCGACGTACGCAAGATTATCGCCGCCATGCCGAAGCAGCGTCACTCGCTTCTCTTCTCCGCGACCATGCCGAAATCGATCGAGCACCTTGCGGACGAAATCCTGAACGATCCGGTTCGCGTGGAAGTGACCCCGGAAGTCGTGACGGTCGACCGTATCGACCAGCGCGTGATGCATGTGGACGGCAAGCGAAAGCGCGAGCTCCTCGCGAAGCTGCTCGAGGACACCGATTTGTCGCGCGTGATCGTTTTCACGCGCACCAAACATTGCGCAAACCGCGTGAGCGAACAGCTCGAGAAATCGGGCGTGCCGTCGGAAGCGATCCACGGCAACAAGTCGCAGGGCGCCCGCCAGCGCGCGCTCGACAATTTCCGTAATGGAAAGGCGCGGATCCTCGTCGCGACGGACATTGCCGCGCGCGGCATCGACGTGACAGGCATCACGCATGTCATCAATTACGAACTGCCGAACGAACCGGAGAGCTATGTCCACCGCATCGGCCGCACAGCCCGTGCAGGCAAGAGCGGCATTGCCCTTTCCTTCTGCGATTCCGCCGAACGCGCTCACCTGAAGAGCATCGAGCGGCTGACGAAGCGCGCCCTCACGCCCGTCGATACGACGGAGTGGCTCGGCGAGCAGATCGTCGTGCCGGCTGGCGAACCGGTCGCGCCGAAGCGCCAGGGGCGCAACGGAGGCGGCCCTCGCAACGATGGCGGCAACCGCAACCAGCCCGGCAAGCAGCGCCGCTTCGGCGGCAAGCCCGGCGGCGGTCAGGCCCGCGGCAACGGCCCGCGCGGCGACCGCAAGCAGGGCGGCCAGAAGCAGAGCCGCCGCCAGTCCGCAGGCGCCTGAAGAAAGCGCCAAAGCGGCGCAATTCGGCTACACATCGAAGGGCGGCTCTGGTTCACTCCAGAGCCGTTCTTTTTTCCGGGTGCCGATGAAAACCATACGCGCCGCCATCGCCTTTTTTCTCCTGTTGCCGCTCGCCGCCTGCGCCGGATTGCCCGAGCCTACCGAGCGCAAGAGCGTTGCTGAGGAAATTGCAGCAGGCGGAAACCTGGGGCCCGTTGCGATCCCTACGGCACGCTTCAACCTCCTCGGCCTGCTGCGGGGGAGCACAGAGGAAGGTCTTCTTACAGTCTATATCGAGGGGGATGGCCTTCCCTGGAAACGGAAGAACGAGGTCTCGGACGATCCGACGCCGGTCAATCCCGTGGCGATGCGGCTCGCAGCCGCCGATCCCTCGACAGCCGTTGCCTATCTCGCCCGTCCCTGCCAGTTCACCGGCGGCACGGCAGGACGAAACTGCACAAGCGATGTCTGGACGAAGGCCCGATACGGCGAGGAGGTCGTATTGGCCATGAATGAGGGTCTGCAGCAGTTGAAGGAGCGCACCGGAGCAAGGGAGATCGCCCTCGTCGGCTATTCGGGCGGTGGCACAATCGCTGCTCTTCTCGCGATGCGGCGAACGGACATTGTCTGGATGAAGACTGTCACCTCACCGCTCGACACGGAAGCTTTCACCTCGCTTCACAAGGTGACGCCTCTCTCGGCCTCGCTGAACCCGGCAGAAAACGCCGCTGCACTCGCCCGCATTCCACAAATTCACTATGTGGGTGAAGAGGACAAGATCGTTCCGGCAGAGATCAATCGCCGCTTTCTCTCACAGATGGGCGACACCAGCTGCGCTGCGCTTGTCATTCTGCCCGGCCTCGATCACCGCAATGGCTGGACGGAAACCTGGCCCCGTCTTGCCGGTGAAACGCCTGCGTGCAACTGAGGCTCAGATCGAGGCAGGATCGGAAAGACGCTTCGGTGGAACGGCGACCCAGGGCCCCTTGAGGCCGAGATAGCGCGCAAGCGCCGCATCGATCTGCGCCTGCCGCGTGCTGAGATGTCCCTTGAGTCCCGGCAGAGAATGAAGATGCAATCCCGTGACGGGCAGGAACGGGTTGCGCCGGAGGCTTCCATAAATCTCCGAACGGGCTGTCGGCCTCGCGCTCGCCTTGCGCGCATGAAATCCATGCGTATTGGCGACGACGAGCGTGTTGGCGGGCACCGCAAGGGCGCGCGCCGGTGGATAACCGAGGTCTGCGAGCGTCTCATCGGCAATACGGAACGAACCGGCTGCGATCTCTGGATCGTCGTGGCGCGCGGCACATGCGCTGAGTTCACGCTCCCATTCGAGCCGCGCAGGCGTCAACCGATGGGAGCCGGGCACATACATGAGCGGCCCGTCCTCAATCCCGACGTCCTGCAGATAGAGCCACGCCTTCGCTGTGGAATGAAACGTGTCCATATGGAGCGTGTTCTGCGGATCGGGGCGCCGGGTGTCGCCTTCGGCGAGAACTGTTTGAAGATGAATGAGCGGCTCGCCGCCGCAACCCGCGGCGTAGCGCAGAAGATCCGGGATTGCCGGGCTTGCCATCAGCCTTTGGAGTACCGGGCGGCCTTCGATGTCCAGCAGATCGAGACTGCCCCGCCGGGTGACTGTCGCCCCCTCGCGCCGCTCCCATGATGCAAGCGGAGCTTCCTCAAGATCGCGCCGAAGCGCGGCGAACTCTTCCGCCGGCAGGAAATTCTCGATCGCGATGAAACCCTCGCGCTCATACTGCGCACGGAGCCTCGCGTCGATTCGCGGCGCAAGACGCGCCCGGCGCGCCGCCGCCATGCGCTCCGCGATCTGCACGCGCGCCACATGAAGTCCGAGCCGATTGAGAGCAACACTGCCGAGAAACGGATTCGCGCGAAAGGACTTCTGGCCGCTCACAATCAGCAGCGGCCAGAGCGGCGCCGCTATCCATGACAATACTTTCACCGGGACATCCTCCCCCCAACCGGGAACAGCTTTGCCGAAGAATAGCAGAAGGGGAAGATTTGGTGGGCGCACCAGGACTCGAACCTGGGACCCGCTGATTAAGAGTCAGCTGCTCTACCAACTGAGCTATGCGCCCGCCGTGCCGCCTGAGCGGCCGGTGGAAACCACCATCCCGGCCACCGATTTCGTGGGGGAGCGGTGCCTATAGCAAAGGAATGGGGGCCTGTCCAGCCGCGCACGCGCCTCTTTCGAAAGAGGCGGCCTCCCAGGCCCGCCCGCCCTACCAGAACGCGCTTGGGCCGCGCGAAATCTCCAGATTCCGGTGGATATGAACGCTCATCAGGAGCCCGAAGGCGAACATGAGCGAGAGCATCGCTGTGCCGCCATAGGAGACCAGCGGCAGCGGCACGCCGACGACCGGCAGGAGGCCCATGACCATCGACGTATTGATGAAGACATAGAAAAAGAAGGTCATGGAGACGCCGATGGCGACCAGCCGGCCGAACTGGTTTCGGCACTGAAGCGCCACATTGAGCGAGAACATCAGCACCACGAAATAGAGTATGAGCAGCACAAGCCCGCCTACAAGGCCAAGCTCCTCGCCCAGCATGGTGAAGATGAAGTCTGTATGTTTTTCCGGCAGGAAGTTGAGCTGGCTCTGCGTGCCTTCCATGAAGCCCTTGCCGAAAA
Organism: Parvibaculum sp.; assembly: GCF_045863935.1. Taxonomy (GTDB): domain Bacteria; phylum Pseudomonadota; class Alphaproteobacteria; order Parvibaculales; family Parvibaculaceae; genus Parvibaculum. The sequence continues at coordinate 9,436 of NZ_BTVP01000003.1, read as the reverse complement.
TGCCACCGGAGCCGAGAGCAATCTTCGATTGCAGGATGTGATAGCCCGCCCCGAGCGGATCGCGCTCCGGCTCCAGAAAGGTCAGCACGCGGTTGCGCTGATAATCGTGGAGACGGCTCCAGACGATCGGGATGACCGCCAGCACACCCACGCCAGCAAGAATGAAATAGCGCCAGCGCAGGCCTGCGGAAAAAAAGAGGACGGCGCCCGTCGCGATGAGCAGGATCGCGGTGCCAAGGTCCGGCTGAAGCACGACAAGCGCCACCGGTGCGCCGACAAGACCGAGCGGGATGAGCAGGTTCCTGATCCGCGACACCTCCTCAAGCGTCAGCCCATGGAAATAGCGGGCAAGAGCAAGGATCAGCGTCACCTTCATGATTTCGGACGGCTGCACCGAGACGAAGCCGAGATTGAGCCAGCGCTGCGCGCCCATGCCGACGAAGCCGATGACCTCGACCGCGATCAGCATGACGAGCGCGATGCCGTAGAGCGGATAAGCCAGGCGCATCCAGAGGCGAAGGTCGATCATCGCGACCGACACCATGATGCCGATGCCAACCGCAAACCGCGCCGCCTGTCTGAATGCCCAGGGTGAAAAGCTGCCCTCCGCAACCGAATAGAGCATGGCGAAACCCATCGACGCGATCAGCGCGAGCAGCAGAAGAAAGCCCCAGTTGAACTCGATCAGTTTTTCGCCGAGACGCATTTCATGGCCGGTGAACCGGCGAAGGTCGAGCATCAGCCTGCCCTCGCCGTTTTCGGTCCGACGGTCGGCGGATTTCCCGCCTGCGGCCGTGCCGGGTTGCGCTTGAGAACTTCATGCATGATATCGCGCGCGACGGGCGCGGCGGCGCCGGAACCGGAGCCGCCATGCTCGATCACGACGGACATGGCGTAGCGCGGCGCATCGACAGGTGCGAAGCAGACGAAAAGCGCGTGGTCGCGCTGCCGCCACTCGAGCGCTTCGTTTTTCAGAACACCGCTCAGGCGTTCCGCCCGGCTGATACGCCGGACCTGCGCCGTGCCGGTCTTGCCCGCAAGCTCCATGCCCGGCTCGGCGATGCGCGAGCGATAGGCCGTACCGCCGATCTCATTCGAGACGCCGTTCATTCCCCCCTGCGCCACATGAATCGCGCGCTCGCTCACGCCGATGAACTTCGGCTCGGGAACGGGAAGCAGGTTGCCGCCGATGGCGCGTGTAATCCTGGGCTGGATGGCATAACCGCCATTCGCGATGCGCGCGGTCATCACCGCAAGCTGCAGCGGTGTCGTCAGCAGGTAGCCCTGGCCGATGCCGGCAATCACCGTCTCGCCGGGATGCCAGACCTCGCCCTTCACGGCGCGTTTCCATCCGGGTGTCGGCACGAGGCCCGGCTTCTCGCCTGGAACCTCGAATCCGTAGATTTCACCAAGGCCGAAGCGCTTCGCCATGTCGGCGACAGCTTCGATACCGATGCGCTTTGCCGTGTCGTAGAAGAAGACGTCGCAGGAATGCTTGATCGCATCGTGCATGTTGAGCGCGCCATGCCCGCCCTTCTTCCAGCAATGGAAATCGTGGCTGCCAAGCGAGTAATGGCCGGGACAGACGACGCGATGGTTGGGGTCGACGCCAGCTTCGACTGCGGCCATGGCAACGACCATCTTGAAGGTCGAACCCGGCGGATACATGCCTGCCAGCGCCTTGTTCATCAATGGCAGATAAGGACTTTCGAGCAGCGCTTTATACTCGGCCGTTCCATAGCCCATGTTGAACTGGTTGGGGTCATAGGCCGGCGCCGAAACGAAAGAGATGACATCGCCGGTATGAATGTCGAGAACAACCGAGCTTGCGGACTCGCCCTTGAGCCGGTCCCACGCGAAGCGCTGGATGTCCATGTCGAGCGTGAGCACGACCTCGCTGCCGGGCGTGCCCGGATCCTTGGCAAGCTCGCGGATCACTCTGCCATAGGCATTCACCTCGACATGGCTGGAGCCCGGCACGCCGCGCAGTTCCTTGTCGTAGGTCTTCTCGATGCCTTCCTTGCCGATACGGAAGCCCGGAAGCTTCAGAACCGGCTGATTTCCTTCCGCCTGCTGAAGATCCTTCTCGGAGACGGCGGCAACGTAACCGAGGATATGGGCGAGTTCCTCGCCGTAGGGATAATCTCTTGTCTCACCGACATCGGGCACGATCCCGGCGAGGTCCGGTTCGTTGATATTCACCTGCGCGAACTGATCCCAGGTCAGGCCTTCCGCCACCGTTACCGGCATGAAGCGGGGCGACCGGGAAATGTCACGAAGGATGCGCTTCTTCGTGAAGTCGTCGATCTCGACGATATTGGAAAGGCGCGTGAGCGTTGCTTCGACATCGGGCGTCTGCTCGGAGATCAGCATGGCGCGGTAGTTCTGCCGGTTGGCCGCGAGTATGCGGCCGAAGCGGTCCACGATATTGCCCCGCAGCGGCGCAAGCAGGCGCATGCTCACGCGGTTCTCCTCCGCAAGCATGCGGTATTGGTCGGTCTTCAGCACCTGCAGGTAGTACATGCGGCCCGCCAGCGCGACAAAGGCAATGCCCTGCGCGCCCGCGAGCAGAGCCGCCCGCCGCGTGAAGGTCTGGTACCTGTTGCTGTCCCGTCCGCTTATCTGCATGCGCTCGACCTCACCTCCCTGTCCCCTAGCTGCCCTGCAGGACGCGCGTCTGAATGCGTCCGAACAGCATAGCAAAGACCGGGAAAACGGCGACCGTAACCGCCATATGGCGGATGACGGAGCCGGGCGGAACGAAAATGCCGTGAATGACCGAGACGATGGCCCATGCAAGCACTCCCGCGAACGCCGCCGTCACCAGAAATCCGATCCAGAAGGCGGAGAAAGGCGCGTTCACGAGTAACATACGTTGCGAGATCACGACCGCATAGGTGACGACATAGACGAATGCCCACAGGCCTATCGCACCCCCGGAAATGAGGTCGAACATGAGCCCGACTGCGAAGACCGCAAAGGGCGGAAACATCTCGGGCTTCACGATTGCCCAGTAATAGATTGCCATCAGCGGAAAGGCCGGCGTGAGCGGCGAGCCGACGATGCGTCCAAGCGGCACGAAGGCGAGCAAGACGCAGGCGAGCCCCATGGCAAAAGGCATGATCGTCATGACGATGCGGCCGGCGCGGGCGGCAGGTGTGGGGGAATAGGGCTCGAGCTTTGCCATTGCCTACTCCCTCGCCGCGGCTTGTGCGGCGGCTGGAGCAGCACCCGATTGAGCGCCCTCGGCCGGCCCTTTGAGAACGTCCGGCGGGTCCTGCCGCTTCACCTTGGAGGGGAACTCGTATTGCAGCACGCGCACGAAATCGAGCCGCCCACGGTCCGAGAAGGTCTGGACGCGGAGATCGCCGGAGCTGGTCTGGATGACGAGACCAACGGGAAGACCCGGAGGGATGAGGCCGCCATCGCCCGATGTCACCACGCGGTCGCCGGGCGAGATCGCACTCTGCGCGGCGAGGTATTCGAGCTTCGGCCAATCCGTGTTGTCGCCCGCGAGCACCGCCTTATAGTGCGCCGGCTCAATGACGACGGGAACGCGACTGTTGAGGTCTGTCAGCAGAAGGACGCGGCTCGCCTTCGGGCCCGTCGAAACCAGACGCCCCACAAGTCCGTCAGTGTCGATAACGGCTTGTCCGCTCTTTGCGCCCTGTTCCGTACCGACATTGACGAGCACCGTCTCAACAAAAGGACCGCCTGAATCGCTTACAACGCGTCCGCTTGCATATTCAATCGAGGGATCGACCTGCACGTTGAGCAGCGCCTCGTAGCGCGCAACCTTGCCCTGAAGCTTCAGCGCTTCTTCTTTCCACGCGAGAAGCCGCGCATTCTCGGCACGAAGACGTTCGTTCTCATCGAAGACATAGGCGTATTCGTCGGTGCGCTCGATGATGCGCCGCGTGGCGGCAACAGGGCGCGAGGCAACCTCGAGAAGAGGAGCGGCGAGGTCGGTTACCACCTGGCGGGCACGATCGAAGACATAGGTCTCCGCGCGGCCGAGCAGAAGCAGCGCCGCTGCGAGCGTCAGCATGAAGACGAGCGAAATCCGGTGCGAAAATTCACGAAACGGCAGCGCTGAACGATTCGGGTCCATGACGACTACTGCTCTCTAATACGCTCGACCCGTCCGTTTCTGCTCGACACTCCCGACGGGAGCCCAGTCCTGTCTCACCTAGTACACGGATGAAAGGACGTGCTTCATCGTCCTGATGTGCTCAAGCGCCTTGCCCGTGCCGAGGGCGACACAGGAAAGCGCATCGTCGGCGATGCTGACGGGAAGGCCCGTCTCGTCGCGCAGCACCTGATCGAGATTGGTCAGCAGCGCACCACCGCCTGTGAGAACGATGCCCTTGTCCACGATGTCGGCCGCAAGTTCCGGCGGCGTCGCTTCGAGCGCAACCTTGACCGCCTCGACGATCGCACCGACGGGCTCAGCGAGACTTTCTGCGATCTGCCTCTGCCCGATGGCGATCTCTTTCGGCACACCGTTCATCAGGTCGCGGCCCTTGATCTCGATGGTCATGCCATCGCCATCGGCGGGAATGGCGGCAGAGCCCACTTCCTTCTTGATGCGCTCCGCACTCGCTTCGCCGACAAGGAGGTTATGGTGGCGGCGGATATAGGCGATGATCGCCTCATCCATCTTGTCGCCGCCGACGCGCACCGAGCGCGCATAGACGATGCCGCCGAGGGAAAGCACCGCAACTTCCGTCGTGCCGCCGCCGATATCGACCACCATGGAGCCGGTCGGCTCCGTCACGGGAAGCCCGGCGCCAATTGCGGCAGCCATCGGCTCCTCGATGAGATAGACGCGGCGCGCACCTGCGGAAAGGGCCGATTCCTGAATGGCGCGACGTTCGACCGCCGTCGATCCGGAAGGTACGCAAACGATGATCTGCGGATTGGCAAAGGAACGGCGGTTATGCACCTTGCGGATGAAGTGCTTGATCATTTCTTCCGCAATTTCGAAGTCGGCGATGACGCCGTCGCGCATGGGCCGGATCGCCTGGATGTTGCCGGGCGTGCGGCCAAGCATCATCTTCGCTTCCTCGCCGACAGCAAGAACCTGCTTCTTGCCGCCTTTTTCGATGATGGCGACAACCGACGGCTCGTTCAGCACGATCCCCCGCCCCTTCACATAGACCAGGGTGTTCGCCGTGCCGAGATCGATTGCCATATCGGCAGAGAACATGCCGAGCAGACCGGAAAGCATGCTTATTCTATTCCTTTGACAGAGCGCCGCCGGAAACGACAAACGTTTCGGCCGCAGTTGAGAATGCGCCACTTGAGGTGGCTTTTTTGTTAAGGCGCGTCCGAATATCGGCCGCCGGCACATGTGAAAGGCGGGAAGGTCGCTTGCCCCTCATCGTTCCCCCGACGGCGCGGCAGCCGTTCAAGCCCCGGCTCCGTCTGCTGGATGAATCTCACTGATTCTCAGCATACGAACGATCTGCGACGAAACTGAGGCAAAGCCGCCCTCCGCTTCGTCCATACGCGCCGTCTTTGCATGGACCGCAAATATCATCGCCTGTCCTGTTTGCAGGTCTCGAACCAGAATGCTTCGGACGTAGCCCCGGAACCCCACGCTGGCGCTTCCGCGGCTAACGCGTCGCTAACCATAGCGGCCGGGAGACTAAGGGTGCGTTAAGGCTGTCCGATCCCGCATCAGCACAAGATTTTTACGCTGAAACCTCGCGCAATGGCAATGGCCTGCTCTGAATTTCCACGGATTTTCAATGGTTTGGACGAGACCGGGGCATGAGCTCGCGCACCTCGTGATCGCGTCCTTCAAGGGGGGAGCGGCGGCGCTTAACCGCGTCCACAACGAATTCCATAACGGCCCGAACATGAGCAAGCTGGGCAAGGTCGTTGCGTGTCATCAGCCACATCTCCAGCGACCCGAGCGTGTCCGGTCCGAAAATTCGTTCGAGACCGGTTTCAACATCGCCAACCATGCAAGGCAGTGCCGTCAGACCCAGCCCCTGACGCGCCGCCTCGGCACGCGCCGAAACGCTTGAAGAGCGCAAAGCGATTCGCGCCGATTTTTCTGCGCGCGAGAACCACCAGACGGGACCGAGCGGCGTTTCCCCGCGCGGGAAACCGATGAGGTCGTGAGCCGCGATGTCCTGCATCTGGAGTGGCCGACCGCGCGCCTCGAGATAACCGGGCGAGGCGTAGAGCCCATAGGCCATGTCGCCGAGCTTTCGCATCAGCATGTCGCCCTGCGTCGGCCGGGCGAGACGAACGGCTATGTCGACATCCTTCAGGGGATTGCCGATCCGCGGTGCCTGGCCAATGGCTGCAAGTCGCGGATCCGTAAGGATTTCCAGCTCCAGCCCGGGATGCTCCCGCCGGAAGGCCGGATACTCTGCAGCGAGAAGAAAGGTGGCGACGGTCTCGCCTGCCGCGAGCCGGACAGAACCTTCCGCCCCCTCGCCCGCAGCTGCAAAATCACGCGGAAGCGCAGAAAGCCGCCGATCTACGGGCTCCAGCGCCTCGACGAGCTTCTCGCCGGCGGCGGTGAGACGGTAGCCGGTGCGCTCGCGCTCGAAGAGGCGGGCACCGAGATCGTCCTCAAGGGAGGCCACACGGCGCAAAACCGTCGTCGTATTGACGCCAAGCTGCTGGCCGGCGCCGGAAAGGCTGCCCGCCCCGGCTACGGCCAGAAAGAAACGCAAATCGTCCCAGTTCATCCGCGTCCTGCCTCCGGCAACGATCAGGAGAAAGCAGAATAGCGGTAGCGGGAAACAGTTTAAATGCGGAAATGCAAAAGGTGATTTGCAAAATTAGCGAGGATAAGACGGCGGCGGCGCGGGGATAAACCCGGCCGGCTGTCACGTTAATGCAATAAAAACGTCACATAGGCTCCGTAGCCGAGAAGGAGAAGGAGCGCCTCCACCCGCCCGATCCGCCTGCCCGACCAGGCGAAGACCATGAACAGGATCGAGGCGGCGGCCATGACCCAGATGTCGAAGGAGGCGATATCCCCGGGAACGGAAACGGGCTTCACCGAGGCAACGACACCGGCGATACCGAACACGTTGAAGATGTTCGAGCCGACGACATTGCCGATGGCGATATCCGCCTGGCGTCGAAGGGCGGCGAGGACGGAGGTCGCAAGCTCCGGCAACGAGGTGCCGACAGCGACGATGGTGAGCCCGACGATGGAATCGGAGATGCCGAACCCGGTGGCGATCTCGACCGCACTGCCGACAAGGAGCGAGGCACCGGTGACGAGCGCGATGAGCCCGCCTGCCGCCATGACGATTTCGATGACGAGGCTCATCGGATGGCGGGCCTTGAGAAACTCCGCCTCGGCGGCATGAAGCTCCCCCGCCCCGTCCTGGCCCTTCTTGTCCGCCCGGTAGGTATAGACGAGATAGAGCGCGAGGACGGCGAGGAAGGCGAAACCGGCAAGCCGCGAGAGTTCGCCGACGAGACAGACCACGACAAACGCCGCGGCGGCCATGAGCATCATCGCGCCGTCGCGCTTCAGCACGTCGCGGTCGCAGACGAGCGGGAAGATGAGGCCGGACGCGCCGAGAATGAGGAGGATGTTGGCGATGTTCGAGCCGACGACATTGCCGACGGCGATGCCCGGATAGCCCTGGAATGCACCTTCGAGACTTGCCACGAGTTCCGGCGCCGAGGTGCCGAAGCCGACAAGGGTGAGCCCGATCATGAAGGGCGAGACGCCAATGCGCGTCGCAAGCGCCGCCGCACCCTTGACCAGGAATTCAGCACCGCCGAGGAGCAGAAGAAGCCCGAGCACGAGATAAAAGAAGGTCAATCCTTACTCCCGACACAACGCCGGAAAGCCGGCGCGGAAAACATGGTGCACAGGATACGCCGTTACGAGGGACGGAAAGTCCTTGGGACGAAATTTATTTCGCGCCGGAGACGGGCCTGACGCTGTCCGCCGCCTGCTTCGCCCGTTTCCGCGCCTCGACCGTATCGCCGGCACGTGCAAGCGCGACGCCCATGCGGCGGCGCTCGAAGGATTCCGGCTTGCCGAAAAGACGGATATCCGTGCCGGGAAGCGACAGCGCCTTCTCGACGCCCTCAAAGGCGATACCCTTTTCCTCGAGCCCGCCATAAATGACGGCGCTGGCGCCGGGCGAGATCATATCGACGGTCACGGGAAGGCCGAGAATGGCGCGGGCATGAAGCGCGAACTCGCTTTGATATTGCGTAATGAGCGTGACGAGGCCGGTATCGTGCGGGCGCGGTGAAACTTCCGAGAACCACACGTCATCGCCCTTCACGAAAAGCTCGACACCGAATATGCCCCGGCCGCCAAGCGCGCCGGTGACCCGCCCCGCGATGTCGCGCGCCGAGGCGAGCGCCTTCTCGCTCATAACCTGTGGCTGCCAGCTCTCGACGTAATCGCCCTTCACCTGACGATGGCCGATGGGCGCACAGAAGGAGGTTTCCACCTCTCCGCCGGCACCCTTCGCCCGGACGGTGAGCTGCGTGATCTCGTAGTCGAAATCGACGAGCCCCTCGACAATGACGCGCGGCGCCTCGACGCGCCCGCCGGCCATCGCATAATCCCATGCAGGCTGAATGTCGTCCGGACCGTCGAGGAGGCTCTGCCCCTTGCCGGAAGACGACATGACGGGCTTCACGAAGCACGGAAAACCGATGCCCGCCGCTATTGCGTCTTTCAGTTCGGCAGCCGTCGATGCGAATGCGTAAGGGGACGTCGGCAGGCCGAGTTCTTCGGCCGCGAGGCAGCGAATGCCCTCGCGGTTCATGGTGAGTTGCGTCGCCCGCGCGGTCGGGATCACTTGCGCGAGGCCGTCCGCCTCGATGCGCGCAAGCTCGTCCGTCGCAATGGCCTCGATCTCCGGCACGATGAGATGCGGCCGCTCCTTCTCGACCAGCGCGCGAAGCGCCTTTGCATCGGTCATGGCAATCACATGGGAACGGTGCGCCACCTGATGCGCCGGCGCGTTCGCATAGCGGTCGACGGCGATCACCTCGACGCCGAGCCGCTGCAGCTCGATCACCACTTCCTTGCCGAGCTCGCCGGAGCCGAGAAGCATGACGCGGAAAGCGGATGGGGAAAGCGGCGTGCCGATGCGCATGGAGCCTCCGAAAGGTTGGTTGGGGGCGGGTTTAGCACATTGGGCGGGAGGCCGGAACGGAGGTGGACCCAAATCCGGAGCGGTGTTCGAGGTCCACCCTCCCCCCACCTTGTTCGCTTTGGCGGACAAGCCGCCAAAGTGGGGAGGGTCGAAATTTGCGAGCGTCAGCGAAGCCAATTTCGGGGAGGGGTATCAAGCTCACCACGTATGGCTCGTTCTCACTTCTCCGCTTACCCCTCCCCAAACCGCTTACAGCGGTTTGACCCTCCCACAGGGATTTCTCTGCAAAAGAGGGTGGCGGCTGGTGTTGATTGATGATTCCCTGTTTT
>NZ_BTVP01000002.1:0-156680 GCF_045863935.1 Parvibaculum sp. | reverse complement strand
CATCGACCCTCATACCCGGCAACCTCCAATGCGACGGTTTCGCAGAGGAATCCCCTGTGGGAGGGTCTAAAAATCCGTCAGGATTTTTAGGGGAGGGGTCGGGATCGAAAACCGGAATGCCACCGCCAACGAGTTGTCCAACGAGAGCGGAGCATCCCCTCCCCGAAAATCTCGCTGCGCTCGTTTTTCGACCCTCCTCCTGTGGGAGGGTGGACCCGAAACCACCTTTGTGCGGACTATTAGTGAATCGCCCCCATGAAATCCGCATGGCGGAACTCGCTCGGATGGATCACCCGCCTTGTGCCGACGCGCACCGAATAAATCGGCCCGTCGAGTTCCCGTCCCCAGAAGTCGAGGAACTTCGACAGCGCCGGATATTTCGGCTCCATGTCGTAATCCTGCCAGATATAGCTCTGCAGCAGCCTGGGATGATCGGGCATCCGGTAGAGAATTTCGGCCGTCACCAGCCGGTAGCCTTCCAGCAGCTTCTTCAGTTCCGAAACCTGTCTCACGCTTGAACCTCCAGATCGGTGAATCCAGACGACAACGCCGCACATAAAGAGTCTCGCAACGGAAGAATCGTAGTCATGAAATTTTCACGCGTCGAGATTGACAAACTCTTGAGGCGTACGATTCGTTCAACAAATTCAATGGATTAGCACTCACATGGGTGAGCGAGTGCCAGCGCCGCCGCCGCCCGCCGCCCGCTCGCTTGACCGAAACCCGGATTTGGGTTCGTTTGTCGCCAACAGGGCATCCAGAAAAACGCTTCAAAGGCGTCAAAACCAAAGTCAGGACGGGAAATGACAGGGACGTTCCGCGCCATCCGCGTGTCGAAGGGCGAAAAGGCTCCGCAGGTCGAATTTGCGAACCTCACCGAGGCAGACCTCATGGAAGGCGACGTCACCGTCGCCGTCGACTATTCGACCGTGAACTACAAGGACGGTCTCGCGCTCACCGGCGCCGCGCCCATCATCCGCAACTGGCCGCTCATCCCCGGCATCGATTTCTCGGGCAAGGTCGAGAAGTCGGACAATCCGAACTTCAAGCCGGGCGAGCGCGTCGTGCTGAACGGCTACGGCGTCGGCGAAGGCCACAATGGCGGCTATGCGCAGAAGGCGCGCGTGAAGGGCGACTGGCTGGTGAAGTTGCCGGAGGCGATTTCCAACGAACACGCCATGGCGATCGGCACCGCCGGCTACACCTCCATGCTCTGCATCCTCGCGCTCGAAAAGAACGGCGTCACGCCGGACAAGGGCGACGTCCTCGTCACGGGCGCGGCGGGTGGCGTCGGCTCCGTCGCCATCGCCATTCTCGCGAAGCTTGGCTACCGCGTCATCGCCTCGACGGGCCGCGCCTCGGAAGCGGACTACCTGAAGGGCCTCGGCGCGGCGGAAATCATCGACCGGGGCGAACTCTCAGGCCCCGCCAAGCCGCTTGGCAAGGAGCGCTGGGCAGCCGCCGTCGATTGCGTCGGCAGCCACACGCTCGCCAACGTCCTCTCCATGACGAAATATGGCGGCACGGTCGCGGCCTGCGGTCTCGCGCAGGGTCTGGACCTGCCGGGCTCCGTCGCTCCCTTCATCCTGCGCGGTATCACGCTGGCCGGCATCGACAGCGTCATGGCGCCGATGGCGAAACGCGTCGAGGCATGGAAGCGCCTCGCCACCGATCTCGACATGAAGAAGCTCGACGCCATGAGCGTCCGCGCGAAGCTCGACGATGTGCCGAAGCTCGGGCAGGAAATTATCGCGGGCCAGGTGCGCGGCCGCGTCATCGTCGATGTGAACGCGTGAGAGGGATGACGGCCTTGGACATGAACACGCCGCCCTATCGCGATCCGGGCTATGTGACCCGCAAACTCGAAATCGAACGCCGCGCGGATGGCTCCATCATATTGCGCAATCCGCATCCGCTTCGCCCCGTGCCCTCGAACCTCATCGAACCCATCCGCAGATGGGCGGCCGAAGCGCCGGACCGCGTCTGGCTCGGCAAGCGCAAACCCGTAAAGCAGGGTCTCGGCGACTGGGATCTCCTGACTTACGCGGCCGCGAACGCGAAGGTGAATGCCATCGCGCAGGCGCTGCTCGATCGTGGCCTCGACAGCTCGAAGCCGGTGATGATCCTTTCCGGCAATTCGATCGAACATGCGCTCATGACCTATGGCGCGATCCTCGCAGGCGTGCCCGTTGCGCCGGTCTCGCCGTCCTACAGCACCATGAGCTCGGATTTCGACAAGCTCCGCTATGTCTTCGATCTCGTCGAACCGAAGCTCGTCTTCATGCAGGAAGGCGCCCCCTTCGAGCGCGGGCTCGCCGCGCTGAACCTGGACGGTGTTGAACTTGTAACCGTCGACGGCTCGCTCGGAACGCCCTTCGCCTCGCTCCTCGAAACGGCGCCGGGCAATGCGGTCGAGGAAAGCTATGCCGGGCTCAACTTCGACATGGTGGCGAAATATCTCTTCACCTCCGGTTCCACCGGCATGCCGAAGGCCGTCATCACCACGCAGCGCATGATGTGCGTGAACTCCGTCATGCCGAAAAGCGTGACGCTCGAAGAAGAGAACGAGGAGCCCTCCGTGCTTCTCAACTGGCTTCCCTGGAACCACTGCTTCGGCGGCAACGCGATCCTGAACAATCTGCTCGTCGGCGGCGGCACGCTCTACATCGATGGCGGGCGTCCGGTGCCGGGCGGTTTTGCCGAAACGGTGGCGAACCTGCGCGAGATCGCGCCCACAGCCTATTCGAATGTGCCCGCCGCCTACACCATGCTGGTGGACGAACTCGAAGCCGACGAGGCGCTGGCGAAGAACTTCTTCTCGCGCCTGCGCACGCTCGCCTATGGCGGCGCCGCCTTGAGCCAGGATCTCTACGACCGCATCCAGAAGGTCGCGATCCGCGCCGCGGGCGAGCGCATCGTCTTCTCGTCGGGATATGGCGCGACGGAGACGGCGCCCACCATCTGCAACGTCCATTGGCCGACCGAGCGGATGGGGCTTCTCGGCCTTCCGCTTCCCGGCATCGACCTGAAGCTCGCTCCCGTCGGCCAGAAGATGGAAGTGCGCGTTCGCGGCGATTGCATCACGCCCGGCTACTACAAGAACGCAGAGAAGACGGCAGAGGCCTATGACGAGGAAGGTTTCTACCGCCTCGGCGACGGCGCGCGCTTCCTCGATCCCGAGCGCCCCGAAGAAGGCCTCGTCTTCGATGGCCGCGTGGCGGAGGATTTCAAGCTTTCCACCGGCACATGGGTGAGCGCGGGCAAGCTTCGCGTCGATGTCGTCGCGAATTCGAACGGCGTCCTGTCGGATGCTCTCGTCGCCGGTCTCGATCGCACCTTCATCGGCATTCTCGGCTTCCCGAATATTCCCGCCTGCCGCAACATCGCGGGCGACCCGTCGCTTGCGGTCGAGGATCTGGTTCGCCATCCGGCCGTGCTGGAGCGTCTCGCGGAAGGATTGCGCACGCACAACAAGGGCAATCCGGGATCGAGCACCCGGGTCGTGCGCGCGCTCCTGATGACGGAGCCGCCGAGCGTCGACGCGGGCGAACTCACCGACAAGGGATACATCAATCAGTCGGTCGCCCTCGGCCGCCGGGCGTCGCTCGTCGAGAAGCTGTATGCGGAGCCGCCGGGCAATGATGTCGTGGTTGTCTGACGGGAAGGGCTGCTGCCGCCATGATTGATTTCGGTCTGGTGGCAAACGGTGTTGCGATTGGTCTTGCGGTCGCCGCGCCCATCGGCCCCGTCAATCTCATCGTCATTCGCCGCACGCTCCGCTACGGCCAGTTGAATGGCTTCCTCTCGGGCGCGGGCGCGGCCACGGGCGATGCGATTTTCGCCGCCATCGCCGCTTTCGGCCTCACCGCCGCCATCGAGATCGTCGTGCGCTTCGAAACCGCGCTGCAGATCGTCGGCGGCCTCTTCCTCGTGGCGCTTGGCACCCGCACCTGGATAGCGCAACCGCATTTCGACGAGGCGACGGAGGAAAATCTCTCCGGCGCCATCGCCGCGGTCTTCGTCACCACCTTCTTCCTCACGATCACCAACCCCGCCACCATGCTCGGCTTTCTGGCGATCTTCGGCGGCGTTGCTGGCCTCGCCGATGCGGGCGAGGATTACGGGCATGCGGCGACCATCGTGCTTGCCGTCCTGTGCGGATCGGCGCTCTGGTGGGCGGGGCTTTCGAGCTTTGTCAGCCTCTTCCGCCAGAAGATGAACGACCGCTTGCTCGCCGTCGTGAACCGCGTCTCCGGCTGTCTGATCGTGATATTCGGCGTTGTCGTTCTTGCGCGTGTCGCGATCGCGTTTTTGCTCTAATCTCGAAATCGAAAAAGAAATTCAGGGGAGTCGATCATGAATGGTGCGGAAAGCCTTGTGCGGACGCTGGTGAACTCCGGCGTCGAGGTGTGTTTCTCGAATCCCGGCACCTCTGAAATGCATTTCGTCGCTGCGCTCGACAAGGTCGACGGCATGCGCGCCATTCTGGGGCTCTTCGAGGGCGCCGTCACCGGCATGGCCGACGGTTATGGCCGCATGGCGGAAAAGCCCGCCGCGACGCTCCTTCATCTTGGGCCGGGCCTCGCGAACGGCCTTGCCAACCTTCACAACGCGCGCCGTGCGCAAACGCCTCTCGTCAACATCGTCGGCGATCACGCGACCTACCACGCGCAATATGACGCGCCGCTTGCTTCCGACATTGCAGGCTTTGCGCGCCCCGTCTCCGGCTGGGTCCATTCCTCCACGAGCCCGAAGACCGTCGCCGCCGATGGCGCCCGCGCGGTTCAGGCCGCGCGTTCCGCGCCGGGTCAGGTCGCAACGCTGATCCTTCCCGCCGACACCGCCTGGCTTGAAGCCGAACACGCCGCCGATGCGCTGCCGGTGCCCGCGCCCGCCGCCGTTTCCACGAACGCGGTGGACCGCGCCGCGAAGGCGCTGGCGAACGGCAAGAAGACGGCGATCCTCGTGCGCGGTGCCGCGCTCAAGGAAAAGGGCCTTGTCGCTGCCGGCCGCATTGCCGCGAAGTCGGGCGCGCGCATCATGTGCGACACCTTCGCGCCGCGCCTCCAGCGTGGCGCCGGCCGCGTTGCCATCGAACGCATCCCCTATTTCGCCGAACAGATCGTCGAAGCGTTGAAAGACGTCGAGCAGTTGATCCTTGTTGGCGCGAAGCCGCCCGTCTCTTTCTTCGCCTATCCGGGCAAGCCGAGCTGGTGCACGCCCGAAGGCGCGGACATTCTCTACCTTGCGCACGGCCATGAAGACGGCACCGCCGCCCTCGAAGCCGTCGCCGAAGCGATCGGCGCGCCGAAGGAGCCCGCGAATGTCGCGCCGCTTCAGAAGCCCGATCTGCCCAAGGCCGGCGCATCCTTCGACCAGTTCACCATCGGCCAGATCGTCGGTCACTTCCTGCCGGAAAATGCCGTCATCTCCGACGAAGCCGCGACCTCCGGCATCGGTTCGATGATCGCAACCGCGACAGCCGCGCCACATGACCATCTATCGCTCACCGGCGGTTCCATCGGTCAGGGCCTGCCGCTCGCCACCGGCGCCGCCGTCGCCTGTCCGGACCGCAAAACCGTCTGCCTTCATGGCGATGGCGGCGCGATGTATACGCTTCAGGCGCTCTGGACGCAGGCCCGCGAGAAGCTCGACGTGACGACCGTCATCTTCGCGAACCGCTCCTACGCCATTCTCAATGTCGAGCTGATGCGCGTCGGCGCGGAAAATCCGGGGCCGAAGGCGCTCTCCATGCTCGACCTGCACAACCCGGAGCTGAACTGGGCATCGATCGGCAAGGGCATGGGCGTCGAGTCCACCCGCGTCGAGACGGTCGAGGATTTCATCGACGCCTTCTCCTCCGCCATGAAGCAGAAGGGCCCGCGCCTCATCGAAGTGATGCTATAGCGGAAATTTGGAAGATGCCCGGGCGGCGAGGGGTATCAGTCTTCGCCGCCCGTTTTTTATTGACCTCACACCAATGCTCCTTAGTTTGCACGAGTGAAATTATGAGTTCGGCAAGGGGACCCCTCCATGAAACGCATTGCCTGTCTCGCGGCAGTCGCCGCTATGTTCTCAACGCCCGCGCTCGCCACCGACAGCGGCCATAACTGGTCCGGTTTTTATGTAGGTGCGCACGCGGGCTACGACTGGTTTGAAACGGAGACGAACGACTACTACGGCTACGACCACGACCTCGATGGCTTTTCCGGCGGCATTCAGGTCGGTTACGATCACCAGCACCCGAATGGCATCGTAACCGGTTTTATTGCCGACATCGGGTTGTCCGAGGCTTCCGGCAGTCGCAACATCGTGGACACGGGTGGCATCACCGTCGTCACGCAAACCCGCAGCAAGACCGAAGCCTACAGCACTTTTCGCGGCCGGCTCGGATATGCGGCAGGCGCGTTCCTTCCTTACCTCACAGGTGGCATCGCCTGGGCGCGGCAGGAAGTGGATTATTTTCAGGATTTCGGTTTCGGCTTCACGACGAATGTGAACGAGACGAAAAACCGGGTCGGCTGGACCGCCGGCGCTGGACTGGAATATGCGCTCAGCGACAGGATGTCGGTGAAGGCCGAATATCTCTACATGGATCTCGGCAGTGAAAATTACGCCGGCACATGGTTCGGTCTGCCGGTCGATGGCGATATCGACCTGACGAGTGATCGTGTCTCGCTCGGCGTCAACTTCCGCTTCTGACGAAAACATCGCCAATGAATAGCGAAGCCCGCCGTCTCGCAGGAAACGGCGGGCTTTCGGTTTGATATCTGCTTATGCCTAGTTCAGCACGCGGTTGAGCGTGAACTCGCCCTGACGCACGCGGTCGGCAAGACCGTTCGCCATCTCGGCCACGGCTTCCTCGCCATAGGCTTCCACCATGTCGGAAAGCGCCGCGAAGATCGCGGTGGTCGCGAGAATGTCGGCATCGACGCCGTCGCCGAGCGCTTCGTCCCAGGCGTCCAGAATGTTCTGAAGCGCAACGCGCCGCTGTTCGGATTCGGTGAGCGGGGAGGTGTCGTGTCCGTCCTCGTCGAGCGGACCGAAGCTGGCGTCTCCCGGAAAATCTTCTGCCATGGGTCCTCTCTCAGCGTTTCGCATGGGCCGCTTCGGAGCGGCGCATTCCTATTCTTCGCCTTTGTAACACAACAGCGTCGAATGTCTCCCGTTTCGTGAAAGGCAGGTTAATAGCCGTCACAATGGAAAGCATTGCGGAGGAGAAGGGACAGGGAAACCACGTCGACGGTATGGTTTCTATCGGCCGAGTCCGCTTGCGGCCAGTTCCTCGGCGAGCCGCTGTCCGTCCTGCATCAGCTTGTCGGATTGGGTTGCCGCCGTGCTCGTGCAGTTGGGATAGGCGTTGCGGTAGCGGTAATAGGCGTCGTTGAAATGCTTGATGAGCGCCTGGCGTTCCGTCTCGCTCGGACGCACCGCGCCCATCATCTCGATCATCTTGTTGCGCCAGAGCTGGCCCTCATTGGTGCCGCAAAGCGCCCGCAGATGGTGAATGCCGCCCAGCACTTCGGCCAGTTGCGCAACGCCGGCGGGCATCGCTTCGGCCCGCACGGTCAGGAAAGGGAGCAGGGCGAGCGCGGCCGCGAGCGCCAGCGGCAAAAACCGCCGCTTCCTCGTCGCCGTCCCGTTTTTGCACAAATCCTGTGCCATAAAGCCCCGAAGGCCCTCCTGTGGCCGCGGTGATCGCCTTGTCGCGATCACCGCTGCAGGAAATAGGCCTCATCGGGACGATACGAAACGGATCAGCCGAACTTCTTCAGCCGCTCGAGCACGGCCTCGGCTTCCGCCATCGTCTTTTCCACGATGTCCTTCGCCGGCAGGATGTCGTGGATGCCGCCCGCGCCCTGGCCCATGGCAAAGCAGGAGCGGTCGCGGTCGAGCCCCTCGATCTGGCCGCCGATGCCGCCCATCACATTGTTCTGATGCGACAGGATCGCCTGCTGCGGGAAGGGCTGGATGTCGGCGGGCCGGCTCTCCCAGTCCTGCACGTAAGGATTGTTGAACACGCGCATCGTCTTGCCGGAATAGCAGCGCGTCACGATCGTGTCCGTGTCCTTCGCTTCCACGATCACCTGGCGGTACATGTCGCCCGCATGGCTTTCCTTCGCCGCGATGAAGCGCGTGCCCATCCACACGCCCTGCGCGCCGAAGGCGAGCGCCGCCGCGAGCCCGCGCCCGTCGACGATCGATCCGGCCGCGATCACGGGGATCGTCTTCACCGCGTCCACGATCTGCGGAATGAGCGCCATGCCGGCCACCTTGCCGGTATGCCCGCCGCCTTCCGTGCCCTGCGCGATCACGCCGTCGAGGCCGGCCTTCTCGCCCGCCACCGCATGTTTCACGGTGCCGCACAGATTCATGACCTTCATGCCGGCCTTGTGCAGCTTGTCGAGAATGTTGTTCGGCACGCCGAGACCGGAAATGAACGCCGCCGCGCCTTCCTCGATCATGATGTCGGCGGTCCTCTCCAGCGATTCCGGAACGGCCGCGAGCAGGTCCACGCCGAACGGCTTGTCGGTCAGGTCCTTCACCTTCTTCATCTGCACACGGATTTCTTCCGGCTGCAGCCCCGCCATGCCCAGCGTGCCGAAGCCGCCGGCATTGGAAACGGCGGCGGCGAGTTCCGCATAGGAAACCCCGCCCATGCCCGCCAGCATGATCGGATATTTGATGCCGAGAAGGTCGCAAAGCGGTGTGTGGATCGTCATTGGGGTCTCTCCCTGCACGCGGAAAACCCGGCGCCTGCCGGTTGTTATTTAGTTCGGTTACCTAACTAAATAATTGCAATCTTGATGTCAAGCAACCCGCTACCTTAGCGGCAAGCTATGGTCGATAGACGATTTAGTTGCGATGATGGACGCTGCAGCCCGAGGCCGGAGCCGCGGGGCGAATAAGACAGGGGCGGGAAAATGAAGCAGCAGATTAATCCGAGACACGCATTTTCTATCGTGGTTGGTATCGCTGCTGTGACGCTGTTAGAGCCTATGCTGGAAACTCATTTTTTGGGATTTCAGTACAACGGCGTAGTTCCGGCGGGAGTGCGTGCTGGGCTGGGAGTTTTTCTTGGTCATTGTGCCTATTTTGTTTGGCTTCGTTCAACAAAATCAATCTGACTCATTGCTCGGCGCCCGCCATATTTTTGTCGGTTGCGCTGGCAATCCTGTGTGCTGCTCTGAATATAAGCTGGTGCTTCATGTCCGCTCGCAGCCTTGCCATCGTTTCCGTCCTTGCCGCCGCCCTCGCAGCCCCCGCCTTCGCCCTCGACCGGACCTTCGTCACGGAGAAGGTGAAGATCCGGGTCGAGACGGTGGCGCAGGGCCTCGAACATCCCTGGGGCCTCGCCTTCCTGCCGGACGGAAATTTTCTCGTCACAGAGCGGCGGGGCTTCCTGCGCATCGTCACGCCCGAGGGAAAGATCGGGAACGCGATCTATGGCGTGCCGCAGGTCGATGCGCGCGGGCAGGGCGGCCTGCTCGATGTCGCGCTCGATCCGGACTTCGCCGAAAACCGCCTCGTCTATCTGAGCTATGCCGAGAAGGGTGGGGACGGGAAGAACGGCACCGCCGTCGCGCGCGGCCACCTCACCGAAAGCCTCTCCCCGCAACTGCGCAACGTGGAAGTGATCTTTCGTCAGCAGCCGAAACTGCCGAGTACGCTCCACTTCGGCTCGCGTCTCGTCTTCGACCGCGAAGGCCACCTGTTCATCACCATGGGCGAGCGCTCGAAGAAGGAATTTCGCGGCCAGGCGCAGGAGCTCTCATCCCATCTCGGCAAGATCGTCCGCATCCGGCCGGACGGAACCGTGCCGGACGACAATCCCTTTGTGAACAGGGAGGGCGCGCTTCCCGAAATCTGGTCCTGGGGTCACCGCAATGCGCAGGGCGCGGCGCTTCATCCCGAAACCGGCAGGCTCTGGGAGAACGAGCACGGGCCGCGCGGCGGCGACGAGGTGAACATTCCCGAGCCCGGCAAAAATTACGGCTGGCCCGTCGTCACCTATGGCACCGAATATAGCGGCCTGCCGGTCGGCGAGGGCGAAAGCGCGGCGCCCGGCATGGAAGAGCCGGCCCACTACTGGGTGCCCTCCATCGGCCCCTCCGGCATGGCGTTCTACACCGGCGATGCCATTCCCGAATGGAAGGGTTCGCTCTTCGTCGGCGGCCTCGCCCGCCCCGGCCTCTACCGCCTCTCGCTCGACGGCGACAAGGTCACGGGCGACGAGCCCATGCTGAAAGACCTCGGCCTGCGCATCCGCGATGTGCGCCAAGGCCCCGACGGCGCCCTCTACCTCCTCACCGACGAAGAAGACGGCCAGCTCCTCCGCATCGTGAAGGCGGAGTAGGACGCTTCTTTCCCTCTCCCCGCCGGGGAGAGGGAGGGAGCATCCGAAGGATGCGGAAGGGTGAGGGGGCGCTTGAGGCACCTAATTCCCACAACCTCCCAACCCGTCATTGCCGGGCCCTCCTTGATGATCAAGAAGGCCGGCAATCCAGAAGCCGCGTCAGCGGCGTCTCTCTCCGCAACGACCCCTTTCAGTCCCCTATCGCTCACATCGAACATTTTATCATCAATGTATAATATTTGACAAAAAGACATATATTATACATTCTATCACTATGCAGACTGCCAGCAACAGCCTCACCCCCGCCGACTGCCGCGTCGCCCGGGCCCGTCTCGGGCTCACTCAGGCGGAGCTTGCCCGCCGCGCCGGTATTTCGCGCGCGACCCTCGTCAACTTCGAGAAGGGCAGGGGCGAGCCGCTGCGCGCAAGCCTGCAGGCGCTCCAGTCCGCCCTGTCGGATCGCCCCCAACACAGAAGCCGCCTCGCCCATGTGCTCCGTACACTGCAGAAAGCGCGTCCTGAACTCGAGGAACAGGGCGTTCTTCATCTCGCCGTCTTCGGCTCCGTCGCCCGCATGGAGGACAGGCCGGACAGCGACATAGACATAGTGGTGGATGTCGATCCCGCCCGCCGCATCGATATTGTGAGCCTGGCAGGCATCGGAGGGTTCATTGAGCGGCTTCTCGGGTCGTCTGTCGACATCGTCCGCCGCCGCCCGGACATGAAGCCCGAACTCAAGGAACATCTCGCCGAGGACGAAATATATGTCTTCTAGCGACCCGCTGAAGCGCATCGCGGACATACTCGATCAGATCGCGCGGATTGAGAGCCATATCGCGGGCCTCGATCTCGCCGCCTTCCGCACGAATGCACTTGCGCAGGATGCCGTCGAGCGTTGCCTTGAGCGCATTTGCGAAGCCGCCCGCAAGATCGGCGAGGAATTGGATGAACGCTATCCGGACGTTGACTTTCCGAACCTGCGCCGCTTCGGTTCCATTCTCCGCCACGACTATGGCGACGTGGACGTCGAAATCATCTGGCAGGTAACGGTAGGCAGGCTCCCGCTCCTGAAAGCCGCTTGCCGCGCCGAACTCGGCCTTTGATCCATCACTCCCGCCGCACGACGACGCTCAGCGAAACGCAGAGGAAGGCGACGAAGGTCAGCACCGCGTTGACCGCGTGCCCATATTCCCATTGGGTGCGTAGCGCGTCCCAGTTCGCGGGGATGCTCGTCCAGTTTTCCGTCGCCCCGTTCGCCGGATAGACAAAGCCGAAAAACAGAAGCAGCACCGCCAGCATGGAAGCGAAAGCTGCCGTCGCAAAAACGCAGACCACGCGCTCTCGCCGTACCGCAACGGCAAGAGCGAGATTGGCGGCGAGCGATCCGAACAGCGCGATGCCGAACAGGCTCCAGCCCGCATAAATCTGCTGCACGACGAAATATTCGTCGCGCCCGAGCGCCATCTTCCCCGGCAGTTCGAAAAAATGCGCACCGGCAGGGATCAGTGCGAGTGCAGCGAAAACAAGGGCTATGAATTGCAGGAACGAAACCGGCCTCATGGTTTCCTCCTTTCCCCATCTCCACAAAAACGCGCGAAGGGGGAAAGCGTTTCCGCTTCACGCAATCGCGCTTTTGTCGATCTCGCTCACCTTGGTGAAGCCCGTCAGCGCCATGGCGACGTTCATCTCGCCGCGCATCGTGGAGAGCATGGCGGAGACGCCCGCTTCCCCGCGCGCCGCCAGCGCAAAGGCCCATGCCCGTCCGAGCAGGCAGGCATCCGCGCCGAGCGCCACCGCCTTCACGATGTCGAGCCCGCTCCTGATGCCGCCATCGAGAAACACCGTCGTGGCGTCGCCCACCTCCTCGCGGATCGCGGGCAGGGCGTCGATGGTCGCGGGCGTCGAGTCGAGCTGCCGTCCGCCATGGTTCGACACCACGATCCCGTCCGGAGCGAGTGTCTGCATCGCCATGCGCGCATCCTCAGCGTCCATCACCCCCTTGATGATGATCTTGCCCGGCCAGTTCGCGCGCACCCATTCGAGGTCTTTCCAGGTCATCGCCGGATCGAGGTTCTGCGCCACCCAGGCGCCAAACTCGCCGAAGCCCTTCGCATGCGGCACCGCCTCGCGCAGATTGCCGAAATCGAGCGGCTTGCCGCCGATCGCGACATGCCGGAGCCAGTGCAGGCGCCGCGCGTAATCGGCGGCGACGCGAAGCCGCTTGCCGAGCGGCATCGGCGCGTTCATGCCGTTCCTGATGTCGCGGTAGCGCGCGCCGAGCACGGCAAGATCCACCGTGAAGACGAGCGCGGTGCAACCCGCCTCATGCGCGCGCTTCATCAGCGCCGCCGCATAGCCGCGGTCCTTGATCACATAAAGCTGGAACCAGAAGGGCTTTGTCGTCGCTGCCGCCACTTCCTCGAGGGAGCAGATGCCGACCGTCGACAGCGTATAGGGCACGCCGAACTTCTCCGCCGCCTTCGCCGCCTGCACTTCGCCGCGATGCGCGAACATGCCCGCAAAGCCGACCGGCGCGAGCGCCGCCGGGATCGTCCACCTGTTGCCGAAGATTTCGGTCGTCGTGTCGACCTTGCCCACGTCGCGCAGCACGCGCTGGCGCAGCTTCAGCCGCGCGAAGGCTTCCACATTGTCGGCGAGCGTCCGTTCCGCATAGGAGCCGCCGTCGAGATAGTCGAAAAGCTGCGTCGGCAGCCGCTTCCTCGCCAGCGCGCGATAATCCGCCACCGACACCGGATTGAGATCGAGACTCACAATTGCCGCCCTCCCACTTTCTTTCACCCGCCCATTTAACCAATACCGTCATGACCCGCTTTATGCGGGTCATCCACGTCTTGGATACACGCAAGAAGCTTAAAGACGTGGATGGCCCGGACAAGCCGGGCCATGACGAACGATGGAGCGGATTTCCCGCCCCTCACCCCCGGCTCGCATCCTCCATGAGCTCGTCCACCGCGACCGGACCGGCATTCTCCCGCCGGCTGTCGATGATATAGGCAAGCTCGGAAAACGCATCGAGCATCCGCTCATGATCGCCCTGGTCGAGCAGCGAGGGCAGGTAGCGCGCCAGCGCCTCCTCGAATTCGCGATGCTTCTTCAGGCCCTTCGGCGTCAGGCTGAGCTTCACGCTCCGCCCGTCATCCTTGTCGGGCTTGCGCGCGATGAGCCCGCGCTTCTCCATGTCGGCAATGAGGCCCGACGCGGTCGGCTTGCGGATCGCCGCTTCCACGGCCAGTTCGCCCGCCCGCTTCGGCCCGCGCTTCAGGAACAGCAGGAAGCGGTATTGCGGGATTGTGATGTCGAGTTCGCGCGCGATCTTCTCGAACTCGCGGAACAGCACCACGACCGTGCGCGCCATCAGGATGAGGCGCCGGTCGATGTCGGCAGTCTCGCCGCCCTTTGTCATGCTGTCCCGCTTGTCCGTCATGTGTCCTCAGAAAATGGCGTAGCCGCCATCGATCACAAAAGTGTCGCCCGAATGATAGGTCGAGGCGTCCGAGGTGAGATAGACCGCGACGCCGCCGAAATCGGCAGGTTCGCCCCAGCGCCGTGCCGGCACGCGCGGGATCACCTTTTCCGCGAAGGCGGGGGCCGCCTGCGCCTGCGCCGTCATGTCGGTGGCGATCCAGCCCGGCAGGATCGCATTCGCCCGCATGCCGTAGCGCGCATGTTCCACCGCGATGCTCTTGATCATGGAGATCACGCCGCCCTTCGTCGCCGCATAGGCTTCGTTGCGCGCCGCGCCTTCGATGGCGGCAAGGCTCGCGATGCCGACAAGCGAGCCGCCCGCATCGCCGCTCTTCGCGCGCTCCACCATGTGCCGCGCGCTCTCGCGCAGCGTCCAGAACACGCCGTCGAGATTGACCGCCAGCGTCTTCTTGTAGACCTCCGTCGACATCTCGATGAAGGAAGGTGCGCCGAAGCCGACACCCGCATTCGCGAACACCGCGTCGATCCGCCCGAGTTCCTTCACGGTCGCGCCGATCCCGTCCACGACCTGCCGTTCGTCCGACACGTCCACCTTGCGCGTATAGACCTTCACGCCATGCGCGCGAAGCTGCTCGGCCGCCTTTTTGTTCTTGTCCTCATTGGTGCCCCAGATCGCCACGTCGGCGCCCGACTGCGCGATCGCGTCCGCCATACCGAGCCCAATGCCGCCATTGCCGCCGGTCACGAGGGCCACCTTTCCCGAAAGGTCGAAAGGCTTGTAGCTCATCTCTTCGTCTCCCTGATCTTGTTTTCGTTTTCTTGAGTGCAATGCGAGGCGCGCAGCATCGGGGCCGCGCCGCGCCCGGTCAATTCCCCGATGGGGGAGTGTCCTCCGGCTCTTCCGCCTCGCGCGGCTCTTCCCTCAGTTCCGCGCAGACGAAATAGGGCTTGAAGCCGAGCGCCTCGGGGTCGGGCGGAATCTGGCAGGAAAAGACCGACGGCCCCTTCTGCAGGATCAGCGCCGTGCCGAGATTGCCCCTGATGCTGTAGCCGTCGCTCACGAGGTCGGTGAGCGATTTGTCCGTCGCAACGAAGGGGCCGGAGCGCGTACCCGTCTTGAACTTGGCGCTTTCCGCAGCGGCGCCCGTCGCGGAAAGGGTCAGGCCCGCAGCCAGGAGGCACGCGAATAAGGGCAGGGGGCGGGTCATGATGTCGTCGCTCCGTGGCGAAAGGCAGGGTCGCCGCGATCCTAGATCATTTTTCCGTTTATGGGGAAAGCCGCGCCGGAAATCCGCTCCGGAACCCGTCCGTTTCAGGCGGCACATCTGGCGCACAGGCCCGAAATCTCGACCACCTTGCGTTCCGCCGCGAAATGCGCCCGCTTCGCCGCCTGGTCGAGCGCCGTCTCGAGCTTGCTGTCGACGATCTCCTCCGTCGCGCCGCATTGCCGGCAGATCAGGAATTGTCCCGAATGGGGCGCACCCGCCTCCACGCAGCCGAGATAGGCATTGAGCGATTCGATCTTGTGGATCAGCCCTTCGCCCATCAGGAAGTCGAGCGCGCGATAGACCGTCGGCGGCCGCGCCGCCTTGTGGCTCCGCGCAAGCTCGTCCAGCACGTCATAGGCGCCCACCGGCTTGTGGCTCCGCCAGACGATCTGCAGCACCTTCTCGCGCAGCGGCGTGAGCTGCGCCCCGCGGCCTTCGCAAATCTCGCGCGCCCGCTTCAGCGCATCGTCGATGCACTCGCGGTGATTATGCGTCTGGTGAGCTTGTGCCGCGCCGCGCGCCGCCATGCCGCCTCCTTCGTTTCGGCAATGTTACATCATAACAGCGGGGTTTGTCCTCCCCGCGACTCGCCTTACCCTCGCGCCCATGTGCGGACGCTTTTCCATCACCACGCCGCCGGAGGCGATGCGGGCGCTTTTCGGCTATCTCGACGAGCCGGATTTTCCGCCGCGCTACAACATCGCGCCCTCGCAGCCCGTCCCCATCGTCATCCGCGAGCAGGGCAAGCGCCGTTTCCTCCTCGTCCGCTGGGGCCTCGTTCCCTCCTGGGCGAAGGAAATGCCGCAATCCCTCCTCATCAACGCCCGCGCCGAGACGATTGCCGAAAAGCCGTCCTTCCGCGGCGCCTTCCGTCATCACCGCGCCTTGATGCCGGCCGACGGCTTCTATGAGTGGCAGGCTGTGGGGAAGGGGGCGAAACAGCCTTATTTCATTCGCCGCCGCGACCGCAAACCCTTCGCCATGGCCGCCGTCTGGGACATATGGATGCCGTCCGGCGGCAGCGAACTCGACAGCTGCGCCATCGTGACGACGGAAGCGAACGAAACGCTGAAACCCGTCCACCATCGCATGCCCGTCATCCTCGACGAGAAGGACTGGGACCTCTGGCTCGATCCCGCCGCGACCGAGCGCGAGCTTCTGGCGCTGCTCCGCCCCGCGCCGGACGATCTCCTGGAGGCGATACCCGTCAGTACACGGATCAACAGCGCCGCGAATGACGGCCCCTCCCTTCAGGAGCCCGCCCTTGTGGAAACGGCACCCGAAAAACCCGCCCGCCCGAAAAAACCCGCCGCCGACACCCGCCAGATGGGCCTGTTCTAAAAGAAAATTTGTCATTGCCGGGCTTGACCCGGCAATCCAGTAGGCGCGGGACGCGCCGTCCTCTTCCGCAAGACTCTTCAATGATACGGATTCAGGCGTCGCCGTCGCTCGCCGCTCTGGACCCCCGGGTCAAGCCCGGGGGTGACATGTGGAGGGGAAAAGGCCTCAGCGCCGCCCTCACCCCACCGCCGTCGGCGTCTCCCTCAGCCGCTTCGACATCACCACGACCTCGTCCTCCTGATAGCCGAGTTCCGCATAGAACCCCATGGCGCCCTCGTTCCCCCTCCGCACCATCAGGTTGAGCTTCCACACACCCCGCGCGCGAAGCCACGCCTCCGCCGCATCCATGATGAGCCGCCCGAGCCCCTGTCCCCTGAGCGCCGGGTCCGCCGCGACGTAATAGACGGCGCCCCGGTGTCCGTCATGGCCGACCATGACGGATGCCACGATGCGCCCGTCCTTCTCCGCCACCAGCACGCCGGAAGCCGGGCCGCCGAGCGCAAACGCGATGTCCTCCCTCGCGTCGTTCCACGGCCTCGTCAGGCCTGAAGCCTCCCACAGCGCGACGAGCGCCTCCGCGTCTGCGTCGCGGGCGGGCCGCACCCCGATTGATTCGATGTCCATGTTCGGCATGTGCTTTCTCGTTCCCGGCCGGAAAGCGGGCAACGATAGCGGCTTTCCCGCGCCTCCCGCTACCCCGTCGCCAATCCCCGCTCTTGCCTCTATACTTGTCTCCCAGCCCCCGGGGACACCATGCTCTCGAACATCATCATCCTGCTCGTTCTGATCGCGCTGAACGGGTTCTTTTCGATGTCGGAAATGGCGGTCGTCTCCTCGCGCCGCCAGCGGCTTCAGGCGCAGCTGACGAAGCGCAAGCAGACCGGCGCTCCCCTCGCGGGCCCGGAAACGGCGCTCCAGCTCCAGGCGGAGCCCGGCCGCTTTCTCTCCTCCGTCCAGATCGGCATCACGCTGGTCGGCGTCTTCGCCGGCGCCTACGGTGGCGCGACGCTGGCCGGTCCCCTTGGCGCCGCGATGTCGGGCCTGCCCTGGATCGGCGCCTATGCCGAGCCCGTCGCCTTCGGTCTCGTCGTCGTCATCATCACCTATCTCTCGCTGATCATCGGCGAGCTGGCGCCAAAGCGCATCGCCCTTTCCAACCCGGAAGGCATCGCCTCTGCCATCGCGCGCCCGATGAGCCGCCTCTCGAAGCTGCTCGGCCCCGCCGTCACCTTCCTCTCCTGGTCGACGGAGGCTGTCATCCGCGTCTACGGCATCACGGGCCGCGAAGTGCCGCAGGTGACGGAAGACGAGATCAGGCATCTCGTGGAGGAGGGCGCGGCATCGGGTGCCATCGAAAGTGTCGAGCGCGACATCGTGAACCGTGTCTTCCGCCTTGGCGACACGCGCGTCGCCGAAATCATGACGCCGCGCGTCCAGCTCGTCTGGCTCGACGCCGACGAGCCGGTGGAACAGAATCTCGCCCTCATCCGCGAACAGCAGAAGATGCGCTATCCCGTGCGCCGTGGGTCAAGCGGGCCCTTCATCGGCATGATCCGCCTCGAGGACCTGTTCCTCCAGCCCCGCTCGAACGACCAACTCCTCGCGCGCATGTCGCCGCCGCTCTACATTCCGCGCACGGCGAGCGTGTTGAAGGCCTTGAGCATCCTCCAGTCCGAAAACATGTTCATGGGGCTCGTCATCGACGAATATGGCGATGTCGTCGGCACCGTCACCATGTCGGAAATCTTCTTCGCCATGATCGGCGACATTTCCGATCACGCGGCGAACAACAACTCGGCCGTCGCCATCCGCGAGGACGGCTCGTGGATCATCGACGGCGTCGTCTCGGTCGAGGAAGTGCGCCGCCTGCTCAAGCTCGAGAAGCTGCCGGGCGATGAAAGCTCGGAAGTGAACACGCTGGCGGGCGTCATGTTCAATTGGTTCGGCCGCCTGCCGCGCGAGGGCGACTACTTCGCCTGGAACGGCTACCGCTTCGAGATCGTCGACATGGACGGCCCCCGCATCGACAAGGTGCTCATCGTCCCCGCCCAAAACCTCCCCATCGGCAGCGCCATGGCGCGCAGCGCGGATTGAAGACAAGGATGTCACCCCGGCAAACGCTTGGGGCTCAAACATAACCAAACAATCATGTCATTGCCGGGCTTGACCCGGCAATCCCGAAGCCGCCGTCAGGCGGCGTCTCTCTTCGCAAGACTCAAAAAAGTTCTGGATAAAGATCGCGCCACGAAGGATTCATTTCTTCGATCAATGCGATCTTCCATGCGCGTGACCAGTGCTTCAGATTCTTCTCGCGTTGTATTGCTGCTCTGGCTTCGCTGTGCACTTCATACCAGACAAGATGTTTCACGCCGTACCGGCTCGTGAAACCTTTGTCGACCTCTTCACGGTGTTCGGAAACGCGGCGCTGTATATCGTTGGTCACGCCGGTGTAGAGTGTTCCATTCCGTCCGCTCGCGAGGATGTAGACATAATAGTCTTTCATGCGCCTCGTCCAGAGCCCCTGGACCCCCGGGTCAAGCCCGGGGGTGACATGGTTGTTTGAAATTCGAAAAGGCGGACAGCTCCTCCGAAAGCAAATACCCAACCAAAGAAACTAAAACCAATATGTCATTGCCGGGCTTGACCCGGTAATCCAGTAGGTTCTTGCTCCGTATTCTGCGTTTGTGCTGCTGCGCTCTCTTCGCGCCTCCGCGCCCCCCCCCCCTCAAACAACCTTCCCCGGATTGAGCACCCCCTTCGGGTCCAGCGCCTTCTTCAGTGCACGCATCAATGCCATCTCGACCGGCGATTTCGTCGCCGCGATCTCGTCGCGCTTCAATTGCCCGACGCCGTGCTCCGCGCTGATCGAGCCGCCCATCTCGCGCACGATCCCGTGCACGATGCCGTTCATCTCGCCCCACAACGCGAGGAACGCATCCTTGTCCGCCCCCACGGGCTGACTGAGATTGAAATGCACGTTCCCGTCGCCGATATGGCCGAAGGGAACGGGGCGGATGCCCGGCAGCCTCGCGCTCACCGCATGCGTCGCCGCCGCGATGAAATCCGCCATGCGCGACACCGGCACGGAGACGTCATGCTTGATGCTGCCGCCTTCCGCGCGCTGCACGTCCGACAGCGCCTCGCGCAATCGCCAGAAGTCGCCGCGCTGCGTTTCCGACTGCGCGATGGCGGCGTCCGTCACGAGTTTGGTGTCGAGCCCTTCGGCGAGCGCCATCTCCATCGTCTCGTCGAGCTTCGCCATTTCCGTTCCGGCCGTCATCTCGATCAGCACATACCAGGGCGAAATGTCCGGCAGCGGATCGCTCGCACCTTCAAGGTGGCGCGTCACGAACTCGATGCCGATGCGCGGCACCAGTTCGAACGTCGTGACCTGCCCGCCGGAAAGATCGTCGGCGATGCGCAGCAGCTTCACCGCCGCGTCCACGTCCGGCACGGCGGCGAAAGCGGTCGAGACGGCGCGCGGGCGCGGGAAGAGCTTCAGCACGGCGCCGGTAATGATCCCGAGTGTGCCTTCCGACCCCATGAAGAGATGGCGAAGATCGTAGCCCGTATTGTCTTTCCTGAGCCCCGTCAGTCCGTTCCAGATGTCGCCATTGGCGAGCACCACTTCGAGCCCGAGCACGAGGTCGCGGGCGTTCCCGTAGCGCAGCACCTGCGTGCCGCCCGCATTGGTCGCAAGGTTTCCGCCGATCTGGCACGAGCCTTCCGAAGCGAGGCTCAGCGGAAAAAGCCGGCCGGCTTGCCGTGCCGCATCCTGCGCGGCGGCGAGCGTCACCCCCGCATCGACGGTCAGCGTGTTGTTCTCCGCATCGAGCCCGCGCACGCGGTTCATGCGCGACAGCGACAGCACGATCTCCTCACCCGTCCCGTCCGGCACCTGCCCGCCGACAAGCCCCGTGTTCCCGCCCTGCGGCACGACATGAAGCCCCGCCTCATGCGCGAGTTTCATGATCGCGGAAACCTCTTCCACGCTCGCCGGCTTCAGCACCGCCGCCGCGCGCCCCTTGTAGAGCTCCCGCCGCTCCACGAGATAAGGCGCCATATCGCGTTCATCGTCGGCAAACCCCTTCTCGCCGACGATCTCCTTCAGCCGCTGCAATGTCTCTGGTGTGGGTTTCGGCATCTGCTTTTTGTTCGGAGCAAAATAAAAAAACAATGTCATCCCGGCGAAGGTAGGGCTGAATACTCAAAACTCAAACTAACATGTCATTGCCGGGCTTGACCCGGCAATCCAGTAGGCGCGCTAGCGCCGTCTCTCTTCACAAGACTCAAAACAGCTCCTGCCGGGAACCCCTGGACCCCCGGGTCAAGCCCGGGGGTGACATACTATTTTTAGTTTTGGAGAAAACCCTCACACCACCCTTCGATGCGCCCGCGCGCCAGTATGCAGGTAAAGCGCGCGGCCTTGCGCATCCTCTTCGAGAAAGTGATAGGTCGCGGGCCGCGTATAGCCCGGCATCGTGCCCGTGAACAAAGTCTCGCTCACCGGGCGAAGCTCCACCGCATAGGTCCCCTGCAGCGCCGCAAAGTCGGGCGCGGGCTTGTGAAGCGCGATGAGCATGCCCTCCTTCACCGAAACCTCGACGGTCCCGCTCGCCTTGGCATAGGTGCCGGTGAGCCGCGAAACCTCCGGCATGCCTTGCCCCGCAGGCGCGGGCGGCTCCGGCGGCGCGATCCCCGCGGCGTCCGAAAAGATCGCCGCCAGCACCTCGTCGGCAAGTCCCTTGCCGTTGCCGCCATTCGTCAGCAGCGCCACCGCCGTCTCGCTCTCCGTGTGATAGCGCAGCCATGCCGCCTGTCCGATGGTCGAGCCGTCATGGCCGAAGACCTCGTAATGTCCATCGCCGTTCCAGTCCCAGAGAAAGCTGCCAAGCCCTATCGCGTCGATATTCATCTGCGGCGGGCAGGTGATCGTCCGCAGATGCATCCGATGCACGCTCTCCGCGCTCAACACCGGTGTGCCGTTTGCGGCCACGCCCTCATTCATCATCATCCGCGCAAAGGCGATGACATCGCGGGCCTTCGCCATGGGCATCGAGCCTGCCGGCGCGTTCGATTGCGCGAGATAGGCAATCGGCGTGACCATGAGCGCGCCCGGCTGTCCCACATGGCCGATTGCCGTCTGGTGCCGCATCGCCTGTTCGGGCAGCGTCGAGAAGGCGGGCGTGCCCAAGGGCTTGGCGATCCGCTCGCGGATAGCCTTGTCCCAGCCCTTGCCCGCCGCCACCTCGATCATGCGGCCTGCGACAACGAAGCCCGCATTGCAATAGGAAAACATCGCGCCCAGCGGATGTATCTGTTCCACATTCTTCAGCAGGCGGACATATTTCGCGATCCGGTCTTCGCCGCGCCCCGCATCCTTGAAGAAGTCGCCATCAATCCCGCTTGTGTGGTTGAGGAGATGCCGAAGCGTGATCTTCCCGCTCGCTTCTTCATCCGCCACCGCGAAATCGGGCAGCACCTTGCGCACCGGCTGGTCGAGGCCGAGCTTTCCCTCCTCCACAAGCTGCATCGCCAGCGCCGCCGTATAGAGCTTGGTGATGGAGCCGATCTGGAACAGCGTCTCCGCCGTCGCGGGCACCTTCGTCTCGATATTGCAGACCCCCGCCGCCGCCTCTTTCAGCTCGCCCCCCGCCCACACGGCAATCGCCGCCCCCGGCACGCCATATTGCCGCGTCAGCGTATCGAGCATGGTGCGAAGGCGGGCAGGGGAGAGGGGCATGGGTTGGTCGCTTCTTGAATGTTGCTCGGGACACCGATCCTAAACATCGTGAGCCACTCTTCCCACCCTCCCCTCGGGGCGGGGGGAGGGACAGCAAGGAGCCGCCGCAAAACCGGGGACAACCCACCCGGGGATTACTTTCTTCAATTTGTCTCCCCCTCGCGGGGAGGCGCGGATCGCGGAACGCGATCCGGGTGGGGGGAGGGCCGTCAGGACAGGAAGCGGCAGGAGAGAGGATAACGCCCATTTAATCCGTGCACGAACTAAATCGAAACACCCTTCGTGACAGTATCGTGACATTACGATGACAGTCACCCCCGCCTTATCCCCGCTCCGCGCAAAACGCCTTGCCATTCGGGCATCTGGCGGCCCTCCCGGAATGCTTCTAGAGTGCCGCGCGTTTTCGTCTGAAGGGCTGTCACAAATGACCGAAGTTACAAGCGTCGACCACATCATCATCGCCGTCCGCGACCTCAAGGAAGCCGAGAAAAACTACACGGCGATCTTCGGCCGCGCGCCCTCCTGGAAGGGCGTCCATCCCGGCGTCGGCACGGGTAACATCTTGTACCGCCTCGCAAATACCTATGTGGAGCTCTATGCGCCGGTCGCCGAAGGGGCGAATGCGGAGGCACTGAAAGCCCATCTCGACGCCCATGGCGAGGGCCTCTACGGCATCGTGCTGGGCGTCGACGACGCCGCCGCCACTGCCGCCTTCAATGCGCGCGGCCTGAAATCGGGGACACCCGTCGATGGCAAGGGCCGCGACGAGATCACCGGCGCGATCCGCGAATGGCGCACCATCGCCATGCCGAAGGATGAGGTGCGTGGCCTTTTCATGCTGGGAATTCAACACCTTAGCCCTGCCGCCGCGCTCCCGCCCGCGCCCCTGTCCGAAGGCGTTTCGGAAACGCAGGCCGTCGCCGCCTGCGATCATGTCGTCGTCATGACCCCCGATGCGGAAGCTTGCAAGGCGCTTTTCGGGGACAAGTTGGGCATCCGCCTCGCCCTCGATCACACGAAACCCGAATGGGGCGTCCGCCAGCTTTTCTTCCGCGCCGGCGGCGTCACCATCGAAGTGGTCGAGCCGCTCGACAAGGCGAAGGCGCCGAAAGCCGAGCATTTCTGGGGAC
Organism: Parvibaculum sp.; assembly: GCF_045863935.1. GTDB lineage: Bacteria > Pseudomonadota > Alphaproteobacteria > Parvibaculales > Parvibaculaceae > Parvibaculum. The sequence goes on along the minus strand of NZ_BTVP01000002.1, from coordinate 133,394 downwards.
TTGCCTGGAAAGCGGAGAAGGTTGAGGCCGTCCGCGACCGTCTCGCCGCCGCCGGTCTCGACGTGTCGGAGGTGAAGCCCGGCCGGAAAGAAGGCACCGCCGTCGCCACCATCCGCCCGCCGACGAACGGCGTCCCGACGATCCTGGTTGGCTCCCTCTAATCTCTTGGTGCGGCTGCTCTTTTCAGCCGGTCGTTGATCGCCTCGCCGAGCCCCGTCATGGGGATCGGCATGACCGCGATGCGCCTGCCTCCCGCTTCTGCGTCGAGCGCGCGCAGCATCGCGAAGAGGTTCGCCGCCGCTTCCGTCAGGTCGCCGGAAGCCGATAGATTCATTGAGGTTTTTGCCTTTGGCGCATCGGGGCCGAAGGCCAGCAGCACCTCGTCTTCCGCCACCTCTGCCGCGTCGAGCCTGATCGGCGATCCCGGCGCGTAATGGCTTTCGAGCTGGCCGGGCGAGGCGCGGCCTTCCTCGCCGCTCGCCGCATCGGCATCGGCGAGTGGCCGTCCCAGCACCGCCTCGATCTCGTCCCGCGCCACCGCGCCGGGGCGGAGAAGTGTCGGAATTCCTTGAGGAAATCCGATCACGGTGGATTCAAGCCCAAGCGGGCAGGCGCCCCCGTCGAGCACGAAGGCAAGTTGCGGCGCCTCCCCAAGCCCCTCCATGACATGCGCCGCCCTGGTCGGGCTCACCTTGCCTGAAGGGTTCGCGGATGGGGCGGCGAGCGGCCGTTTCGCCTCCTTGATAAGGGCGCGCGCCGTCTCATGTGCGGGCACGCGGACCGCCACCGTGTCGAGCCCCGCGCTCACCAGCAGCGAAAGCGCCGTGTCCTCGCGCCGCGGCAGCACCAGCGTCAGCCCGCCGGGCCAGAACCGCCTCGCGAGCCTCTCCGCTTCCGCGTTGAAAACACAGTGTTTTTCGGCTTCCTGAAGGTTCGCCACATGCACGATCAGCGGGTTGAAGCGCGGCCGCCCCTTCGCCTCGAAGATGCTCGCGACCGCCTTGTCGTCTGTCGCATCCGCGCCCAACCCGTAGACCGTCTCCGTCGGAAAGGCGACAAGCCGCCCCTCGCGGATCGCCGCGCCCGCCTGTCTGATCGCTTCCGCCGTCGCCTTCAGGCACTGCGCCAAAATACCATTCCTTCGCTCGGTACACAGACGCCGGAGAATACAGTAAAAGGCCGCAAACAAGCCCTTCCCGCGTCTCTTCTGCGTTTCCGGAGCCTTCATGACATATCGCCCGCCCGTCCGCGACATGGCCTATCTGCTGAACGAGGTCGCGGGCCTCAAGCATCTCCTCGGGGCCGGTCCCTTCGCGGATGTTTCCGCCGATCTCGTCGAAGCGGTGATGGAGGAGGGCGCGAAGCTCGCCGCCGAGGTGCTCGCGCCGCTCAATCGCTCGGGCGATGCCGAAGGCGCGAAGCTGAAAAACGATGGTGTTTCAGTACCTTCCGGCTTCGCGGACGCCTATCGCAAATGGGTCGAGGGCGGCTGGGGCAGCCTCGCCGCGTCTCCCGATTTCGGCGGTCAGGGCCTTCCCGTCGCGCTCTCGGTCGCCATGCAGGAAATGTGGAATGCGGCCTGCATGTCCTTTGGCCTCTGCCCCATCCTCTCCCAGGGCGCCATCGAGGCGTTGACCGCCCACGGCACGGACGAGCAGAAGGCGCTCTACCTCGCAAAGCTCATCTCGGGCGAGTGGACCGGCACCATGAACCTCACCGAGCCGCAGGCGGGCTCGGACCTCAACGCCTTGAAGGCAAAGGCAATTCCGCAAGGCGACGGCACTTACCGCATCACCGGCACCAAGATATTTATCACCTATGGCGATCACGACATGGCGGAGAACATCGTCCATCTCGTGCTCGCGCGCCTTCCCGATGCACCCGCCGGCACCAGAGGCATATCGCTCTTCCTCGTACCGAAGTTCCTCGTCAACGCGGACGGCTCGCTCGGTGCGCGCAACGATGCTTACTGCATTGGTCTTGAAGAGAAACTCGGCATCCATGGCAGCCCCACCTGCGTCATGTCCTATGGCGAAAACGGTGGCGCCGTCGGCACGCTCATCGGCGAGGAAAATCGCGGCCTTGCCTGCATGTTCACGATGATGAACAACGCCCGTCTTCTTGTCGGCACGCAAGGCGTTGCCATCGCGGAAGCCGCCTGTCAGCACGCACTCGCCTATGCCAAGGAGCGCAAACAGGGCCGTCCCCTGGGTTCCGACCTTCCAGTGGGCGAAATGGCGCCGATCATCGAACATCCCGATATCCGCCGCATGCTGCTCACCATGAAGGCGATGACGGAGGCCTCCCGCGCCCTTTGCTACGCGACCGCCGTCGCCATCGACGGTGCACATGCGGGCGGCAGCGAGGAAAAGCGCCGCGCCGCTCAGGCGCGCGCCGACCTGTTGACCCCCATCGCCAAATCCTTCTCCACCGATGCCGGCGTCGAAACCGCCTCCATCGGCGTGCAGATCCACGGCGGCATGGGCTTCATCGAGGAAACGGGCGCCGCCCAGTTCCTCCGCGATGCACGCATCCTGCCGATCTACGAAGGCACCAACGGCATTCAGGCGATCGACCTCGTGACGCGCAAGCTTCCCCTCGGCAATGGCGACGTCGCACGCGCCTTCATCGCGGAAATGCGCGACACCGCGAAGGAAGCGCGTTCCTCCAACGACAAGGTGATGACTGGCATCGGCGCAGCGCTCGACGATGCGCTCGATACGCTCGACAAGGTCACGGACTACATGCTCGCGAACCTGAAATCGTCGCCGAACGATTGCCTTGCGGGCGCAACGCCTTATCTGCGCCTCTTCGGCACGGCGGCAGGCGGGCACTACCTCACCCGCGCGGCGATGGGAAACGGCGCCTCGGCGCGCCGCGAGATCGCGCAGTTCTATGCGGCGAATGTCCTGCCGGCGGTGCACGGCCTCCTTGCTCCGGCAACCGCTGGTGCGGAAAGCCTTCTCGAGTGCGATTCCGCCGTCTTCGCGGATTGACCGCCAGCCTTTCCGCAGCGTTCGGCTGGCATGGTGAAGGGCCGGTTTGACCTCGCTTCGCCCTGCGCCTATCACGGATGGATGCTGCGCGAACCCCCGCGCGGTCCGGTGCGAGAGTTCTGATGTCCGACATTTCCCAGGCGACCATTGAAAGCGGCAATCTGCGCTATCCCTTCGACAGGGTGCCGGGGCCTGCGGAAATGATCGAAGCCGCGCCCGGTATCTGGTGGGTGCGCATGCCGCTTCCCTTCCAGCTCGACCACATCAACCTCTGGTTGCTGGAGGACGGCGACGGCTGGACGGTGGTGGACACGGGCGTTGCCTCCGACGAGGTGAAGGCGCTCTGGCGCGAGGTCTTCAAGACCGGCCTTCGCGGCAAGCCCGTGACGGGCCTCGTCGTCACCCATCTTCATCCCGATCATGTCGGCCTTGCGGGCTGGTTCACGCGCAAATGGGGCATTGAGCTGCGCATGTCGCGCACCGATTTCCTGATGTGCAAGACCCTCGTGCTCGACACCGGCCGCGAGGCGCCGCAGGAGGCGCTCGATTTCTACCGCGCGGCGGGCTTCAGCGATCGCGGCGTCGAAAGCTACAGGAAGCGCTTCGGCGGCTTCGGCGAGCGTGTTTCGCGCATGCCTGATATTTTCCGCCGTCTGCGCGAGAATGACGAGTTGCAGATCGGCGCGCGCACCTGGCGCGTCGTCGTCGGCTCCGGTCATGCGCCGGAGCATGTCTGCCTCTATTGCGAGGAAGCAAAGATACTCATCTCCGGCGACCAGGTGCTGCCGAGGATATCTTCAAACGTCAGTGTCCATCCGACCGAAGCCTACGAGAATCCGCTCGAAGACTGGATCGAAAGCTGCAAGCGCATCCGCGCCGCCCTGCCGAACGATCTTCTCGTCCTGCCCGCGCATAACGAACCCTTCTACGGGTTGCACGAGCGCCTGACGCAGCTGATCGACGGTCACGAGGACGGGCTTGCAAAACTGCTTGCCATGCTGGAGGAGCCCAAGCGCGCCATCGACGTTTTCCCCGCCCTCTTCAAGCGCAAGATCGGTCCTGAAGTCTTCTTCATGGCGACAGGCGAGAGCCTCGCCCACCTGAACTGCCTGCTCGGCCGCGGCCTCGCAACGGTTACGCGCGACGAGAAGGGCGTGAACTGGTACCGACGCGCCTGAAGCACGTCATTCCATGTGTTAAACTAAAAACATGACCACGCTCCTCGTCACCCATTCCGCCTGTCTCGAGCATGAGATGCCGCCCGGCCATCCCGAATGCGTGGACCGGCTGCGCGCCGTGCTGGGGGCGCTGGAAGCGGAGGAATTCGCACTTCTCCAGCGTGCGGAGGCGCCGCGCGCGACGCGCGAGCAGATCGCCCGCGTCCATCCCGAAGGCCATATCGACTTCATCGACGGCTCGGTGCCGCAGGAAGGCTTCCGCCGCATCGACGCCGACACCGCCATGTCGCCGGGCTCGCTTGAGGCCGCGTATCGTGCGGCAGGCGCCGTCGTCTATGCGGTGGATGAGGTGATGGCGGGCAGGGCGCGCAACGGCTTCTGCGCGGTGCGTCCGCCGGGACATCATGCCGAGCCCGAGACCGCCATGGGCTTCTGCCTCTTCAACAACATCGCCATCGGCGCGCTTCATGCCCGCGCGGTCCATGGCTGCGCGCGCGTGGCCGTCGTCGATTTCGATGTCCACCACGGCAATGGCACGCAGGCGGCCTTCGAGACCGACCCCTCGCTCCTCTATATTTCCACGCATCAATGGCCGCTCTATCCGGGCACGGGCAGGGCGAGCGAGCATGGTCTCGGCAACATCTACAATCGCTGCCTGCCGCCGGGCGCGGGCTCGGAGGAATTCAGGGCCGCCATCTCGGATGCGGTTATCCCCACCATTGAGCAATTCCGCCCCGATTTCATCTTCATTTCGGCCGGTTTCGATGCGCATATGGCGGACCCGCTGGCGAATCTGCGGCTGACTGACGGGGACTTCGGCTGGGCGACCGCCGAACTCGTCAAGGCGGCCGGCAGGCTTTGCGGCGGACGCGTTGTTTCCGCACTTGAGGGCGGGTATGACTTGAAGGCGCTGGCGGCGAGCGCGGCGGCGCATGTGAAAGCGCTGATGCTTGCCGCCTGAAGATGCGCCCCGAAGACCGCGACACGCGCGAGAGGAGACGACAATGTCCGCCGCCAAAGCCGACGCCCACAGGGATATCGAGAAGCTGAGCTTCGAGGAGGCGCTTGCGCAGCTCGAGAAGATCGTGAGCCAGCTTGAATCCGGTAACGCCGCGCTCGAAAGCTCGATCGAACTCTATGAGCGCGGCACGGCGCTGAAGGCGCATTGCGAGGCGCGTCTCAAGGCGGCGGAAGCCAAGATCGAGAAGATCACCCTCTCATCCTCCGGCGAGCCTTCGGGTTCCGAACCGCTCGATGTGAGCTGAGTGCCCGGCAAAAGATGGTGGCATCCTCAGCAAAGATGAAAGCCTTCGAGGCCGCGCTCGCCACGGTGGCGGAAGATGTCGCGAAGATGCTCGACCGGCTGCTGCCGCGCGTCGAGGGACCTGAAGGCCGCCTCGCCGACGCCATGCGCTACGCCGCACTGGGCGGCGGCAAGCGTTTCCGTCCCTTTCTCGTCTGCCAGAGTGCCTCGCTCTTCGGCGTGGCCGCGGAGCCGGCGCTGCGCGCCGCCGCCGCCGCCGAATGCGTGCATATTTATTCGCTGGTCCATGACGACCTGCCCGCGATGGACAATGATGACCTTCGCCATGGCGCGCCCTCCACGCACCGGCAATATGACGAGGCGACGGCCATCCTCGCGGGAGACGCGCTGCTGACACTCGCCTTCGACATCCTCGCCGGTCCGGAAACGCATGAGCGCGCGCGCGTCCGCATCGAGCTTGTGCGCCGTCTTGCCCGCGCTGCCGGCGCCCATGGCATGGTTGGCGGCCAGATGATCGACCTCGCAAGCGAAGGCCGGAGCCTCGATATGGGCGGCATCACCCGCCTTCAGCAGCTGAAGACGGGCGCGCTCATTGCCTTCTGTTGTGAGGCGGGGGCCGTGCTCGGCCGGGCCTCGGCAGAGGCGGACCACGCGCTTCACGCCTATGCACACGACATGGGCCTGGCCTACCAGATCACGGACGACCTGCTCGACGCCGAAGGCGATGCCGGAACGCTAGGCAAATCGGCGGGCAAGGATGCGGCGGCGGGCAAGGCGACTTTCGTTTCGATCCTGGGGGCCGAAAGGGCCCGCGCCCAGGCCCGGATGTTGGCCGATCAGGCGATCCAACACCTTGATTTGTTTGATGAAAGAGCCGATCTTTTGCGTCAGGCTGCGCATTTCGTTATAACGCGCCGCAACTGAGGACGATGGACGGCGCGCGCCCCGGTGCGCATTGTCCGCGGTCTCCGCTTGAGGGCCAGCTTCTGGCCATATCGGGCCCATGCCGGCCGAGGTGAGTGTTGAGCAGCGATTCAGCTACCCCATTGCTTGACCGGGTGAAAAACCCGGCGGATCTCCGCATGCTCGCTGAAAGCGAGCTGAGGCAGCTTGCGGACGAGCTGCGCGCGGAAGTGATCGACGCCGTCTCGCAGACCGGCGGCCATCTGGGCGCGGGTCTCGGCGTGGTCGAGCTCACCGTGGCGCTGCACTACGTCTTCAATACGCCGGAAGACCGCATCATCTGGGATGTCGGCCATCAGGCCTATCCGCACAAGATTCTGACCGGTCGCCGCGACCGTATCCGCACGCTGCGCCAGGCCGGCGGACTTTCCGGCTTCACCAAGCGCGCCGAAAGCGAGTACGACCCGTTCGGCGCTGCCCATTCCTCGACTTCGATCTCCTCGGGCCTCGGCATGGCCGTCGCCCGCGACCTCAAGGGTGGGAACAACAACGTCGTCGCCGTGATTGGCGACGGCGCGATGTCCGCCGGAATGGCCTATGAGGCGATGAACAATGCCGGCTCCATGGACAGCCGCCTCATCATCATTCTGAACGACAACGACATGTCGATCGCGCCGCCTGTCGGCGCCATGAGCGCCTATCTCGCGCGCCTTCTTTCCGGCGGCACCTATCGATCCATGCGCCATCTCGGCAAGCAGCTGGCGAAGCTGCTGCCGAAGCGTCTCGAGGAAAGCGCCCGCCGTGCCGAGGAATATGCGCGCGGCATGGCGATGGGCGGCACGCTTTTCGAGGAACTGGGCCTCTATTATGTTGGCCCGATAGACGGGCATAACCTCGATCATCTGCTCCCGGTGCTGAAGAATGTTCGCGACGCAGGCGAAGGGCCGATCCTCGTTCATGTCGTGACGCAGAAGGGCAAGGGCTACGCGCCTGCCGAAGCCGCCGAGGACAAGTACCACGGCGTCTCGAAATTCGATGTCGTCACCGGCGCGCAGGCAAAGGCGAAGGCGAATGCACCGAGCTACACCAAGGTTTTCGCCGAAAGCCTGGTTGCGCATGCCGAACAGGACGACAGGATCGTCGCCATCACGGCTGCGATGCCGTCGGGCACCGGCCTCGATCTCTTCGGCGAGCGGTTTCCCGCCCGCACTTTCGATGTCGGCATAGCCGAGCAGCACGGCGTGACCTTTGCGGCGGGCCTCGCCGCCGAAGGGTTCAAGCCCTTCACAGCCATCTATTCGACCTTCCTTCAGCGCGCTTACGATCAGGTGGTCCACGATGTCGCAATCCAGCGCCTGCCCGTGCGATTTGCGATCGATCGCGCGGGGCTCGTCGGCGCCGACGGCCCGACCCATGCGGGGTCCTTCGACGTGACCTATCTCGCCTGCCTGCCCGGCTTCGTCGTCATGGCGGCGGCGGACGAGGCGGAACTGAAGCACATGGTGGCGACCGCCGTCGCCATCGACGACCGGCCCTCGTCGCTCCGTTATCCCCGGGGCGAAGGCATCGGCGTCGAAATGCCCGTCATCGGCACGCCGCTCGAAATCGGCAAGGGACGTATTCTCCGCGAAGGCACGAAAGTCGCGATCCTCTCGCTTGGAACGAGGCTTGCCGAGGCGCTGAAGGCAGCCGACCATCTGAACGCGCTTGGTCTTTCGACCACGGTTGCCGATGCGCGCTTCGCAAAGCCGCTGGACGAAGACCTCATTGCGCGCCTCGCCATCGGTCATGAGGTGCTGATAACGGTCGAAGAAGGATCCATCGGCGGTTTCGGCAGCCACGTGCTCGATTTCCTCGCCCGCTCCGGCTTGCTCGACCGTGGTCTCAAGATCAGGCCCATGGCGCTGCCCGACATCTTCATCGACCAGGACAAGCCCGAGAAGATGTATGACATTGCAGGGCTCAACGCCGCGCAGATCGCCGAGACGGCGGTTGCCGCGCTCGGTCTGGAGCGGCAGTTTGCCGATCTGCGCGAGCTTGCGCCGCAGCCGCTGCCGAAGCTCGTCTGAGCCACTGTATGCAAAACGGAAAAACGCGTCTCGACCTCGCGCTGGTCGAGCTGGGCCTCGTCTCCACCCGTGCCCGTGCGCAGGCGGCGATCAAGGCCGGTCAGGTCCGTCTCCGGGGACAAGTCGCATCGAAGCCCTCCGACATGGTGAGCGCCGCCGATGAAATCGAGTTCGACGCACCGGAGAAAACCTATGTCTCGCGCGGCGCACTGAAACTCCTTCATGCGCTCGACGTTTTCGGTCTCGATCCCTCGGGGAAGGTCTGCCTCGATCTCGGCGCCTCCACGGGCGGGTTCACTCAGGTTCTGCTGGAACGCGGCGCTGCTTTCGTAGTTGCCGTCGATGTCGGCCACGGCCAGCTTGCGAAGGAAATCGAAAGCGACGCGCGCGTGCGCTCGCTCGAAGGCCTGAACGCGCGGGATTTGACGCGCCGGGACATCCCCGAACAGGTGTCCTTTCTCGTCGCAGATTTGAGCTTCATCGGCTTGCAGAAGGCTTTGCCTCCCGCGCTCGCATTGGCTGAGAAGCGCGCGGTCCTTGTCGCGCTTATCAAGCCGCAATTCGAGGCCGGGCCCGAAAATGTGGGAAAAGGCGGTATTGTGCGCGATCCGGCACTGCACGAGCGCATATGCGGGGATATCTCGCGCTGGCTTTCGGATGATATGGGCTGGCGGGTTCTCGGGCTCACGCAAAGCCCCATTGAAGGCGGCGATGGCAACCGCGAATTCCTGATCGCGGCGGAGAAAAATGACTGACATCGAAACCACTGTCCTCTCGCTCGGCGCACAGGCGGACGGCATCGCCGAAGTCGACGGCGAAACAATCTACGTGCCTTACGTATTGCCGGGCGAACGGGTGCGCATCGCGCGGGAGGAGGGCGGCCGCGCTTCCTTGTCGAAGGTGCTCGAGCCTTCACCGGAGCGCGTTTCGCCTCCTTGCTCGCATTTCACGCGCTGTGGCGGATGTACGCTTCAGCACATGGCGCCAACCGCCTATGCCGCATGGAAAAGAGAGCAGGTCGCCGTCGCGCTGAAGGCGCGGGGTATCGAGACGGAGGTTGAACCCCTTGTCGCCGCGCCGCCGCACAGTCGCCGCCGCGCGACCTTCGCGCTCACGCGCACGAAGAAAAGCGTCACCGCCGGTTACTATGCGCGCGGCAGCCACGACATTGTGCTTCTTTCCGAATGCCCGCTGGTTGTTCCCGAGATCGAGCGGTTTATCCCCCGGCTCGGTGAACTCATACAGCCGGGCCTCTCGCGCCGCACGCGCGCTTCTGTCCTCGTCACTTCGACGGCGAACGGGCTCGATGTTGCAGTCACCGGAGGCAAACCGCTCGACGGTCCTCTTCGTGCCGACCTCGGCGGACATGCGCAGGCGGCCGATGTCGCGCGGCTTTCGTGGGACGGCGAGATCGTTGCCGAGCGCCGCACGCCCGAGATCGATCTGTCGGGGCTCCGCGTCATCCTGCCTGTCGGCGGTTTTCTTCAGCCGACACAGGAAGGCGAGGCAGCGCTCATTGCCCTCGTGCGCGCCGGTGTGGGCGAAGCGCGCCGCGTCGTGGACTTGTTCGCGGGCTGCGGCACCTTCTCGGCGTCGCTTGCCGGCACGGCCGCCGTTCACGCGGTGGAGGGCGAGAAGCCGGCGCTCGCTGCCTTGGAACGCGCAGCCCGGATGTACGGACCCGGCTTCGGCCTGAAGCCCCTGACCACCGAGGCCCGCGATCTTGCCCGCCGCCCGCTTCTTGCGGAGGAACTGAACAAGTTCGAAGCCATCGTCATCGATCCGCCGCGCGCGGGCGCACTGGCGCAGGCGGAGGAAATCGCGAAATCGAAAGTGCCCGTCGTCGCCTCTGTCTCGTGCAATCCGGTGACTTTCGCGCGCGATGCGCGGACGCTTCTCGATGGGGGATACCGTCTCGACTGCGTGACGCCGGTCGACCAGTTCCTCTGGTCGGCCCATGTCGAACTGGTGGGGATATTCCGGCGCGGCTGAGCGCCGGTCAGATATTGCGATGGATGTGCGGCCGGATCGCCGCTTCGACGGTCTCTGGCGGCGTGTCGAGTGTCGAGAGCTTCACGGAGATTTCCTGCGGCGAGACCATGCCCCAGCAGCGATACATATGGCGCCGCAACGGGCCCACCTGCGGCGCATTCTCCACCGCCGTGTCGAACGGCCGCTTGAGCGCGATGCGCAACTCCGCGTTGCGGATCATCCGCACATAGCGGTCCACGATCTCCACGCCCGCGATCGCATTCCAGGGCAGCAGTCCCAGCCGGTCGATATTTATCCCCGCCGGTGTCACAGCGAACGCCTTGCGATCCTTCGCGACATAGGGCCAGTGATAGATCGCGACGCCCGCCGACACGAGGGCGGCGATGAGGGCGAGGATCGGCGCGCGCGGCATGCCGAAAAGGACAAGCGCCCCCGCGATCAGCACGCCGCTATAAACGATGCTCTCGCCCTTCTGCCTTGCATATTGCACGGTCAGAAAAACAGCGCCCCCGGACGAATTGTCCCCGGCTTCACTCATCGTTCCGCCGTTCTCCGACCTGCGCCCGGTGGCGGAGCAAGTGGTCCGCGAGCACGCAGGCCATCATGGCCTCGCCGACAGGCACCGCACGAATGCCGACACAAGGATCATGCCGGCCCTTTGTCACGATCTCCGTCGCCTCACCGCTCTTTGTCACGGTTTTGCGGGGCGCGAGGATCGACGATGTCGGCTTCACGGCAAAGCGCACCACGACGTCCTGACCCGTGGATATCCCGCCGAGAATGCCGCCTGCATGGTTGGAGGAGAAGGCGAGCCCATGATTGGTGGACTCCATTTCGTCGGCATTCTCCTCGCCGGAAAGGGCGGCGGCGGCAAAGCCTTCGCCGATCTCGACGCCTTTCACCGCATTGATGCTCATCATCGCGGCCGCGAGATCGCCATCGAGCTTGCCATAGATCGGCGCGCCGAGGCCCACGGGCACGCCCGAGGCAACGACCTCTATCACCGCGCCGCAGGACGAACCGTTCTTGCGCACGCCGTCGAGATAGGTTTCCCAATGCGCAGCGGCTTTCGCGTCCGGACACCAGAAGGGATTGTTTTCCGTCTCCTCCCAGTCCCAATTCGCGCGGTTGATCTTGTGCGGTCCCATCTGCACGAGAGCGCCGCGAATGGTGATGCCCGGAAGCATGGCGCGGGCAACGCCCGCCGCCGCGACGCGCGCCGCCGTTTCGCGCGCGGAGGAGCGCCCGCCGCCGCGATGATCGCGAATGCCGTATTTCGAAAAATAGGTGAAGTCGGCGTGACCCGGACGGAACTTCTCGACGATGTCCCCGTAGTCTTTCGAGCGCTGGTCGACATTCTCGATCATCAGCGAGATCGGCGTGCCAGTGGTAAGTTCCACGCCATCTTCCACGAAAGTGCCGGAGAGAATCTTGACCGCATCCGGTTCGCGCCGCTGCGTCGTGAAACGCGACTGGCCGGGGCGGCGGCGGTCGAGCCAGCGCTGGATATCCTCGGCCTTGAGCGGGATGCGCGGCGGCGCACCGTCGACCACGCAGCCAAGCGCCGGCCCGTGGCTTTCACCCCAGGTCGTGACGCGGAACAGATGGCCGAACGTGTTGTGCGACATGGCTGTCAGTCTGGTCCCGGAGGACCTCCCTCATACACATGACCCGGCGGGCCCCAATTGCGGGAAACGATACAGGAAATCGTCAGACGATGCTCATGTCGGGTGCATCTTCCGCCTTCATGCCGACGACGTGGTAGCCGGCATCGACGTGGTGCACCTCGCCGGTGACCCCCGAACCGAGATCGGAAAGGAGGTAAAGCGCGGTGTTGCCCACTTCCTCGATCGTGACGGTGCGCTTCAGGGGCGAGTTGAGCTCATTCCACTTGAGGATATAGCGGAAGTCTCCGATGCCCGACGCGGCAAGCGTCTTGATTGGACCGGCTGACACGGCATTGACGCGGATTTTGTTCCGTCCCATGTCGACCGCGAGGTAGCGCACACTCGCTTCAAGGGCCGCCTTTGCTACGCCCATCACGTTGTAGTGCGGGATAACTTTTTCCGAACCGTAATAGGTGAGGGTGACGATCGATCCGCCATCCGTCATCAGCTTCTCGACGCGCTGGCAGAGCGCGGCAAACGAGTAGCAGGAGATGGCCATGGTGGCGGTGAAGTTGTCGAGCGTCGTATCGAGGTAGCGCCCGTCGAGCTCGTCCTTGTTCGAATAGGCGATGGCGTGAACGAAGAAATCGATCTTGCCCCATTCCTTCGCGAGGCGTTCGAAGAGCGCGTCCATGCTGGCCGCATCGGTGACGTCGCAGGGTAGCACGAGCTTCGAGCCGACGGATTCCGCAAGCGGGATGACGCGCTTCTGCAGCGCTTCGCCCTGATAGGTGAACGCGATTTCCGCGCCGTGGTCGGCGCAGGCCTTGGCTATGCCCCAGGCGATTGAACGATTATTCGCGACGCCCATGATGAGGCCGCGCTTGCCCTTCATCAGGCTGCCCGTCACGACCGGGCTCGTGCTGGTGATGGCTTCGCTCATCGTTTCCCCATGAACTGTCTTGGCCGAAAATCGAGCCGCATCCTACACAAAAGGTCCTAGGGGTCTAACAAAAAAGCCGGGTTTCGAGGATGGGCTTCCTTCACGAATCGTGTCGATTCGTGTCGGCCGGTCTTACGAAAAACCCTTGCGGGGATTGTGTTTGAGACTCTGGCTCCAGCTTGCCGCAAAGTCCCGCAGAGCGTTGTCTGGAGCGTCCGGGAGGGCAATAGAGAGGGTAACGTACTGGTCCCCCCGTGCCGCTCCATCTTCTTCGGGCAGGCCTCGGCCTTTGAGCCGGAGCCGTGTTCCCGAATTGGAACCGGCGGGGATCGTGAGCGATACGGGCCCCGAGACCGTCGGAACCTCGACTTTTGCTCCGAGCACGGCTTCGGGCAGCGTCACCGGGAGGGTGAGGTGGATATTCGCGCCTTCCCGGACGAAGTGAGAATGCGGCCCGACCTCAACGACGACAATTGCGTCTCCAGCCGCCGCGCCGCCATGGCCGTCGCCGCCCTGACCGCGCATCTTGATACGGGCGCCGTCCTTGATCCCGGGCGGGACGGTGATTTCCATGGTTCGCCCGCTCGCGAGCTTCACGCGCTTTCGCGCGCCATTTGCCGCTTCCAGGAAATCGACCGAGAGGCGATAGGTCTGATCTTCGCCGCGCGCGCGGAAGACACGTTTGCCTGCATTCTTGATGCCCTCGAAAAGTTCCGAGAACACGTCATCTGCCGCATGGTCCGTGGTGGCGGACGGGGCGGCGGTTTCCTCGAATGCTGGCTGCCGGCGCATGGTTTGGCTCAGGCGTTCGGCTTCGAAACGGCGGCGCGCCGCCTCGTCCTTGAGCTGATTATAGGCGGCCGTCACCTCCTGGAAGCGCGCAGGGAGCTTGGGCGAACCGCCGCGCGCATCGGGATGGAGTTCCTTCGCGAGCCGGCGATAGGCAGCCTTGATATCCGCGTTGCTCGCGCCGGGGCCCACGCCCAGGACTTCGTAAGGATCGCGCAAAGGCGCCACTCCCTGACCTGATGGAGAGAGCAGGTTAGGGCAGGCCCCATACAAATTAGTTAAGGCGCCTCGTGATCGAGGTAGTCCAGTTCGGCTGGCGGCGGAGGCGGCGCGGTCACAGAAGGTGCGGCATCGGCACCGCTTGGCGGAGGCGGACCCGGCAGGCTCGGAACGAGCTGCATTAACCTTTGAAGGGCCTGTTCATGGCCGACCTGCGCGGCGAGTGCATACCAGGCGAGGGCCCGGGCGGGATCGTTTTCGACGCCGAGACCCTTTTCGTACATGACGCCGAGATTGTACCTGGCGGCCGGAACGCCCGCGATGGCGGCGGCGTGGAACCAGAAGGAGGCCGTCTTGTAGTCCTGCGGAACGCCGTCGCCAGCGAGATACATGAAGGCGGTGTTCACCTGCGCGGACACGAGACCGCCATGTGCGGCGCGTTCGTAGAAATAGAGCGCGCGCTCCGGGTCGCGCTCGACGCCGCGCCCCTTGCGGAGGAGTAGCGCGACATTGCGCATTGCAGCGAGATCGTCGCGCTGTGCGAGCGGCAACCAGATTTCGTAGGCGCGGGCGTAGTCGCCCCTGTCGTAAGACGCAACGCCCTCGTCGAAGCGCGCTCTGAGCTCGCCTCTGGTCGGGCCGCTTTTTTCAATCTGTTCTTGAACCGTAACGCCGGGCGCTGCCCCGGATGCGGCAGGAAAAAGGGCAAGGAACAGCGCCGGCAACAGGAACCCGGACCGAAGAGTGGACCAAAGAAAACGCATGAGTATCGGTCCACCCCCGGTGTTTCGATCAGTTCTGAATCTGCCAGGATCCATCCGGCTGCCGGCAGGCGGTGCCTCGGGCCGTTTCGCTGCGCCCGTCTACATAGATCGTCTGCGTATATTCCCGGCAGTTATAGTTGCCCTGCTGATAGGCAGGGTAAGGCGTCACCGTACCATAATTTCCGCTGTCCGGGTTGGTCCAGCGGGCGGCCTGATTGGAAGGGCCGCTCTCCAGCGCGTTGTAAGTCGTCTGGCCCATATACTGTTGGTCGGCGCGGTCGAGCGACTTGCCGATCTCGCTGCCGATCAAGGCGCCGAGAAGGACGCCGGCGCCGGTGGCCCAGAGCCGGCCAGTGCCGCTGCCGATCGCCTGACCGGCGAGGCCGCCTGCCACCGCACCACCGACGGTGCCGACGGTCTGTTTGTTGATGCCGCCGCCATTGCCATACATGCTCTGGTCACATGCGGCGAGCGACAGCGCTATTGCGCCGATGGCTATGCCTTGAACGAATTTCATGGTGATCAATCCTGTGCGTTGGTCGCCCTCAAGCGATATAAGACTTACCTATATAGGAGCCAGATTGTGGCGAGAATGGAGCGGAGAGCTGCGGCAAAAAGCGCAGAAAATGGCGCTTTTCAAAGCATTTCCGTCTGATGGACAGGTTATGAGCGACACGGTGGCCGAAGCGGAGGAGAGCCGGATATTCGAGGGTGACGAGCCGATTGCGCTGTTTCACGAATGGATGAAGCTTGCGCGCGAGAAGGAACCCGAGGATGCGAACGCGGTCGCGCTGGCGACGGCGGATGCGGATGGCTTTCCCGACGTCCGTATGGTGCTGCTGAAGGACGTGGACGAGCAGGGCTTCGTTTTCTATACCAATCTCGAAAGCATCAAGGGATTGGAATTAAAGGAAAATCCGAGTGCTGCCCTGTGCTTCCACTGGAAGAGCCTGCGCCGTCAGGTCCGTGTGCGCGGCACCGTGACCCGTGTTTCCGACATCGAGGCGGATGCCTATTTTGCCACCCGCGCCCGCGACAGTCAGATCGGTGCCTGGGCTTCGAAGCAGTCGCGGCCGCTGGAGGGGCGTTTTGAACTGGAGAAGCAAGTCGCTGTTTTTGTAGCAAAATTCGGCTTGGGCCAGATTCCGAGACCACCTCACTGGAGCGGTTTTCGTATCGAGCCGCGACGCATCGAATTCTGGCGCGACAGGCCCTTCAGATTGCACGACCGCCTTGTTTTCAAACGGGAATCTCCCGCAGACCGGTGGCAAACCGAGAAGCTCTACCCCTGACTGTCATTGAAATGTCATCGAACTGTCACAAATCCCACGGGTCATGGACCGACGCATGAGCGCCGCCGAGACTGCGAAAAAAGATATCCCCGGAAACGCGCCCGAGAACGTCGCGCCGGAATATGAACGGCTGATGCGGCGCGCGACACTCGCCGCCGTCGCGGTCGCGGTCATTCTGATCGCGCTGAAGGGGACAGTCTTCTGGTTCACCGGCTCGATCGCGATGCTCGGCACGCTCACCGACTCGCTGCTCGATGGCGCGGCCTCGCTCCTCAACCTCTTCGCGGTGCGGGCCTCGCTCGCGCCCGCCGACCGGGAACACCGCTTCGGTCATGGCAAGGCGGAGGCGCTGGCGGGGCTCGGCCAGTCGATCTTCATTTTCGGATCGGCCGCCTACATCGTCTTCGAAGCGGTGAGGCGGTTCCTCGACCCGCAGCCTGTCGCCTATTCGGGTTCGGGCATCGCCGTCGTTGTTGTCGCGATCGTGCTGACGCTCGCCCTCGTCGCCTATCAGCGCCATGTGGTCAGCCAAACGCGTTCGCTCGCCATCGAAGCGGACTCGATCCACTATCGCGGCGACCTGTTCATGAACCTGTCCGTGATCGCCGCGCTCGTGCTCTCCGGCTATCTCGGCTTTCACTGGGCCGACCCCGCCTTCGGCATCGTGATCGCGGCGCTCATTGCCTGGAGCGCGGCGAAAATCGTGATCAACGCCTTCGACCAGCTCATGGACCGCGAGTTCTCCGAAGAGGATCGCGAGCGCATCAAGGATATCGCGCGCCAGCACCCCGAGGTCGTGAGCCTGCACGAACTGAGGACGCGCACCTCCGGCATCTACAGCTTCATCCAGTTCCATCTCGAACTGGACGGCAAGATTTCGCTGATGGAGGCGCACCGGATTTCGGATGAGGTGGAGAACGAAGTGATGACGGCTTTTCCCGGTGCCGAGGTCATCATCCACCAGGACCCGGCAGGCATCGAGAAGCTGACCCGCCTGCAGCGCACGTGAACGGACGCATCGTTTGACCGGCTTGCCCGAGAATGCCGCGCTGCTCGACTTCCTTGCGAAGCCGGAAGCCTACGGCCTCGACGCGCGCGACGAGATAAGGCGCATCGACACGCATGCCTCGCATGTGTTTCTGGCAGGCGCGCGCGCCTACAAGATGAAAAGGCCCGTGAGGTTCACCTTCCTGGATTTTTCGACGCTCGAGAAACGGAAGGCGGCCTGCGACCGCGAGGTGGAGCTGAACCGCCGCACCGCGCCGGACATCTATCTGGGGGTCGTGCCGGTGTGGCGCGTGGGACGCGGCTTCCGCCTTGGCGGCGATGAAGGCGAGATCGCCGAATATCTCGTGGAGATGAAACGCTTCGGCGACGAGGGGCTTCTGGCAACGCTGGCCGGCAGCGGCGGATTGAAGCTTCCGCTCGTGGAAGAGCTGGCGGCGGAGGTCGCCGCGTTTCACCGCAGGGCCGAGGTGCGGCGCGACTTCGGCGGCGCGGAGGGAACAGCGAAGATCGTCGCGGGCAGCGAAGAGGATATGAAGGAGATTGTCGGGCCCGTGCTCGATGCGGACGAGGCGCGGGACGTGACGGCAAAGAGCCGCGCGCTGATTTCGCGTCACTGCGCGCTGCTGGACGAGAGGCGCGAGCAGGGCTGGGTCCGCCATTGCCACGGCGACCTTCACCTCGGCAATGTGACGCAAATCGATGGCAAGCCCGTCATCTTCGACTGCGTGGAGTTCAGCGACCATATCGCGCGCATCGACACTCTCTACGATCTCGCCTTCCTGCTGATGGACCTTGCCTTTCGCGGTGAACGCGACGAGCGGCTCCGCGGCTTTGCGAACCGCGCGCTCAATGTCTATCTCGATCATCTGACGATGGTGGAAATCGACGCCGCGACACGGGGCCTTGCGCTGCTGCCGCTCTTCGTTTCCATGCGCGCCGTGGTCCGCGCCAAGGTGACGGCGGTGCAGGCAAAGGGCGGGAACGACGGGAAGCGCGATCTCGCGCGCGCCTATCTCGATTTTGCCGGCCGCGCGTTGAAGCCTTGTCCGGTGAGGCTTGTCGCTGTGGGCGGATTGTCAGGCACCGGAAAGTCGACGCTGGCGAAGCAACTCGCAGGGACCATCGGCGGCACCGTAGGCGCGGTGCATCTGCGGACGGACACGATCCGCAAGAGGCTCTTCGGCGTGGGGCCGCTCGACCGGCTGCCGGATGAAGCCTATGCGCGCGACGCGGGCGAAAGGGTTTATGCGGAGATGATGCGGCTCGCGACGCTCGCGCTCGATGCGGGCATGAGCGTGGTGGCGGATGCTGTGTTCGCGACGGAAGAGGAGCGCCGCGCGGTGGCGGAGCTTGCCTCGGCGTCGGGCGCGCCCTTCGACGGGCTCTGGCTCGATGCACCCGCATCCGTGCTCGAAGCGCGCGTCGCGGCGCGCGAACGGCAGGGCCGCGATCCCTCGGATGCGGGCGTCGCCGTGCTGAAGCAGCAGCTTGGCTACGATCTCGGCGAGATGACCTGGAAGAAGGTCGATGCGTCCGGCGCGCCGGAGCAGGCGCTGGCGGGGGCGCTGAAAATGGTCCTCAATCAAAACCAATAGTGTCATGCCCGGACTTGATCCGGGCATCCAGGGGCCGCTTGCCCGGCGACTGCCGTTCTGGACCCCCGGGTCAAGCCCGGGGGTGACATATTTGTTTAGCGATGCGCCATCGCTGGCGCGCACCCGCGCCTTCCTCTAGATTGCGCCCATGACACAGAACGACAATGCCAAGCGCAAGACGCTGATCCTGACCGGCGCGAGCCGGGGCATCGGCCATGCGACCGTGAAGCGCTTTTCGAGCGCGGGCTGGCGCGTGATTACCTGTTCGCGCCATCCCTTTCCCGAGGACTGTCCTTGGGAGGCGGGCCCGGAGGATCACATCCAGGTCGATCTTGCCGATGTGAAGAACACGGAAGCCGCCATCGCCGAAATGCGCGAGCGGCTGAAGGATCAGGGCGGGCGGCTTCACGCACTTGTGAACAACGCGGCGATCTCGCCCAAGGGGCCGGGCGGCTCGCGCCTCGGCGTTTTCGATACGGAAGTCGCCACCTGGACCCAGGTCTTTCAGGTCAATTTCTTCGCGCCGGTGATGCTGGCGCGCGGGCTCGTGGAGGAGCTGAAGAAGGCGCAAGGCTCGGTCGTGAACGTGACCTCGATTGCGGGCGTGCGCGTGCATCCTTTCGCAGGCTCCGCCTACGCGACCTCGAAGGCGGCGCTTGCGGCGTTGACGCGGGAAATGGCCTCGGAATTCGGCCGCCTCGGCGTCCGCGTGAACGCCATCGCGCCGGGCGAGATCGACACGGCGATATTGTCGCCGGGAACCGACAAGATCGTCGCGGAAATCCCGATGCAGCGCCTCGGCACGCCGGAAGAAGTCGCCCGCACCATCTATTTTCTGTGCACGGATCAGTCGAGCTACGTCAACGGCGCAGAGATTCAGATCAACGGCGGGCAGCACGTTTAAGGGGCGTGGTGGGGCTTTCTCTTTAGTTTCGTCATTGCCGGGCTTGACCCGGCAATCCAGTAGACGCGGAACGCGCCGTCTCTCTGCGCAAGAATCCCTTTGTGTGCGGCTTGAAGAGTCGTGTGAAGAGTGACGCCGCTTGCGGCGGCTTCTGGATGCCCGGGTCAAGCCCGGGCATGACAAAGTAAGTAAGAAAAGGGCACCCCCCTTCACATCGTGAAGATCACCGCGCTCTGGCTGTCGCGGATGACGGCGTCTTCGCTGACCGTGAATGTCGAGACGATGTAGCCGGTTGCATTCTCGAAGATGCCGCTGCCGCCATCGACCTGGCGGATGACGCAACCTTGCTGGATGTCTTCTTCTTCCGTGTCCTCGATGAAGCCTTCGCCGCGCGTCGAATAGCGGATCGCGCCGGCACCGAAGGAAATCTCGCCCGTCTCGGTGAAGCCGCCGTAATCGTCCGTCTCGACCGTGGCGCTGAGCGTCGCGCTGCGGCCGCCTTGCGTGAGCGCGGCATCGAGCCCCGGCGGAATGGCTGCGACGGACAGGATGTTCATGCGGCTTCCCATCTCGTCTTCGGGCGAGACGGTGCCCTCGAAGGTGAGCTGATAACGAAGTTCGGGCATCAGGCGGCGCGCAGCCCTTCCTTCGTTACCTGGGCCTCCACCTCGTCGAGCGCCTTGTGGACGGCGGCGAACATGTCGTCGATCTGTTCGGCGGCGATGATGAGCGGCGGGCAGAAGGCGACGATGTCGCCCGCAAGCGCGCGGACGATGAGACCGTGGCGCTGCGCGGCGGCGACGACGGCGGCGCCGATGCCGGCCTTCGCGTCGAAGGCGCGCTTGGAGGATTTGTCGGCGACGAGTTCGATGGCGCCGAGAAGCCCCTTGGCGCGGGCGTGGCCGACGAGGGGATGTTCGGCGAGGCGCTCGACATGGCCCTCGAAGCGGGGCGCAAGGGAGCGCACATGGCCGACGATGTTGCGCTTCTCGTAAATCTCCAGCGTCTTCGCGGCGATGGCGGCGCCGACCGGATGCGCTGTGTAGGTGAAGCCGTGGCCGAAGGTGCCGATCTTTTTGCTCTCGTCGATCATCGCCTGATACATCTCCTCGCCGACCGTGACGGCGGCGATGGGGAAATAGGCCGACGACAGCGCCTTGGCGACGGAGACCGAGTCCGGCTTCATGTTGAAGGTCTGCGACCCGAACATGTTGCCCGTGCGCGCGAAGCCGCAGATGACTTCGTCGGCGATGAAGTAGATGTCGTATTTCTTCAGCACCGCCTGGATCTTCTCGAAATAGCCGGCGGGCGGAATGACGACACCACCGGCACCCATGATCGGCTCGGCGATGAAGGCGGCGACGGTGTCGGGGTCTTCGCGGAGGATCATGTCCTCGAGGTTCTTCGCAAGCCGCGTCGTGAATTCGTCTTCCGTTTCGCCCGGCTCCGCATAGCGGTAGTAGTGCGGGCAGTCGGTGTGGAGCATGCCCGCGATCGGCAGGTCGAAGTCGCGGTGATTGGCGGGAAGCCCGGTGAGCGATCCGGACGCGACGGTGACGCCGTGATAGCCGCGCTGGCGCGCGATGATCTTCTTCTTGTTCGGGCGGCCGAGCGCGTTGTTGTAATACCAGACGAGCTTCACCTGCTGGTCGTTCGCCTCCGAGCCCGAGCCGCAGAAGAGAACCTTGGAAGCCGCATGCGGCGCGATGGCCTTGAGACGCTCGGCCGCTTCCGCCGCGCGCTCATGGCTCTTGCCGCCGAATGTATGCGTGAAGGGGATCTGGCGGAACTGCTCCATCGCCGCGTCGATCAGCTCCTGCTCGTTATAGCCGAGCGAGGTGCACCAGAGACCGGAAAGCCCTTCGATATATTTGTTGCCGCCATTGTCGAAGACATAGATGCCCTCGCCGCGCTCGATGATCATCGGGCCTGTTTCGCGGAAGCTGTCGAGATTGGTGTAGGGATGGATCAGGGTCTCGATATCGCGAACGGCGGCGTTGGACAGGCTCATGGGTGAGCTCCTCGGGTTTCTTGTGTCAGGCTTGGCCGCATCATGCGGCGGGGCGTGAGGGGGTGTCAAAGGGGCGGTTTGTCTCTCCCATTCCCCTAAATCGTCATGACCCGCTTTAGGCGGGTCATAAGGGACAGGAATGGTGCGTATACTTCCGTTGATATTGCAGCTTGTGAGGTCGGCCCGTCCTTATTCCAGCTTTTCTAATATTCTTGAATCCGAAATCAACTGTGTTGCGCGATGCTCGCCATGTATGGTCTTCAATGCCTCATACATGCTTATCACGACACGCTTGCAGCTATCGCGATGATGCTCGAACTCACTGACAGTCATTGGCGCCGTGTTTTCTTTTAATCGTTTGTTGATCTCGGCGATTGCAACAAGACCCGCCTTGGCCCCCATGGCCACTTTAAATTGTTCGTCAAACCTCAGATCGGATCGAACCTTCTCTAAGTCAATAATTAGGGGAACGAGTATCCGAAGGTGCCTTTCATTTATAGCGACCAAGCGGTGCAAACTTTCAGAGGCAACAGGAGTATTGTTGGAGTGAGGACGACTGTTTGTGACAAGTCGCAAATAGATATATGAACCCATCGACACAAGGCCGAGAACGACGAGACAGAGAAGTAAGACATCATTCATTTGAACGTCAGGCCCGATCACACATTTGATGCCCAGATTGGCAGTTGTGGAAATCCTACTGCCTCACCACCCCTTCGGCGGTTTGAAGCTGCCCAGTATCTCCTCGAACATCGCCGCCACTTCGATGGTTGTGTAGTCCTCGAGATGCGGGCCGATGATCTGGATGCCGACGGGCTTGCCTTCGCTGGTGATGCCGGCCGGCGCGACGGAGGCGGGGAGGTGGGAGACGACGGCGGGGCCCGCCCAGATCAGCACGTCCATGTAGGGCCGCATGATGCCGTTCACGGCGAGTTCGCGCTTGTGCCAGTTCGTCTCGTGATTGTGCTCGAAGGCGGGGCGCATCATGACCGGCGCGAGAACGACGTCGTATGATTTGAAGAACTGGTGCCACTTCCAGCGTAGCTGCGCCTGTGTCTCCCTCCAGATGGCGCGCTCGGCGATCGAGAGCGTGCCGCCGATGGCCTGCAGCGCGCGGTGGCTCTTGTCGTCCGGTGCGAAGCCTTTTTTCATTTCGGCCCAGCGGTCGCGGATGCTCTGTGGCATGCCTGCGCCTGTCACCGAATGAAGCAGGATGAGATAGCATTCGGTGATTTCGGCGAGCGTGAAATCGGGCCGCGCGTTCCAGTCGACATTGGCGCCCGCATCCTGAAGCGCCTTGGCGGCATTGGTGAGCAGGTCCGCGCTTTCGCGGTCGATGTCGCAGAATTCATCGTCGATCCAGACGGCGGCGCGAAGTTCGCGTGGGGATTTGGCGCGCGCCGGCGGCAGGTCGAGCTTCCAGCCGATGGCATCCGCCCAGTCGGGCCCGGCCGTGAGAGAGAGGAGCAGTTTCAGATCTTCGGCGCTGCGGGCAAGCGGACCGGCGACCGAGAGATTGCCTTCGGAAAGCGCGCCGGGGGCGGGGCCGAGATGGCCGCGCTTCGGCACGATGTCGAATGTCGGCTTGTGACCGAAGACGCCGCAGAGATGCGCGGGCGTGCGGATGGAGCCGCCGATGTCGGAGCCGAATTCGGCCGCCGTGAAGCCCGCCGCGAGCGAGGCGGCCGAGCCGCCGGACGAACCGCCGGGGCCGCATTCGAGCGCCCACGGGTTGTTGGTCGTGCCGTAGATGTCGTTGTAGGACTGGAGGTCGCCCGACAGATAGGGGACGTTCGTCTTGCCCATGACGATGGCGCCGGCGCGCTGCAGCCGCTCGATGGCGGTGGCGCTGCTTGTGGGGACGTGGGTCCGCCAGGCGGGGTTGCCGCCGGTCGAGACAATGCCTTCGACTTCGTAGGCGTCCTTGATGGTGAAGGGCAGCCCGTGCAGCGCGCCGAGAGAGGCGCCGCGCGCCTGCGCCGCGTCGGCCTCCTTCGCGAGGGCGCGGGCGCGGTCGAAATCGCGCGCGACGACGGCATTGGTCTTGCCGTCGAGCTTCTCGATCCGCTCGATGAAATGATCCGTGAGTTCGGCGCTCGATATCTCGCCGCGGCGGATCATCCGCCCCAGCTCCGAGGCGGAGCGGAAATGAAGCTCGGTCATGAAAAACTCCCCGTTTAGATGTTCTTTGCCGCCCATTAGAGGGGGCGGACGCGCTCGAGGCAAGGATTCCGCCCCGCCCGTTATGGGGAGCGTTGTCCGCCCCCGCCTTCGCCGCTAGACTGCCCCCAAAACGGGGATAAGCCGGGAAGCCCCGGCGTCAGATCAGAACACGAGGGAACGAGATCCATGCAGGGATTGATGCAGAACTGGCCGCTGCGCGTGAGCACGATTATCGACCACGCCGCACGTTTTCATGGCGACCGGGAGATCGTGACGCGGACCGTCGAGGGGCCGATCACGCGCACCACCTACAAGCAGGTCCACCTGCGCGCCCGCAAGGTGGCGCAGGCGCTGACCCGGCTCGGCATCAAGGAAGGCGACATCGTCGCGACCATGGCCTGGAACACGGCGCGCCACCTCGAAGCCTGGTACGGCATCATGGGCATGGGCGCGGTCTGCCACACGCTGAACCCGCGCCTCTTCGCCGAACAGCTCGTCTACATCATCAACCACGCCGAGGACAAGGTCATCTTCCTCGACCTGACCTTCGTACCGATCCTCGAAGGCATCGCCGGCAAGCTGCCCAACGTGAAGACTTACGTCGTCATGACGGACCGGGCGCACATGCCCGAAACGTCGCTGCCGAACGCGCTCTGCTTCGAGGAGATCGTGGAAGCCGAGGACGGCGAGTTCAAATGGGCGGAAGTGGACGAGAACGCCGCTTGCGGCCTTTGCTATACGTCGGGCACGACGGGCAACCCCAAGGGCGTGCTCTATTCGCACCGATCAAACGTGCTGCATTCGATGGCCGCCAACATGGGCGATGCGCTCGGCATGAAGTCCGCCGATGCGATCCTGCCCGTGGTGCCGATGTTCCATGCGAATGCCTGGGGTATCGCGTTCGCGGCGCCGGCCGTCGGCGCGAAGATCGTGATGCCCGGCGCGAACATGGACGGTGAGAGCATCTACGAGCTGCTCGACAAGGAACAGGTGACGGTGACGGCGGCCGTGCCGACCGTCTGGCTGATGCTGCTGCAATATCTGGAAAAGACCGGCGCCAAACTGCCGAAGCTCGACCGCGTGGTGATCGGCGGCTCGGCCGCGCCGCGCTCCATGATCGAGATTTTCGAAGAGAAATACGACGTGAAGGTGTTCCACGCCTGGGGCATGACGGAAATGTCGCCCATGGGCACGCTCGGCGCGCTGAAGGCCGGCATGGACGAACTCCCGCTCGAAAAGCAGATCGACGTGAAGGTGAAGCAGGGCCGCGCGATCTACACGGTCGAGATGAAGATCACCGACGATGACGGCAAGGAGCTGCCGTCGGACGGCAAGGCCTTCGGCCATCTGATGGTGCGCGGACCCGCGATCGCCGGCGCCTATCTCAAGGGCGAGGGCGGCAACATCCTCGACAAGGACGGCTGGTTCGATACGGGCGACGTCGCGACCATCGATCCCCAGGGCTACATGCAGATCACCGACCGCGCGAAGGACGTCATCAAGTCCGGCGGCGAATGGATTTCCTCCATCGAAATCGAAAACCTCGCGGTCGGTCATCCGAAGGTCGCGGAAGCCGCTGTCATCGGCATCGTGCATCCCAAATGGGACGAGCGCCCGCTGCTGATCGTCGTGGCGAAGGAAGGCGAAAACCCCTCGAAGGACGAGATATTGCGCTACATGGAAGGCAAGATCGCCAAGTGGTGGATGCCGGACGACGTCGTCTTCGTGGATGAAATTCCGCACACGGCAACGGGCAAGATCCAGAAGCTCGCGCTGCGCGAGAAGTTCAAGGATTACACGCTGCCGACGGCGAACGCCGCCGAATAGACAAGCGCGCCGGGCAGGGCAAATCATATCCCGGCGGACATTCCGTCCGCCGCAGAGGGAAAGCAGAACACCATGAACGGTGACAAGTCGCGGCTTGCCGCGTGGGGACTGAGGCTCGCCATTCTGGGTCTCGCCGTGCTGGCGCTCGGCATACTCGGCCATCGCCTCGGCGTGCTGGATTTCCGTCCGGCGCTGCTCGGCCTTGCGGGCGGCGCGGCCATCGGCCTGCTCGGCGCCGTCGTCTCGGCGATCGCGCTCGTCATGAGCCTCGTCTCGTCGCGAAGCGGCGTGCGCACGGCAATCGCCGGGCTCGTGATCGGCCTTCTGGTCGCGGCGCCTGTCGGCCAGGCGATGATCGCGGGCTCGAAAGTGCCGCGCATCCACGACATCGCGACCGACCTCGCCAATCCGCCCGCGTTCGATGCGGTGGTGGCGCTGCGCGGCGAAACGTCGAACCCGCTCGACCGGGCGGAGCCCGCCGACCTCGCCGAGCTCCAGGCACAGGCCTATCCCGATCTCAAGACGCTCGAGATCGAGGCGCAGCCGGGCAAGGTCTATGAGGCGGCGCTCGAAACCGCACGGGGCATGGGCTGGGAGATCGTCGCGTCCAACCCCGAGCAGGGCTTGATCGAGGCGACGGCGACGACGCGCGTGATGAACTTCAAGGACGACATCGCGATCCGCGTCACGGAAGCGGGCGAGGGCGCGGCGGTGGATGTCCGCTCCGTTTCGCGCGTCGGCATCAGCGACATGGGCGCGAATGCGAACCGCATCCGCAGCTATCTTCATGCGCTGAAGGTGAATCTCGGCGACGAGGGGTAGGGGAGCAGAGTTTCCCTCAAAAACGTCATGACCCGGCTTGTCCGGGTCATCCACGTCTTCTTTTCATGTTAGCAGCAAGACGTGGATGGCCCGCATGAAGCGGGCCATGACGGGAGAGGGGGCGGTTAAGCCAGCCTGAACTCGCTGCCGAGCGTCGGCCGGCCTTCCGTGCGCACGGCACCGCGCGCGACGAGATGCTCCATATGGGCGAGGACGGAGCGGGCGGCGGCGGGATAGAGCCGCTTGTCGACGGCGGCATACATGATGGGCACCATGTCCTGAATGCGCGTGCGGCCCGCCGCGAGCTGTTCCATGATCTGCCGTTCGCGGTCTTCGCGGTGCTCGATGAAGGAACGCACGAAGGGCTTCGGATCGGTGATCGCGGGCCCATGCGTCGGCCAGTAGATCTCGTCGTCGCGCGTGAGGAGCAGGCGCAGCGAGGCCATGTAGTCTTCCATATTGCCATCGGGCGGGCTGACGATGCTTGTCGACCAGCCCATCACATGGTCGCCGGTGAAGAGCGCCTTCTCTTCGCGAAGCGCGAAGCACATATGGTTCGAGGTGTGGCCCGGCGTGTAGACGCATTCGACGGTCCAGCCATCGCCTTCGATGATGTCGCCGTGACGCAGCTCGACATCCGGCACGAAATCCATATCGCCGTCTTCCTCGACCTGCACGTCGCCATCCGGCGCCTGCTTCTGTCCCGAACCATGCGGCCCGAAGGCAAAGGTCCGGGCGCCGGTGAGCGCCTTCAGGGGCTTTGCGGCGGGCGAGTGGTCGCTATGCGTATGCGTGAGGAGGATATGGCTTACCGTTTCGCCTTCGAGTGCGCGAAGAAGCGCCTCCACATGCTCGTTGAGCAGCGGGCCCGGATCGATGACGGCGACATCGCCCTCGCCGATGATGTAGGTGCCGGTGCCCTTGTAGGTGAAGGCGGACGGATTGTGCGCGACCACGCGGCGGATCAGCGGCGAAACCTCGTCGCAGGCGCCGTATTCGAACTCGATTTCGCGTACATATGGAATCTGAACCGGCATGGGGCCTCCCGTTTGCCGCAGATTGAACCCTTCGGCGAAGGACTGCAATGGGCGGATGCTCAGTCGAGATGTGCCGCGGGCATCTCCGAGGAAGCCGCCTGTCCGTGGCGCGGGGTGCGCAACAGAAGCAGCAGTGGGAGTGCGAGCAGCGTCAGATACATCATCAGCTTGAAGTCGTTGAGATAGGCGATGGAGGCGGCCTGACGGGTGACTTCGCCTTCCGCAAGGGCGAGGCCCTGCATGGTCTGCACATCCCAGCCGGGCGGCGCGTGCTCCGGCCTCAGCAGCGGATTGAGCTCGGACACGTTGCGCGACAATATTTCGTGGTTGATCTGCGTGTAGCGCGAGATGAGAGCCTGCGTAATCGAGATGCCGGCGCTCGACCCGATATTGCGCATGAGGCTGTAGAGGCTCGTGCCCTCGGTGCGGAGTTCCGGCGAGAGCGTCGCGAATGTCGCCGTGGTGAGCGGCACGAAAATGAAGCCGAGACCGAAGCCCTGGATGACGCCGGTCGTGACGATCATGCCTTCGTCGATATAGAGATTGAAGCGCGACATTTCCCACAGCGAATAGATGGTGAGCAGCATGCCGAACGCCATGATGAGGCGGATGTCGATGCGGTTCACGAGCCGGCCGACGAGGAACATCGCGATCATGGTGCCGATGCCGCGCGGTGCGAGGACGAGGCCCGTGGTGACGACCGGATAGCCCATCAGCGTTTCGAGATAGGGCGGCAGCAGCGCCATGGTGGCAAAGAGCACGACGCCAACGACGGTGATGAGAACGAGGCCGACGACGAGGTTGCGGTCGCGAAAGAGGTGCAGCGTGATGAAGGGGTTCTTCGTCGTCATGGAATGGACGATGAAGAGGAAGAAGGCGATGGCGGCGATGCCCGCCTCGACGATGATTTCCGTCGACGAGAACCAGTCCTGCACCTGGCCGCGGTCCAGCATGATCTGCAGTCCGGCGATGGAAAGCCCCAGATAGGCGAAGCCCTGCCAGTCGAAACGGCGGCTTTTGTCGACGGGGGCTTCGCTGCTGGCGGCAAAGATGCCGGCGAGCGCGAGCAGGCCGAAGGGTACGTTGATGTAGAAAACCCAGCGCCAGCTATAGGCGTCGGTGAGCCAGCCGCCCAGCGCGGGACCGAGAATGGGGCCGACCATGACGCCCATGCCCCAGACCGCCATGGCGGCCCCGTGCTTCTCGGGCGGATAGGTGTCGAGCAGGATCGCTTGTGAGAGCGGCACCAGTGCCGCACCGAACATGCCTTGCAGGAGACGGAAGAGGACGATCTCGGATAGGGAGGTGGCGGCGCCGCACAGCATGGAGGCGACCGTGAAACCGATGACGGCACTGGCGAGAAGATTGCGCCGTCCGAGGCGGGTTGCGAGGAAACCCGTCGTCGGCGTGAAGACGGCGGCGGCGACGATGTAGGAAGTCAGCACCCAGGCGATCTGCTCCTGTGTCGCGGAGAAGCTGCCCTGCATGTGGGGGAGCGCGACATTCGCGATGGTAGAGTCGAGCGTCTGCATGATCGTCGCGAGCATAATCGAGCCCGTGACGATGGTGCGCTGCAGGTTGGGGTTCACAACTGGCTGCCTTCAGTGCCGCCATGCGCGGCGACTTCGATTTCGGATGCGGTGTCGATCTCCACTTCGGAGCTCATGCCCGCGCGTATGACGGGGTCGCCCGCCGCGCGGTCGATGGAGATGCGGACGGGAATGCGCTGCACGACCTTCACCCAGTTGCCCGTCGAGTTCTGCGCGGGAAGGATCGAGAATTCGGCGCCCGTGCCCTGTGCGATGCTCGCCACATGACCTTCCCAGGTACGGCCGGGATAGGTGTCGATGGTGATGCTCGCCTTCTGTCCGATGTGAACGTCGGTGAGCTGCGTTTCCTTGAAGTTGGCCTCGACCCAGAGCTTCTCGTCGGAAATGAGGCTGACGACGGGGGTGCCCGGCGCGACGTTGTCGCCGACCTGCGGCTGCGAGCCGAGGACGCCGCCGAAAGGCGCATAGAGCGTCGCGTGATTGAGGTTGAGCGCGGCGCGGTCGCGAACGGCCTTTGCCTGCATATAGGCCGAGTGCCGCTCGACCGGTGCGTCCGGTATGTCGTCGAGATTGGCGGCAATCTCCGCGATGCTCTGTCCGAGGACGGCGGAGAGCTGCATCGCCGTGTCGTAATTGTGCTTCGCCTCGTCGAGCTTCGCCTGGCTGACGAAATCGTTGCGCGCCAGAGATTTCTGCCGCTCATACTCCTTGCCGTAATAATCGATGTTGCTCTTTGCGAGTTCGAGCTGCGCGGTCGTCATGCGGTAGCGCGCCTGCATGGCGCGCACATTGGCGGCAGCCTGTGCAAGCTGGGCCTCGGCTTCGGACAGCGCGATGCGATAAGGCTCGGGGTCGAGTTGAAGGATTTTCTCACCCGCCGCGACATGCTGGTTCTGCGTCACGAAGACCTTGACGATGCGGCCGCCGACCTCGGGGCTGATCGAAACCGCGTCGGCCTTCACATAGGCATTGTCGGTGCTGACGTAGCGGCCGCCGGTAAAATAGAGGGTGGTGCCGATGACGACGACGAGAAGGGGGACGCCGATCATGAGGATCGGCCGCAACCGGGATGAATCGGGACGCCCGAACCGGGCGCGAATGCGCTCGCCGGCCCCCGCCAATAATGCAGACATGATGTTTAACCGGCCTTCCTGAAACTCGCCGCGCGGGAGCGGGCGCTGTCGTGCTGCGTAAAGTGGGCGAGGTTGCAGCGCATGCGCACGAGCATGTCGATGAACCTGGCTCGTTCTTCTTCGCTGAAGCCCGCATAGGCTTCGTCGAGGATTTCGTCCGCGGCCTCCCACATCTGGTCGAGCAGCGGCTGCGCCTTGTCCGTCAGGAAGAGTTGCTGCGCGCGCCGGTCGTTGGGATCGGCCCTGCGCTCCACCACGCCAAGTCCGACGAGCTTGTCGATGAGCCGTGCCACGGTGATGGGCTGCACTTCGAGGAGATCGGCGAGACCGACCTGATTGAGCCCCTGATGCCGCGAAAGCTGGGCGAGGGCGCCCCATTGCGCCTGGGTGAGGCCGCTGACCCGGTCATTGAAGGCGGCCTTCACGAAACGGGAATTGTCTCTTAAGAGAAAGCCCGTGCTGCGGTCCGGATTCTGGTTTGCGCTCATGGATTCACCTCGCCAGATTGGTAGCGTGCCTGCCCCTTAATAAGGAGTGCTTATTATATGGGTAGGTCTTTACGCGGCGCAAGCGAGGGCACCGAGGAGCGGCCAACAGGGGTGAATGGCACAAGGGCGCGGCGGGAAGGCCGCGCCCGGCCTTGTTTGCGGGAGGGGGTCAGTAAGCGGCGGCGATATAGGCGACGAAACCCGCCGTGTAGAGCGAGAGCAGCGTGTAGCCGCCCGCCGTGAGGGCCTCGGACGCATTGAAACCGTGGCTGGCCCTGGCGAGCAGGGACTTGCCGGCGTCGCGGAGATGCGCCGCCCGGACTGCGATGTCGGCGCCAAGGGACTTCGTATGGGCCGCGGCGTAGGAGGCGAGATGCTGTGCGGAATTCATGGGCTTACCTCGTTACTTCAAGTGACACTCAGTCCGGCCCGATCGTTTCCGCCCCCGGAGGGGTTACCGCCTGGGGCGGTCTTCTTGTCTCATTAAGCTCAAGATATGCTGCGCCGCACAAACTGACAAGATGTCAGTCAATGAAATTATTGCAATGCAGCGAGGCATTCCGCCGCACCGCACCCAAGAAAAAGGGGCGGAAACCCGCCCCTTTTCCTCATTCAGGCCGAAGCGGCTCAGATGGCTCGCCCGGCGCCTTCCCAATAGGGTTCACGGAGCTTGCGCTTGAATATTTTCCCGGAATCCTCGCGCGGCAGGTCGGAGCGGAACTCGACCTTCTTCGGCACCTTGTAGCCCGCGACCCGCTCGCGCAGGAAGGAACGGACATCCGCTTCCTTGAGCGTCGCACCGGGCTGGGGCTGGACCACGGCGCAGAGGGATTCGCCGAACTCGTCGTCGGGAATGCCGAAGACCGCGCAGTCGCCCACGCCCGGCATCTTGTGAAGTTCGGCCTCGATCTCGGCGGGATAGATGTTCACGCCGCCGGAGATGACCATGTCCTTCGCGCGGTCGCAGAGATAGAGGAAGCCATCCTCGTCGAGATAGCCGACATCGCCGAGTGCGATGAGCCCGGCCTTCTCCGACTTGCGGCGCTTTTCGTCGTCGCCGTGATAGGTGAAGTCGGGGATGGTGGCGGTGCGGCAGACGATCTCGCCGGTCGCGCCGCGTGCGAGCTCGTTGCCATTGTCGTCGAGCACGAGAACCTTCGCATTCTCGACCGCCTTGCCGACGGTGCCCGGATGGGCGAGGTATTCTTCCGAATTGCAGAAGACGACAGCGCCCGTTTCCGTGCCGCCATAATACTCGTTGATGACGGGGCCCCACCACTCGATCATTGCCTGCTTGACGTGAACGGGGCAGGGCGCCGCCGCGTGAACGACGAAGCGCAGCGAGGAAAGGTCGTATTTCTTCTTCACATCCTCCGGCAGTTTCAGCAGACGCACGAACATGGTCGGCACCATGTGAAGATGCGTGACCTTGTGGCGTTCGATCATCTGCAGGAGCTCTTCCGCGTCGAAGCGCGGCTGCAGGATGATGTTCGCGCCGACGCGGAAGGCATAGAGCCCGTAGGCATTGGGCGCGGAGTGATACATCGGGCCGGTGACGACGGTGACCATGTCCTTCGGATCGCCATAGGTGGCGTTGAAGCCCATCACCTTGCCGATGATCCCGGCCCAGGCAACGGCCTGTTCCGGCGTCGGCGGCGCGCGGCGCACGCCCTTCGGATGGCCGGTCGTGCCGGATGTATAGATCATCGATCCCGGCGCCTCGGCCGGGCCTGCCTCGATGGGCGGAAACTGCGCGAGCCATTTGTCCCAGCTCGTGGCGCCGGCCGGAAGCTTGGCCTCGTCCGGCGACAGGCCATAGGCCGAAACGATCTCGGACGGTGTCTCGACAACGAAGACGGGCACATCCTTCGGGATCGCCTTTTCGATGCCGCGCAGCAGATCGGCATGAATGACGATCGCCTTCGCACCGGAATTCTCGAAGATGTAGCGCGCCTCGTCCGGCGAATTATGCCAGTTGACGGGCGTCGAATAGGCGCCGACGAGGCCTGCCGCGGCCGATGCTTCCATGAAGGGGAAATCGTTGCGGAGATAGACGGCGACGACATCGCCCGGTCCGATGCCGATGCTTCTGAAGCCGCTTGCCGCCCGTGCCGCCCGCTCCTGCAGGGCGGCGATCTCCGCGACCCGCGCGCCCGAAGTGATTGTCGCTGCTCCCATCGTCTCCTCCCCAGGTGACCGTGTCTTTCGGGCAAGTGTAGCAGCAGCGGCGGCGCGGAAAACGTCAATCGAAGCTCCGCACACCGCAATCGGCGGGCATGCGACGGTTCCCCCTGCGTCAGGCGGCCCTCGAAATGAGCGTGGAACCGGAAGGGAACCCGCGCGTTCTCTCCTCCGACTTGGGGTCAGCGGCTTTGCCGCCGGCCATGTACGTCCCGGCATCCAGGTGCCGGTCCTGTCATCACGGACGGAGACCATACATGTTACGCAAGACACTCTTCGGTATCGCCCTCATCCTGCCGCTCGCCGGCGGCCTCGCCGCTTGCGACGATAGCGGCCCGGCGGAAGAGGCTGGCGAGAACATCGACGACGCGCTGGATCAGGGCTCAGCCTTCGATCAGGGCCCTGCCGAGGAAATGGGCGAGGAAATGGACGACGCGACGGGGAACTGAACCGCCGCACGCTCGTTGAACGAACGCCCCACGAGGCAAGTTGCGTAAGCGTATGAGTAGGGCCCGCCTTCCACCCCCCCCGGGGAGGCGGGCTTTTCTCGCGGGTGGCGTCAGCTATAGCGCGCCTCGCGCTTCTTGCCTTCATTGCCCGCCTTCACTTCGCCGAGCGCCCATTCGATATCCGCGAGATAGGTGTCCGCCACGCTCTCATGGAAGGGCGAGAGCATGAGGTGGAGGCCCTTGGGCTCGGTGGTGAGGCTCGTGAACCAGCCGCGCTCGAAGAGCTTGCCCCAGACGGCGAAGGGGTCGACCTCGTCATGGGTGAAGGAGACGATGCCGAGCTGCGGCTTGCCGAGCACGCGGAAGCCGAGCTTCGCGATACCCGCCTCGATCGCTTCGCGCGCGTTTGTTACCTGTTTGTGCTTCGCGCGGTAGCCTTCCTCGCCGAGAAAATTCATCACCGCCCAGGCCGCCGCGATGGCGCCGCCCGGCCGTGTGCCCGCGAGTGTCGGCGTGACCATGCGCCCGCCCGGCCAGTCCGCGCAGTCGAAGATCATGTGCGCGCGCAGTTCCTCCGAACGGAAGAGGACGGTGGAGGCTCCCTTGGCGCAGTAGCCGTATTTGTGGAGATCGGCGGACATCGACATGACGCCCGGCACCTCGAAGTCGAAGGGCGGAACATCGCCGCCATTCATGCGCACGAAGGGCGCGATGTAGCCGCCGACGCAGGCATCCACATGGAGCCAGAGCTTCTTCTTTTCGGCGAGCGCGCCGAGCCTTTCGATCGGGTCGATGAGGCCATAGGGAAAGCAGGGTGCGGAGCCGACCATCATGATGGTGTTGCCGTCGGCCGCCTCTTCCATCGCCTTCGGATCGGCGAGAAGGTCCGCGCAAGGGATGCGGCGGATTTCGATCTCCATCATCTTCGCCGCCTTGTCGAAGGCGGGATGCGCCGACCAGGGCGCGACGATGTTGCATTGACCCGCGACGCCTTTTTCCTTGCGGGCATAGTCGCGCGCGGTCTTCACCGCCATGGTGATCGAGTCCGTGCCGCCCGACGTGATGTTGCCGGCGGAACCTTCCGGCCCGTGGAGAAGGCCGAGGCCCATGGAGACGACTTCGTCTTCCATCTGCTTCAGGCTCGGAAAGGCCATGGGTCCAAGGCCGTTCTCCGACATGAACATCGTGTAGGCCTCTTTCTGGACCTCAGCGACATCGGGACCGGCATTGAAGACGTAGACGGCAGTCTTGCCCTCGCGCCATTTGACGTCGTGCGAGCCGCGCGTCTCCATCTCGGTTTTCAGCTTGCCCCAATCGGTGCCCTGTTTCGGCAGCGTCACGCCCATCCTGTCCTCCTGTCAGTCGATTGGAGGCAGACTAGCAGATAGGCGCGGGGACGCATCAATGTTGGTGTTCGTGACCCCCGTCATGGTGGAGCATGAGGCTCGGTGCCGGATGGGCGAGCGAATGAGGATCGGTGCCGGGCATCGCGACCTCGTCCCAGGCGATAGCACCCTTCTCGCAAGCCTGCTCGACCGGGAAGAAGAGCATCATCACTTCCTTGTCGCCGGGCAGTTTCATCGTCAGCGCGAACTCGTCGAACATGTCGTCGGGCAGCGGGCCGCCCTCCCATGTGACGCTGACGACGCCTTCCGAAACGGGCTTGCCGTGAACCTCATAGGTCTGGGCATAGGGAGCGGTTTCCGTCTTCACGCTCCAGCCGTGCTTCGGCTGAGGTTTCACCGAGATGACGCCTTCGGGGATGCGGACGGTGACGGCGGTCGTCGCCGAGCCATCGCAGCCATGCGGCACGCGGAAGGTGGCCTTGTAGTAGGCGCCGGCCGTCGCCATCGGCTGATCGAGAACGACATGCGCGGCGGCGGGCGAGGCGAGGGCGAGGAGGGCGGCGAGGAGCGTGCTTTTTCCGAGATGTTTCATGATGCTTTCCTTTGAGCGTCATTGGCGGCGAAGCGACCCACCGGGGCTGGGTGTGCGTGGATCGCTTCGCCGGACCGTTCCCGCGAGGCCGGAACGGTCATTCCTTCAATGACGGATTAAAACGAAACCTTGATACCGGCGAACACGCTTCGGCCTTCGCCCGGATAGAAGACGTTGGTCGCGGCCGTCGCGGCATCGGTGATGTTGCTGTAGGTCGAGATGTAGTGCTTGTCCGTCAGGTTGCGGGCATCGACGAAGAGACGCAGGCCCTTGGCGAGATCGACGCCGCCTTCGAGCCCGAGCGTCGCGTAGCCGGGCGCCTTGAGACGGTTCGCATAATCGACATAGCCGCCATCCGGCACCCATTCGACTTTCGGCGCGATGTCCCAGCCGAGGCCGTTCGGCGCAGGCGACTTGTAGCGAAGCGCGGCGACATAGACATGGGGTGGCATGCCCGCGAGCTTGTTGTCGCCATAGACGGGATCGCCGTCGAAGGAAAAGTCGCTGAACATATAGGCTTGTTCGAAGAGGACGCGGGCCCCCTCCGGCAGAACCTCCTTGAGCCCCATCGTACCGATGTCGAGCGTGAGGGAGGCCTCGATACCCTGATGGATCGTGTCGCCGGCATTGAAGGTGGAGGCCGGGATGCTTGGGCTGACCGTGTAGTTGATGAGTTCGTCCTTCACCCATGCGCGGTAGAGCGCGATGTCCCACGCGACCGTGCCCGACGTGCCGCGCGTGCCCACTTCCGCCGTAACGGCGCGCTGCGGGTCGAGCGGCACGAACTGGAAGACGGTCGCCTGCACGAGTTCGGAGAAGGTCGGCGGTTCGTAGCTCCGCGTTACGTTGCCATAGACCTGCGCCGCTTCGGTGACATCCCAGAGAATGCCCGCCTTGGGGCTCAGCGAACTGAAGTCGGTCGCATCGCTCTGTGCGGGCGCGAGGTCGTTGGTGAACTTGCGATAGGAATGGATCGCCTGCAGCCCGCCGACGACTGCGACAGTCTCGACCACATAGAAATGATTTTCGGCATAGAGTTTGATGTTGGTGGAAGTCTGCGTGCCGCTGGCCTGAAGCGCGCCGCGCGATCCGGCGAGATTGGTGTATTGCTTCGCATCGACTTCGCCCCAGGCGAGGTCGCCTCCCAGCGTCAGCACGTTGCGGTGACCGGCAAGCGCGCTCTCCAGATTGTAGCGCGCGAAGAGACCGGCGAGCGGCCCGCGCTGGTCGAGAACACGGAAGATCGGGTGATAGAGACGCTTGTATCCGACATAGCCGCCGAAATCGATCGTCGCTCCATCGTCGATGACGAGCGTGGTCTTGTTCGCGACGCGAACGGAACGAACGTTGCGCTGCTGGTTGAGCGCGATATTGCCGGGATTGGCGAGTTCCGGGTTGTTCTCTGCCTGGGCGAGCGTGAGCGTGCCGGGAAGTTCCTGGTCGACGATATTGGAGGTGAGATAGAAGCGGGTCTCCGCAGCGTCGTTGAAACGGTGGCCGATATTCGCTGCGAGGCGAATGCTTTCCTCCGCCTCCTGCTGGCGGAAGCCGTTGACATGGTTGGCGCTCATGGCGGCGAAGAAGTCCGTCGCGCCGAGAACGCGCGCGGTCTCGGTGTGGATGCGCGCGGTGCCGTAAGAGCCGCCTTCGAGGCGGACAAGATTTTCCGCTTCCGCCGTGTGGCCGGTCGGTGTGACGAAATTGATCGCGCCGCCAAGCGTGGATGCGCCGAAGCGCAAGCCGTTGCCGCCCTTGTAGACCTCGATGTGCTGCGCGATGAGCGGATCAATCTCCTGGAAGTCGGCCGCGCCGTCGGCAAGGTTGTAGGGCACGCCGTCCTGCAGCAGGTCGAGACCTCGCATGTGGTACGAACGGGAAAGGCCGGAACCGCGCACGGAAAGCCGCACCTCCGCGCCGAAGCGTTTGCGCGCGTAAACACCGGGCGTGAAGTCCATCACGTCCTCGAAGTTGTGTGCGTAGAGGTCCTGGTATTTCGCCGCCGGAACGAGGGAAACGGCGCCGGGGAGGAGCGAGAGCTCTTCCTGCGCCTGCGCGACGCCGGGAACGGTGAGCGTACCCGAGGGGAAGGCGGGGGAACCGAGACCCGAAAGCGGATTGACCGTATTTTCGGTCTCTCCGTGAACGACGATCTCGGGAAGTTCGATGCTCTCGCTCCCGGCGAAGGCGGGAGCGGCAAAGGCGGAGACGAACGCGGCCAGCGCCACGCCCCCAAAGCGGCTGAAATATTTCATGTTGCCCGACTAATGATGCGCGCCCGCAAGCGGCGAGCCGCTGCAGGCGTCGTTATGAAGGAAGGATGGAAGGACGCACCGCGTCAGGCGGGCGGTGCGCGGGGATGGCTGTCGGTGAGGACGACGCCCGAGAGGGCGGCGAAGGCGACAAGCAGCGGAGCGGGAAGCGCCCATTGCTGCGAGGGAAGGGAGAACATCGCGGTAAGGGCCGCCGCGCCGCAATGATGAATGCAGATGCTGCAATCATGCGAGGCCGAGCCGGGAGAGGCCGGCTGTTCGACGGGGTTGCCTTCCTCGTCGATAGTGACGGTCTTCCAGACGCCGCCCGAGCAGATGACGGTCTCGAAGAGGCCGTCCGTCGCCGGGTTTGCGAGCTGGAGCGCGAGGGGCGAGGCGAGATGGAAGAACATCGCAAGCAGCGCCAGCACCTGAACGGCGCCGAGGCGAGCGAGCGGCCTTTGGCCATATGCCTGTGTTTTCCCCATGAAAAAACCATACGCCGCGGACGGCCGGAATGCCATGCCCTCGCAAAGCGCAGTTTGTCGCATGGCCCCCGGTTGCGCCTATACTCTCCGCAAAGCTGGAGGAACAGGGGCCCGAACAGAGGCCGAAGCAGAGGGAGGAGAACATGAGCGCTTATGAAGACCTCACATACGAGGTGAAGGATCGCGTCGCCCTGCTGACGCTCAACCGCCCGGACAAGCTCAATGCCTGGACGGCGGCGATGGAAAAAAGTGTGAAGCTGGCCATGGCGGCGGCGGTTGCGGACGAGAATGTTCGCGTCATCGTGGTGACGGGTGCCGGGCGCGGCTTTTGTGCGGGCGCCGACATGAACCTGCTGCAGTCGATCAAGCCCGGCAAATGGGAAGACCGTGAGCTTGCGACGGCGTCGCGCGAGGAGAGCTTCGATTTCGCGAGCGGCCTCGGACCCGATGTGAGCCCGCATTATGGCGGCCGCTTCGGCTATCTGATGCAGGTGAAGAAGCCGATCATTGCCGCGATCAACGGCCCGGCGGCAGGACTCGGTCTCGTCTTCGCGCTCTATGCCGACATGCGCTTCGCGGGCTCGGAAGCGAAGTTCACGACCTCCTTCGCAAGCCGCGGCCTCATCGCGGAGCACGGCGTTTCATGGCTGCTGCCGCATCTCGTTGGCCCCGCGCGTTCGCTCGACCTTCTGATGTCGGCGCGCAAGGTGATGGCGGACGAGGCCGCGAGCATGGGGCTCGTCAACAAGGTCTTCCCGCAGGAGAACTTCATGGCGAATGTCATGGATTATGCGCGGATGCTCGCCGAAACCGTGTCGCCGAGGTCCATGGCTGTCATGAAGGCGCAGATATGGAAGGCGCTGTTCCAGAACTTCAACGAAGCGTTGGAAGTGGGCGACAGCGAGATGCAGAAAAGCTTCGGCAGCGCCGACTTCAAGGAAGGCGTCGCGCATTTCGTGGAGAAGCGTGCGGCGAATTTTACCGGGCGATAGTTGCCGCGGCGGAAATGAATAAGGCGCGGGGAGCGATCCCCGCGCCTATTGTTTTGCAGCAGGCGTTCCTCAGAAGGTTACTTCGACGCCCGCCAGAGCCTCGATGCCCGGCGCCACAAAGCCGTTGGCCGGCTCGTAATGCGCGTCGAGCAGGTTGTTCACCCGCGCGGTGAGTTTCACATTGTCCGTGAGGCGATGCGATCCGGCAATGTTCACGACCGTGTAGGGTCCGGGATCGACATAGAAGCCGAATCCGTCGCGCGGCACGTCGCGATAGATGTCGATCCATTCCGCATTGCCCGACAGAACCGTGCCGGGAATGAATTCCCAGCTCGCCGTGAAGCCGAGCTGGTGACGCGGACGGCGCACCATCGTACTGGTGAAGCTGTCCGCCTTCAGGATCGTCAACGTGTAGTCGATGCGGGTCGTGAGTTCAGCAATCGGATTGAATTCGATGAAGGTTTCGATCCCTTTCGTGTCGAACTCATCGACATTGACGGACGTTGAATTGCCAAAGGCGTCGTAGACGATGACGATTGCATCTTCAATTTCGGTGTCGAACCAGGTTGCGCCGGCCGTCGCCTTGCCGCCGAAGAAGCCTTGCTCGATACCCACCTCCCAGCCCTTGCTCTTTTCGGGCTTGAGGTCCGGATTGCCGGTATAGACGCCGGAGGGGAAGCCGCCGAACGTGTTTATGTCGAAGCCGAAGCGTTGATAGAGCGACGGTGTTTTGAAACCCGTGCCATAGGACAAGGTTAGGCGCGTGTCCGTCTCCGGATGGTAGTAGCCGGGGGCGATGGTGAAGGTGAAGCGATCATCCATGTCTTCCGGCATGTCGTAGCGCGTGCTCAGCGTGGCGAAGAAGCGCTCGCCGAAGGTCATGTGATCGCCCGCATAGACAGCGAAGGCGTCCGTCTGCGCATCGGAATTGAGATCGATGACGAAGCCGCCGAGGTCGCGGAAGCCGTCGGACTCGAACTCATCCCTCGTGTAGCTGCCGCCGAAGGTGAGGAGATGTTCGGGCGTGAGATCGAAGGCATTGTCGATCGCGAGCCTGAGCGTCGTGCCTTCATTGCTTGCGCGGTCGAGATAGACCGAGCCGCCGGGATCCGGATTGTCGGTCGAGTCGGACTTCTGCACCGTATAGCCCGCAGACAGTCTCGGCCGCCACTTCCCGTCGAGGAAGCGGCCCGAGAGATCGCCCGAGAGGAAGAGCCGTCGCGATTCGAAGACGCTGTCGAAGTTCTGATAGACGCTGACGAAGCCGGCGGTCGAGCCGTCCGCATCCGTGTCCGCTTCGGCATCGGTGTATTGCAGGAAGACCGAGCCGCTCACATTCTCGTTGAACGTCGTGGCGATGCGGCCCGACGCCGAAAGCGT
Organism: Parvibaculum sp.; assembly: GCF_045863935.1. Lineage (GTDB taxonomy): Bacteria > Pseudomonadota > Alphaproteobacteria > Parvibaculales > Parvibaculaceae > Parvibaculum. Next base: position 93,163 of record NZ_BTVP01000002.1, on the reverse strand, counting down.
TTCGGTGCCGTCCTCTTCTTCACCGCGCGCATCGCGAAGGCGCGCGGGCGTGATGTCGTTGCCGTCCGTATCCTCGCGCGAGAGCGACAGGAAATAGTCGGTCGCGCCGAAGCTGCCGCCCGTGCTCGCATAGGTGTTGAGCGTGCCGAGCGTGCCACCCTCGACGCGGAGCGTGCTGCGCGGATCGCTCGTGCCGGACTTCGTGATGATGTTGATGACGCCGCCAAGCGCCTGGCTGCCATAGAGCGAGGATTGCGGCCCGCGCACCACTTCGATGCGCTCGACATTGTCGAGCGGAATGCCGGCAAGGTTCGCCGCGCCGCCAGGCGACGAGGGATCGTTGATCGGCGTGCCGTTCACGAGAACGAGCGTCTGGTTGGAATTCGCGCCGCGCGTGAAAACGGAAGTGACGGTGCCGCGCGAACCCGACGGCACGACATGGAGCCCGGGAACCGAGCGCAATGCGTCGGTGATGTCCTGGTACTGAAACGTCTCGATCTCTTCGGCGGTGACGATCGTGTAGGAGCTTGCCACTTCCTTCGTGGGAATGGGCTCGACGCCGCCCGAAACGAGCAGCTCCTCCGTTACGATCGCTTCTTCCGCATGTGCGGATGCGGCGGCAAATGCCGCCAGTGTCAGGGCAGCAACGGCCCCCCAGCCTTTGATAGTCATGGAACAGGTATCCTGTCTCTCTGGCGCGGCCACCCCGGCCGCATGGCGCCGGTGCGCGGGAGAGAGACGGAAAACGGAAACCCGAAAGGCGTAAGCCCAAGGGTCGACGTCCCCCTGGCAGACCCCCGGCCACGGCAGATGACGAACCCGGTGGCAGGTCTCCTGGCTCGCGGGTCATCGGCGCCGTTCCGTCTTCCCGGGATGCCGGCCCGCGAACGGACCTTTGCAGCCAGTGACATTGTTGGAACGGTGCCTCGCCGCTTACAGTTGCGGGGGCAGCCAGGGCATTGGCCTTGCGGGCCTCACCCTGTTCCCTCTTGCCTCCTCGGGACGCCCTTGCGGGCCCCCTCGGAACCATCGAGTGGCGGCATCATAGGGGGGAGGGAGCCTCTGTCAAACTTGCCGTTTCACGCCTTGGCGCTCGGCCGCGCGGAAACGGCCGCATGCCAGCGCAGGAGGTCGGTGTGCTCCGGCTTCGGCTCCTGCTTCACCCATTTGGCGAAATCGACGCAGACAAGAGCCGTGATGTCGGCGAGGGAGAACGTGTCGATGGCGATGTAGTCGCGTCCCTTGAGCCGCTCGTTCAGCATCTCGAAGAAGCGGGTGAGGCGCTGCGCACCCCGCTCGGCCAGCGCCGGGATCTGCGGAAGATCGAGGGGGCCGGGCAGGGCGCGGCCCACCATGCCCTTGGAGGTGTTGCGAAGGACTTCGGCGATGGGCATGAAGCCTTCGAATTCGATTCGCGCATTCCAGCTGAAGACGAGGCCTTTTTCGGCGGGCGTGCGGCCGAGCAGTGCGGGCGCGGGCTTCACCTCCTCGGCCCAGGCGGCGATGCCGATATTCTCGGGGAGGATCGTGCCGTCTTCGAGCTTCAGCGCCGGCACGGTGCAGGCGGGGTTGATCTTGCGATAGGCCTCGCCGAGCTGTTCGGCCTTGGTGAGGTCGACCTGCACGGTCTCATGGGCGATTCCCTTTTCCGCGAGCAGGATGCGCGCCCGGCGGGGGCTTGGCGCAAGGGTGAAGTCGTAGAGCGTGACGGTCATGGGGGTTCCTCGCAATTTTCTTCGTTAACGGCGCCGGGCTGGCCCGCGATTTGCTGACGTTAGCGGATGCTACTCAACAGATAGAGGGGATGTCTTGTTATGAAACCGTTTCGGCTGACCCACCTCCGGGTGGCGGTCTCGGCAATGGTGCTCGGTCTCGGCGCCGGCGCATCGGCCTTCTTCATGAGCGCGAAGCCAGCCTATGCCTGCGCGCCCGGCGGTGGCGGCTCGCTCGGCAACCTGCTCGACATCATCGGCCGTATTTTCGGCTGGTAAGGCGAAGGCAGGGCCCCTGAAACGAACAAAGGCTCCCGCGCCGATAAGCGCCGGGAGCCTTCATTTTCGATTGGTCGGAGTGAGAGGATTCGAACCTCCGACCCCCTCGTCCCGAACGAGGTGCGCTACCAGACTGCGCCACACTCCGCCGCCAATTCGAGGCGGCGTTATAGCCGCCAAAACCCGTGCCCGCAAGCGCGATCGGGGGCCCTGACCGGCAGTTTCCGCTGGAATCGGCGGCCGGGCCGCCCGGTTGCACCCTTCAGGGGATGCCGGTATGTTCCGCCGCGTTTCGCGAGGCCGCCCGCTTGAGGCTTCCGGGCCCTGCTGGGGCGTAGCCAAGTGGTAAGGCAGCGGATTTTGATTCCGCCATTCGGAGGTTCGAACCCTCCCGCCCCAGCCAGATTTCCGCGGTCGCGCGCGCATTCCTAGCGCCGGATGGCTGGCGGAGGCCGCCGGGAATCGCCCGGTTTTTCCGAATATATTCAGTCTACTGACAAAATGGAGCCGCCGAGAGAAGGCTTTGCCGGAGGCGGGGCGTCCGACCCTGCGTCAATTTGGTCTGCCTGGGGCAAATTTAGGGTATTGACCCTAGATTTCAGGGCCTCAAGATAACCTCAACGGAAATCCGGCGACCCAAAGAAGCGCCGAGCGAGGAAGGTAGAGGACATGTCAGGAACAGAAACGCTTACGAAGCCGGCATCGGCCCAGAAGACCGAACATTTCGACGTCTTGATCGTCGGAGCGGGTATTTCGGGCGTCGGTGCCGCCTATCATCTGCAGGAACAGTGCCCGGAGAAGACTTTCGTCGCGCTCGAGGCTCTCGACAGCTTCGGCGGCACCTGGCACATGCACCGCTATCCGGGCATCCGTTCGGACAGCGACCTTTATACGTTCGGCTATCGCTTCAAGCCCTGGACGGGCACGCCCATCGCCACGGCGGACGAAATCCTCACTTATATGAAAGAGGTGATCGAGGAGAACGACCTCAATCGCCACATTCGCTACAACCACCGCATCTCCACGGCGAAGTGGTCGAGCAAGGACAATCTCTGGACAGTCTACGCGATCGACAAGAAGACCGGCGAGGAGCGCCGCTTCACCGCGAACTTCCTGTGGATGTGCCAGGGCTACTACCGCCACTCCGAGGGCTACACGCCCGAGTGGCCGGACATGGACAAGTTCAAGGGCAAGATCGTCCATCCGCAAACCTGGCCCGAAGACCTCGACTACAAGGGCAAGAAGGTCCTCGTGATCGGCTCCGGCGCGACGGCGGCGACGCTCGTTCCCGCCATTGCCGGCGATTGCGAGCATGTGACGCTTCTGCAGCGCTCGCCGACCTATTTCATTCCCGGCCGCAACGAGAACGAGCTTGCCGACCGGCTGCGCGTGCTGGGCGTGGACGAGGCCTGGATCCACGAGATCACGCGCCGTGAAATCCTGCACAATCAGGCGGAATTCACACGCCGCTCCTTCGAGGAGCCCGAAGTGGTCCGCAAGGAGCTGCTCGATGCCGTGCGCCTGTTCCTGCCGGAAGAAACCGTGCAGAAGCACTTCACGCCGAGCTATCGCCCCTGGCGCCAGCGCATCGCCTTCGTGCCCGATGGCGACATCTTCCAGGGCATCGCGTCCGGCAAGGCCACCGTCGAGACCGACGAGATCGAGCGCTTCACCGAGAAGGGCATCCTGCTGAAGTCCGGCAAGGAACTCGAAGCCGACATCATCATCACGGCGACGGGCTTCAATCTCAGCGTGCTCGGCGACATCGACTTCGACATCGACGGCAAGCCGCTCAACTTCGCCGACAGCGTGACCTATCGCGGCATGATGTTCACCGGCGTGCCGAACATGATCTGGATCTTCGGCTATTTCCGCGCAAGCTGGACGCTCCGCGTGGACCTGCTCGGCGACTTCGTCTGCCGCTTGCTGAAGCACATGGACGAGAAGGGCGCGAAAAAGGTGACGGTGGCGTTGCGTAAGGAAGACAGCAACATGCCGCTGCTGCCCTGGATCGATCCGGAGAACTTCAACCCCGGCTACCTCATGCGGAGCATGGACCTGCTGCCCAAGCGCGGCGACAAGCCGGAATGGCAGCACACCCAGGATTACTGGGTCGAGAAGGATCAGCTCCCCGAGGTCGACCTCGACGGAGCCGAGTTCCACTACGAATGAGGGGAAGACCGGAGCCGGAGCGTCTTTCGAGACGTTCCGGCTCCGGCTATCCTGCCCACCCCTGCGGCAACGATACGCCGCGACCCGAAAAGCCGTTTCTCCTTCTTGTGTCTTTTGTTGCCCGGTCTAGAGTTGAGGCAACAAGAAAAGAGGGAGGACTGAAATGGCTGCTCAGGGAGAAGGCGCGCCCGCGCGCGCGAAATCCGAACAATTCGATGCCGTGATCGTCGGCGCAGGCTTTGCGGGCATGTACATGCTTCATCGCCTGCGCGGCCTTGGCCTGACCGCGCGCGTCTTCGAGGCGGGCGAGGGCGTCGGCGGCACCTGGTACTGGAACCGCTATCCCGGCGCGCGCTGCGACGTCGAAAGCCTCGAATATCAATATGGCTTTTCCGACGAGGTTCAGCGAGGCTGGACGTGGAGCGAGCGCTATGCCGCCCAGCCGGAAATCCTGCGTTACCAGAATTACGTGGCCGACAAGCTCGACCTTCGCCGCGACATGCGCTTCGAGACGCGCGTGACGTCTGCGACCTATGACGAGCACACGGGCCTTTGGGCGGTCGAGACCGACAAGGGCGACAGCGTTTCCGCGCGCTTCTGCATCATGGCGACGGGTTGCCTCTCCGCCGCCCGCGTGCCCGACTTCGCGGGACTTCAGGACTTCGAAGGCGACTGGTACCACACCGGCGGCTGGCCGCATGAGGGCGTCGACTTCTCGGGCAAGCGCGTCGCCGTCATCGGGACAGGCTCGTCCGGCATCCAGAGCATACCGGTCATTGCCGCGCAGGCTTCTCACATGACGGTCTTCCAGCGGACGGCGAACTTCACCCTGCCGGCCGGCAATCGCCCCCTGACGCAAGGCGAGATTGCCCGCTCTAAGGAGACGCTGCTCGAAGACCGCAAACATGCGCGCGAGACCCCCGGTGGCATCATCTGCTTTGAATATAGCGAAACGCTGGCCGAAGACATGACGCCGGAAGCGCGCCGGAGGGAACTCGAGACGCGCTGGAACCAGGGCGGCTTCGCTTTCCTCGGTGCGTTTGGCGACCTGATGGCGACCCACGAGGCAAATGACATCGCCGCCGATTTCGCCCGCGCGAAGATGCGCGCATCGGTGAAGAATCCCGACGTCGCGGAGAAGCTTCTCCCCTTCGATCATCCGGTTGGCGTGAAGCGTCTCTGCCTCGATACCGACTACCTGCAGACCTTCGACGAACCGCATGTCGATCTTGTGGATGTGCGCGAGACGCCGATCGAGCGGATTTCGAAGAAGGGCGTCGTCTGCGGCGGCAAGGAATACGAGGCGGACGCCATCGTCTTTGCGACGGGCTTCGACGCCATGACGGGCGCGCTGCTCGCCATCGACATCACGGGCCGTGGCGGCGCGAAGCTCAGGGAGAAATGGGCGGCGGGACCGCGAACCTATCTCGGGCTCGGCTCCGCGGGCTTCCCCAATCTCTTCTTCATCACCGGCCCCGGAAGCCCCTCCGTGCTCTCCAACATGATCGTATCGATCGAGCAGCATGTGGACTGGATCACGGATTGCGTGAAACGCCTGACGGAAGGAAATATCCGCTTCATCGAGCCGACGCGCGAAGCGGAGGACCAGTGGGTCTCGCATGTGAACGAGCTCGCGAGCGCGACGCTCTATCCGCAGGCGAACTCCTGGTACATGGGCGCGAACATTCCCGGCAAACCGCGCGTCTTCATGCCCTATACCGGCGGCGTGAATGTCTATGGCGAAAAGATTGCGGAAGTCGCGGCTGCCGATTACGAGGGCTTCCGGCTCGGCGCCTGAGAAGGACGCCGCACCTCCAATATGGACCTTGTGACCCCTTTCCCCGATGGCGCCCGGTGCCGACACTGGCGCGTCATTGAAGGAACGGGAAGGGCGGCATGCAGGGCGAACTCGAAACCATCGACTACCTCCGCGTCTGGCGGCGGCGAGACGAGCGTGTTGCAAAAGATGCGGTGGCGATGTGGAAGCGCGCGGGCGTGCTGCCGGGAGACGTGAGCCCGGAGGAGCGCGCCGAAGAACTCGTCATCGCGATCTATGACGGCGAGACGATGGCCGGTTGCCTGACGGCGGGCATTCGCGTTCTGCCGCGACTGCGCGAGAAGTTCGCTTTCTGCCGGAGCTTCATATCGTCGGCCTATCGCGGCAGGCGGCTGACCGACCGGCTGATGATCGACGGTCACGACGAGCTGGGGCTCTGGTCGAAGGCGCATCCCGAAGAGCGGCTCGCGGGATGCGCCGCGATCTATCAGAACAAGGTGTTGGGCCGGAGCCCTGTAGAGCCTTCAGGGCTCAGCCTCATCGGCTATACGCCACAGGGCGATCAGTTGCGCGTGCTCTGGTTCGACCACCATCGTCTGAGGTCCGGAGAGTAGTCTCACAGACCGCAGCTATAGCTGCCGGAATAACTCTCCACCGTCATATGCGCGTGGAAACGGTCGCGGGCGCCGAGATTGACTTCGGTGGCCGATACGACGGCTTCGCCGCTCTCGTCGATGACGAAGTCTCCGCCCTGCCGCACTTCCGACGTACCGCCGGAGCCGGACCGTTCGAAGGATATGGCGTAGGAACCCGTTTCACCGGGCATGCCATAGACGACGCTTTCGAACAGCATGCCCGACGGCGTCTCGATGGTTCTGATCTCGCAGGATTCGGCAGCGGGCGGCGATGCGGTGGCCGCCGCGCAGCCGAAGACGAAAGGTGCGAATACCAGCGAAGCCCATTTGATGTTCATTGCTCTGCTCCCGTATGAAGAGGGGCGTCGCGGGAGGCGGCGGATACCGCCTCCCGATGAAAGCCGGTCAGTAGCCGCCCTGGATGACGACCGACGTGTTGCCCGAGCCGGTCTGGACGGTGTTTGCCTTCTGGCCGTTGCCGACCTGGATCGTGGCGGACGTGTTGTTCGAGCCGTACTGATCGGTCGTCGCCTTGTGGTTGCTGCCGATCTGGGCGATGCCGGACGTGTTGTTGCGGCCGGTCTGGATCGTGGTCGCCTTGTTGTTGCGGCCTTCCTGGCCCGTCACCGCGTAGTTGTTGCGGCCATACTGGTCGGTCAGCGCGGAGTTCCGGTTGCCGAGCTGCTGCTGGTAGAGATAGTTCCACTCGCCCTGCTGCACGGCCTTGGAATAGTTGCCGCGGCCGCTCGTGTCGATCGTGCCCTTGTTGTGATAGCCGTTCTGCGTGTAGACGCCGGTGTTGTGGCGACCGCTCTGGTAGACCGAGGCCGAATTGCCGGCATTGGCGCCTGTGATGCCGGCCGCGATCAGGGCTGCGATGGTGCTCGTGGTCAGTAGAAACTTGTTCATCTTGCATCTCCTGTTTGGGGACCGGCCATGGGGGCTTGTCCGGTTGACGATGCAAGTTCTAGCGGCCCGCGCCTGAGCGCTGCCTGAAGCCGCCATTCATATTCGGTTCAGCGATGAGGTCATTTTGTGTCGCGCGAACGAGAGCGGGCATTCCCGCTTTCTGAATGCAGCATGAACGGCGGGTTCAGCGAGCCATCAGCGCAATGCATTCAGTGTGCGGGCTCTGGTTCCGTCAGGAACGTCACACGATGCAGGAGAGAGCGATGAAGAAGATCGTCAATTCATTCACGGCGGCGGCGGTTGCGCTCGCATTCGTTCTCGGCTCCCCCGCGGCTTGGGCGGGAAGCGTGGCGGCCGTCGATCAGTCGGGTGATGCCAACTACACCGTCGTATATCAGAACAAGAACAAGACCCGGACCAAAAGCTGGACGGCGTCGAATCCGGCCCAGCAATTCGTCTCGGACAGGAAGATCAACGGCGCCATCAAGCAGGCAACCCGGTACAGGCCAGCGGGGGGCAGCAAGATGGGTGGGGGCGGCTGTGGCTTCGGCGGCGGTGTGAACGGCAGCTATGTCGCGCAGACGGGATATGGGAACACGGCGTTCGCGAGCCAGACGGGCTCGAACAATGTCGCGGTCACCAGTCAGGACGGAAACAACAACGCTTCCTACATCGTGCAGAAGGGAAGCGGGAACGAGGCCTACGCAACGCAGAGCGGGAACGACAATGTGTCGGTCATCGTTCAGCGCTGCTGAACCGGTCCGGCCTCAGATATCCGAGAAGGCACAGAGCAGCATGCTTATGTGTCCGTCGCCCCATAGCGGCAGGAGCAGGCGCGCATAGCCGCCGCCCGCGTATAAGGTCGGCGCGCGGCCTTCCACGGTGACGCTCGCCTGCGAGCGGAAAAATTCGAGCGGCGAGCGGATATCGACCTCGTCGGCGAAACGTCCCTGCAATTCCTCGCCATATCGCGAAGCGATGCCGCTTCCGACGATCTCGAAACGGAAGCGCTCGGGCTTCTCGAAGGCGGCGACGAGCATGACGCGCTCCGCCCGGGACGCCATCTCCGGCAGCTTCACATCGTCCCAATAGGGCATGCTGCTGGCCTTGCCGCGAATGAGTCCGCGCCAATAGGCGAGCGTTTCGGCAAGGCCGGATTCGAGCTTGTCCGGCAGGGCGTAGGGAAGAGTGGCTTTAGTCATGGCGCGCGCGTTCCCGGTCATTGTCATTCGATTGGCGATCACGCTACTTCAGCGCGTATGCCCCGACAACTTCTTTGCAGCTTCTCAGGAGGAACGTGTTTCCGGGTTCATGTCCTGGACCTGAAGCTCGTAGAGCGTCTTGTAGAGGCCGCCCTGCGCCATGAGCTCCTCATGCGTGCCGATCTCGCGCACTTCGCCGCTGGCGAGAACAACGATCCGATTAGCCTCCCGTATCGTCTGCAGCCGGTGAGCAATGATGATCGAGGTTCGTCCCTCGGTCACTTTCGCGAGCGCGTCCTGAATGATGAGCTCAGTTTCCGTGTCGATGCTCGCCGTCGCTTCGTCGAGAATCAGCACTTCCGGGTCCATCGCCAGCACGCGGGCAAAGGCGAGGAGCTGGCGCTGCCCGTGGCTGAGATTCCGCCCGCGTTCCGTCAGAACCGTATCGTAGCCCTGCGGCAGCAAACGGATGAAGGGATCGGCATGGACGAGGCGCGCGGCGCGGCGCGCATCCTCGCGCGTCACCTTCGGATTGCCGAGGATGATGTTGTCGTAGACGGTGCCCGAGAAGATGTGGAAATCCTGCAGCACCACGCCGATGCGCTTGCGGATTTCGCCGGGCTCCACATCCATGATGTCGATGCCGTCGATCAGGATGCTGCCGGCCGGCACGTCGTAGAAGCGGCAAAGCAGGCGAATGAGGCTCGTCTTGCCCGAACCCGTCGGCCCGACAATGGCGATGCGCTCGCCCGGCGCGATATCGAAGCTCACATCCTTGAGGATCGTCGTGTCCGGTGCATAGCCGAAAGTGAGATGATTGAACCGGACATGACCCGTGAGGCCGGCGGGCAGGGGCTTTGGCTCGGCGGGCCGTTGCAGCGTTTCGTCCCAGTCGAGCGCCTGGAAAATCCGCTCGCAGCTCGCCATGGCGCGGAAGACGACATTCCACTGTTCGCCCATCGCCACGATGGGCCGGAACATCATGTCCGCGAACTGCGCAAAGAGAATGACGCTGCCGAGCGTCGCCGCGCCCGAAAGAACATGGTTTCCTCCGAACCAGACGATCGCCGCCATCGCCAGGAAAGCCATGCTGTCCATGGCGGGGCCGTAATAGCTCTCGATCCGGACGGCGAGGCTTTCCTGAAAGCGGTTCTCGTCGTTGATCTCCGTATAGCGGTCGTAGTTGATCTTTTCGCGGCCATAAAGCTGCACGATTTCGATGCCGGAGAGATTTTCCTGAAGGTTCTCGTTGAGCCGCGACAGGCTTGAGCGGATGCCGCGATAGACCTGCCGCGAGACACGCCGGAAGATCCAGGTCGCCAGCGCCGCGACGGGCAAAAGCAGCATCAGTTCGAAGGTGAGCGCCGGATTGAGCGCGAGCATCACCGAAACAGCGACGAAGAAGGGCACGAATTCGCCGAGCAGCACGCCGAAGCCCGCAAGCAGCTCGAACAGCGTCTCGACATCGTTGGTGAGGCGCGTCATCACCCGGCCCACGGCCACGCGGTCGTAGAAGCTCGATGGCAGGTTTTCGAGATGCGCGAAGAGGTCGCGCCTGAGATCGCGAAGGCCGTTGAGCACGGTGCGGGCAAGCAGGATCCGAAATCCGTGGCCGAAGACGGCCCAGAGCAGCGTCCAGAGCCCGTAAAGCATGCAGGCGGACACGATCGGATGGACCGTCAGCATGTCGGAGAGGAAGCCGTTGAGGGCCTTCTGTCCGAAATCGGGCGCGCCCTCGTTCGACGCAGGCAGCAGGATACCGTCCACGACGACACGGCTGACGATGATCGGCGCGAGAACCGCCGCGCTCGCCGCGAGCAGGACGAAGACGATGGAGAGAAGTCCCATCCGGCGATAGGGCTTCATCCAGTGCATGAGGCGGCCGAGAAGCCCGAAATCGAATCCGCGCGCCTCCATCTCGTCGTCGAAGACAGCATGGTTCCGGCGTGTGGGGCGCGAGGGGGCGGCGGTGTCGCTCATGCGCTCTCTCCATTGCCGCCCGCGCCCGTGCGAAGCGCGACAGTCTGCACGAGCTCGTCCCTCCGGCCTTGCTGGCGTTCCAGCGTGGCGTAGAGGCCGCCTCTGGCGATGAGTTCCTGATGCGTGCCGACTTCGGCGACGCGGCCCTCGTCGAGAACGACGATCCTGTCGGCGTGGCGCGCCGTCGAAACGCGGTGCGAAACCATGAGCGTCGTGCGGCCCTTCCGCAGTTCCTTCAGGCGCGACAGGATGAATTCCTCCGTCTCCGTGTCGACGGAGGAAAAACAATCGTCGAGCAGCAGCACGGGCGTGTCCCGGATGAGGCCGCGCGCCAGGCTCGCGCGCTGTTTCTGGCCGCCCGAAAGCGTCACGCCGCGCTCGCCCACCAGCGTTTCGAGCCTTTCGGGAAAACGGCGGATGGTCGCTTCGAGATCGGCGCTTTCCGCCGCGCGCCAGACTTCCTCCGTCGTTCGCTCCGGATTGTCGTAGGAAATATTCTGCGCGATATGCGTTGCAAAGAGGAACGGGTCCTGCGGCACCATGGCGATCTGGTTGCGCACCTGCGTGACCGGCAGCATGCGGATATCGCGCCCGTCGAGATAGACGGTGCCGGGCGGCGGGTCGAGCAGGCGGACGATGAGGCGCAGCAGGGTTGATTTGCCGGAACCGACCCGGCCGAGCAGCGCGATCATCTCGCCTTTGCGGATGTCGAGCGTCACATCGTTGAGCGCCGGCCAGCCGCCTTCGCCGCTGCTCGCGGGATGCACATAGGAGAGGTGATGCAGCGTGATGGCGCCGCCGATCTCGTCAAGCGGCGCGGCTTCCGGCGCATCGCGGATTTCAGGCTCGTGGTCGAGAATTTCGAAAATGCGCGCCGCCGCCGAACCGCCGCGCTGGAACAGCGTCACCATGATGCCGCCTTCGCGGATCGGCGCGAGCATCATGGCGAGATAGAAGATGAAGGCGGTGAACGTGCCGAGCGTGATCGTGCCCTCGACGACCTGCATGCCGCCATAGCCGACGACAATGAGCGTCGTGAAGCCGGTTGCAACCAGCATGGCCGAGGTAAGGCCCGAATTCAGGAACATGAGCTTGTAGTAGTCGCGGGCATAGGCGTCGGACGTCGCCTCGAAGCGTTCCGTCTCGCGCGCCTCCTGCGCATGGGTCTGAATGGTGCGGATGCCGTTGAGGTTCTCCTGCACCTGCGCGGACAGGGTGGAAAATCCCTCCTGGACCTGTGTCGACTGGGTGAAGATGCGTTTCGCAATCACCCATCCGAGCACGGCGAAGACGGGAAGTGCCGGCAGCAGAAGCAGCGTCAGCGACGGCGACTGCTGGAACATGAAAATGAAGGCGATGATGCCGGAAAACCCGAGCACGAAAAGAAGCCGCGTGCCCATGCCGATCATCTGGCGGATCAGCGTGATGTCGTTGATCGCGCGCGCCATGAGATCGCCCGTCGTGTAGCGGGAGAAAAAGCGCGGGCCTTGCAGTTCGAGGTGCCAGTAGAGGCGCTGGCGCAGTTCGTAGGCGACGGCAACGCCCACTTCGCGCACATGGCGCCGCCCGAGATTGAAGGCGCCGTAGCGCAGCACCATGAGGCCGAGTATCGCAAGCGCGGGCATGAGAAGGCGCGGGTCGCCCGCAGCGATCCTGTCGATGCCGGTCTTGAGGAAAAGCGGCATGAAGGCTTCGAGCAGCCGCCCGGCATTGATGAGGGACATGCCGCCCCAGAAGCGTCCCTTGTGGCGATGGACGAGAGGCACCAGCCGCCAGAGCGGGCTGGAGCCGGATTTTCCGTCCGTCCGGGGCGTGGGCGCGCGCGAATCCACGGGAAATGACATCCGGGTTTTGGCGGGCCATGGCCGCGCCGGCTGGGCTGGCGTCGCCCGGTTCCGATATCGGTGGCCTTCGCCGTGATCGGGCGGGGAGACGATGTTTCCTGGAGTTTTTCAGTCTGTTTTTCTGACTATACGCCTCTCCATCCGATTCGGAAGCGGCCCCGTCGTAACACCGTCACACGAACTTCACGCAAAGCCTGTAGCAGCAGGTGGACCGGGCGCGCCGCCGCGCGATGCCGGCGATCCGATAACGGAGTTCATGTCTTGTCGAACAGCGCCGAAGCAACCCACGAAACGCTCGCCGATACCGTCGTCCCCGGAGACAGGCGCATTGTCCGCCGCCGCCTCGGCGCCGCCGTCCACCGGCACAAGGCTGTCTCCCGCGAGGGGCTGACGGAACGGCTCTTCACCTGGCTCTTCACCGGCCTCGTCTATCCCCAGATTTGGGAAGACCCGGAAGTCGACATCGCGGCGATGGGGCTCCACGAAGGCATGAGCCCGGACACGCGGATCGTTGCCATCGCGTCCGGCGGATGCAACGCGCTGTCCTATCTCACGGCAGCGCCCGTACACGTGACGGCGCTCGACCTGAACCCCACGCATGTGGCGCTCGTGAAGCTCAAGCTCGCGGGCGTCGCGCGCCTGCCCGGCTACGACCGCTTCTTCCGCTTCTTCGGCCGTGGCGATGCGCGCGAAAACATCTCGGACTACGACCGCTTTCTCCGCCCGCATCTCGACGAGGCGACCCGCGCCTATTGGGACAAGCGCCCGATGGGTTTCCGCCGCCGCATCTCGCTTTTCGCGCGCGGCTTCTATCGCCATGGCCTCCTCGGCTATTTCATCGGCCTCGCGCATCTCGCCGCACGGGCTTACGGCGTGCGCCTTCGCGACATTCTGGTCGCGCCGACGATCGACGCACAGCGCCGCTTCTTCGAGGAGAAGCTTGCGCCCCTCTTCGACAAGCCGCTGATCGCCTGGGTGACCGGCAAGCCCTCGACGCTTTATGGCCTCGGCATTCCGCCCGCACAGTACGAAGCGCTCTCCGGCGGCCGCGAGATGCGTCTTGTCTTGCGCGAAAGGCTCGAACGTCTCGCCTGCGGCTTTCCCCTGTCGGAGAATTATTTTGCCTGGCAGGCCTTCGCGCGCGCCTACGCGCCGGGTGAGGACGGTCCGCTGCCGCCTTACCTGAAGCGGGAAAACTTCGCGATGCTCCAGGCGCGGGCGAAGGACGCACAGATCCTGAATGCCTCCTTCACCGACTATCTGCGCGAAAGCGGCGAGGCGAGCCTCGACCGCTATGTTCTTCTCGACGCGCAGGACTGGATGACGGACGCGCAACTGAACGACCTCTGGTCGCAGATCACGCGCACCGCGCGTCCCGGTGCGCGGGTCATCTTCCGCACCGCCGCCGAGCCGACGCTGTTGCCGGGCCGCGTGGACGAGGCGATCCTCGCGCGCTGGGACTTTCGCGCGGAGGAATCGGCCGCGTTCACAACGCGTGACCGCTCCTCAATCTATGGCGGTTTCCATCTCTACATCCTGAAGGAGTGACGCGGTGAGTGCGGTCGACCATCGCGAAGACGCCCATGCGCATCTGATGGACCGGGTCTACCGGTACCAGCGCCACTTCTACGACCTCACGCGGCGTTACTACCTGCTCGGCCGCGACCGCCTGATCGCGGAGCTCGATGCCGGGCCCGGCGCGACGGTGCTCGAGGTCGGCTGCGGCACGGGGCGCAATCTCGTCCGCGCGGCGCGGCTCTATCCCGAGGCCGCGCTTCACGGCATGGATATTTCGCACGAAATGCTCGTGACCGCCCGCCGCGCCGCCGCGCGGCATGGTGCGGCGCTCCGCTTCGCGCAGGGCGATGCCACCCGCTTCAACCCCTATGCCGCCTTCGGCGTTGGCCGCTTCGACCGCATCTACATGTCCTACACGCTGTCGATGATCCCGGACTGGCAGGCAACGCTGGCGCAGGGCATCTGCAACCTCGCGCCCGGCGGCAGCCTCCACATCGTCGATTTCGGCGAGCAGGAGCGTCTGCCGCGCTGGTTCCGCTCGGCGCTCAGGGCATGGCTTGCGAAGTTCCATGTGAGCCCGCGCGGCGATCTTGAGCGTGTGCTCCGCGCGCTCGCGGCGGACCTCGGCGCCGATCTCCGGTTTCGTTCGCTCTATCGCGGTTACGCCACCTATGCGGTCCTGCGATTGCCGTTTCACGGCGAATGATGCCGTTTTCCATTGCGGTCGAGAGCTGCTGACGTGACACTGAACCCGGCCCCATGAGTTTCGGGACGGTCGGGATTTTGTCGATTTCAAGCACACTGCAAACCAGGATCATGCGCCAGGCCGCGCGGGGCGCGTTCCTGGCCCTTCTGTTTCTCTTCCATGCCGCCGGCGCGGCCTGGGCCGATTGCGCCGTTTCGCCGGTCGGGGTGTCGTCCGGAAACGACGCCGCGGAGGTCGCAGCCTTCTACCGGCATTGGGACGGGGCCTGCGCCTGGTCGGATCGCGCGGCGGCCGAACTCTACGATGTCCTTTTGCAGTCGGACCTTCATGGCGTCGCTCCGGAGAGTTTCGGAACGCGGGAGATCGCCGGACAATTGAAGGCGGGCAGGGGAACCGATCTCGCGGGGCGCGATCTTCTTCTTACGCGCTCGGCCCTGCGTTACGCGTGGGCGATGCAGGCAGGACGCGTCGACCTCGCGGCCAGCGGCTACGACATCGCCATTCCGCGCTGGGAGCCGCCTGTGGCCGCGGGCCTTGCGGCGGCGTTGAAACAGGCGCGTCTTTCCGATTGGCTGCACGCCTTGCCGCCCGCGACGCCCGAATATCTGCGTCTGAAGCAGGCGCTCGCCTTTCACCGCGATCTTGCGGCGAGGGGGAACTGGCCTCCTCTCGCGCTTGAGGAAGGCAGGCGCTCGCTGAAGCCGGGAGAGACGTCGGAAGCAATGGCAGCGCTGCGCGGCCGTCTCGTGGCACTCGGAGACCTTCGCGCGCGGATCGGCGACGACAGGCTCGATCCTCAGACGGTAGAGGCCGTCATCCGCTTCCAGTCGCGGCACGGTCTTGAACGGGACGGTGTCATAGGGCCGAAGACGCTGGCCGCGCTCAACGTGACGCCGGAAGAGCGCGCGCGGCAGATCGCCCTCAACATGGAGCGCATCCGCATCATGGCTCATGCGATGCCGCCCACGCGCGTCGAGGTGAATGCGGCGGCGGCAACGGCGGTGCTTTTCGAAGACGGCGAACCGGTGTTGCGGATGAGAACGGTCGTCGGTACGCGCAAAACGCCGACGCCGATCCTGTCGGGCCTGATCAACACCATAATCGTCAACCCGCCCTGGGTCGTCCCGCGCTCGATCTATGTGGGCGAGATCGCGCCGGCCATCGCGCGCGATCCGGACTATCTCGGAAAGCACGACATGTTCTGGCAGGAAGGGCAACTGGTGCAGCGGCCCGGCCCGAGGAATTCGCTCGGCCGATTGAAGTTCGAATTCGCGAGCCCCTTCGCCGTCTATCTCCACGACACCAATGCGCCGTCGCTCTTCGCCAGCGATAATCGCTTCCGCAGTCACGGCTGCATCAGGCTCGAGAAGCCGCTCGATCTGGCGGTTCGTCTGCTCGAACCCGAATGGCCGCGGGAAAGGATCGAAGCGGCGATAGCGGCAGGCGAGACGGCGCGTCTTCCCATGTCGCGCTCCATGCCCGTCGTCGTCGCCTACTGGACGGCCTTCGTGGAGGAGGATGGCACCGTCGAATTTCGCGACGACATCTATGGCCGCGATGCGGCGCTGGCAGCCTTGTTGCGGGACGATGCCCCGGCGCCCTCTCGCACGGGCACTGGCGCGGCTTGCGGCGCCTGATCCGGCTTTCCATAATAGCACTTTCAAATCAATGACTTGATCTTCTCCTCCCGGTGCGCACAATCAGGTTCTACAGTTCCAAAAAGGGGAATTATGGTGTTTCAGTTGAACCGGCGCCGCCTTCTGGGGCTCGGCGCCGCCGCTGCTTCCTGCGTGGTCGCCGAGAGTGCTCTCGCGGCTACCCGCCTCCCGCTCCTGCGGCCCGACAGGCAGGCGGCGGCGCCGCAAGCGCATGTCCGCGCGGGCGCACGCGAGCTGGACCTGATCAATACGCACACGGACGAAAAACTGAAGATCGTCTACTGGGCGAACGGCCGCTACGAGCCGGAGGCGCTGGCCGGGATCGACCGGCTGTTGCGCGACCATCGTTCCGGCGACGTCCACGCAATCGACCCGGCGCTGCTCGATACGCTCCACGCCCTGAAACGGAAGCTCGGCACGAACGAAGCCTTCCACATCATCTCCGGATACCGCTCGCCGGCGACCAATTCGCAGATGCGCGAGAGCAATGCCGGCGTCGCAAAGAAGAGCTACCACATGCGCGGCATGGCGGTGGACATTCGCGTGCCGGGCCGCGAACTGTCATATCTGCGAACGGCGGCGCTCGACATCGGCACCGGTGGTGTCGGTTATTATCCGCGTTCGGATTTCATTCACGTGGATGTCGGCCCCGTGCGCCAGTGGGGCATGCGCAGCGCCTGAACTGTTGCACATGAATCTGCGAATGAGTAGCGGCGCGTCTGCGACAAGATGCAGTCTGGCGGCGTCTCATGCGAAGCGGCCATATTCCGGGCGGGGCTCGAATATGGTTGGTTTCAAATGTCGGTGTTTCACAAGATTCGGCTCTATCACGCGGCGCTCGCTCTTCTCGTCACCGCGGCTTACTTCACAGGCGACGAACTCGAAGGCCTGCACAACTGGCTCGGATATGCCGTCGCCGCCGTCATCCTCTTTCGCGCCCTCTGGGCGGCGGTTGGTCCGCGGCAACTCGGCATCTCGCGGCTCTTCCCCGACCTGACGGAGCTTGCAAAAGTCCGGCGCCTCAATCATCCGATGATCAGCCGGACGCTCCTCGCAGGCATCGTCGTCACGCTCCTGCTCACGACCGGAACGGGACTCCTCATGGAGCCGCCGCCGATTGGCGGGTTCGCCGCTGAAATGTCGATCGCGCCGGCCTTCGCCGACGACGACGGGGAGCGCGAGCACGACCGGGACGGCAAGGAGAACGAAGCGCTTGAGGAAGTTCACGAGACGGCGGCGAACCTGCTGGTTCTCTTCGTCGTCCTGCACGTGACCTATCTTCTCGCCTTCAAGCGGCCCATGGCACTGTTCATGCTCTTCGCGCGGGACGCAGGCGCACCCGCCGCCGGCCGGCCCGCCGCTCAGAAGAAGGCCTGAATGCCCGTCTGTTCGCGGCCGAGGATGAGGGCATGCACATCATGCGTGCCCTCATAGGTGTTCACCGCTTCGAGGTTCATGACGTGCCGGATGACGTGATACTCGTCCGACACGCCATTGCCGCCATGCATGTCGCGCGCGACGCGGGCGATGTCGAGCGCCTTGCCGCAATTGTTACGCTTCATCAGTGAAATCGCGGCGGGCGCTGCCTTCTGCTCGTCGAACAGCCGGCCGAGCTGCAGGCAGCCCTGAAGGCCGAGCGTGATTTCGGTCTGCATGTCGGCGAGCTTCTTCTGGATGAGCTGGTTCGCGGCAAGAGGCCGGCCGAACTGCGTGCGGTCGAGCGTGTATTGCCGCGCCGCATGCCAGCAGAATTCCGCCGCGCCCATCGCGCCCCAGGCGATGCCGTAGCGCGCGCGGTTGAGGCAGCCGAAAGGCCCCGCAAGCCCGCGCACATTCGGCAGCATGTTTTCTTCCGGCACGAACACATCCCGCAGCGAGATTTCGCCGGTGACCGACGCGCGCAACGAGAACTTGCCTTCGATCTTCGGCGTCTCGAAGCCCTTGAAACCGCGCTCCACGACGAAGCCGCGAATAACGTCATCGTCGGTCTTCGCCCAGACGACGGCGAGGTCGGCGATCGGCGCATTGGTGATCCACATCTTCGCGCCGTTCAGCACATAGCCGCCATCGACCGCCTTCGCGCGCGTCTTCATCGAGCCGGGATCGGAGCCGTGGTCGGGCTCCGTCAGACCGAAACAGCCGACCCATTCGCCGGTCGCGAGCTTCGGCAGGTATTTCTCGCGCTGCGCTTCCGAGCCATAGGCATAGATCGGATGCATGACGAGCGAGGACTGCACGCTCATCGCCGAGCGATAGCCGCTGTCGACGCGCTCCACCTCGCGCGCGGCGAGCCCGTAACAGACATAGGAGAGCCCGGCGCAGCCATATTTCTCCGGCAGCGTCAGTCCGAGCATGCCCTGCGCGCCCATCTCGTTCATGATCTCGCGATGGAAAATCTCGTGCCGGTTCGCTTCCTTCACGCGCGGGAAAAGCTTCTCCTCGCAATAGGCGCGCGCGCTGTCGCGCACCATGCGCTCTTCCTCGGTCAGTTGTTCGTCCAGCAGCAGCGGGTCCTGCCAGTTGAAGGGCGCGAGCGGCGGATTGGGCTTCTCGCCGGATTTCGCGGTGCTGGCTTCGGCGGCTTTGCTCATGGGAAAGTCCTCGGGACGCAAGGGAAGGCTGGTTCGCGACTGATATAGCAGGGCAGGGCGCGGCGGGCGATAGCCTACTTGGCTGCCGCTTTTTCCGCCGGTTCCTGCGTCCCCTCCCGGATATAGGCGCCCATCTCCTCGGCCAGGTGGTCGAACATCAGCCGCATCCGCCGGCTCGTCTTCAGGTCTTCATGCATGGCGATCCAGACATCGAGCTCGAAGGTGATGGCGCCCGGCAGCACCGGCACAAGATCGGGATAGCTCCTGGCGAGCGCATACTGGCACATGCCGAAGCCGAACCCCGCCTTGAGCGCGGCAAACTGACCGACATCGCTGTCGCAACGGAAGGTGAAGAGATCCCGCGTCAGCACGAGCCCAAGCTCGCCGAGGCGCCGGATGGACGGTTCGCGGTCGAAGCCGATGATCGGATAGTTCCCGATCTCGTCGAGCGATTGCGGCGCGCCCATTTCCTCGATGAGGCGGCGATGCGCGTGGAGACCGAGCGCGACCACGCCGCATTTTCGCGCGATGAGCGACGATTGCGTCGGCCGGATCATGCGCACCGCGATGTCGGCATCGCGGCGGATGAGATCGTCCGAGCGGTTGGACAGCACGAGCTCGATGGCGATGCGCGGATGTTTCTCGCGGAAGCGTGCAAGGATCGCGGGCAGCACCTCCGTGCCGATGATCTCGCTCGCGGTGATGCGCACCGTGCCCCGGTCCTCCTCGGCCTCGCCCGAGGCCACTCGCTGCAACGTCTCGGCGGCCACGGCCATCGCCTCCGCATGGGGCACGAGCGCCAGCGCCGCGTCCGTGGGCGAGAGGCCGCCCTGTGAGCGGGTGAAGAGCCCAACCCCCAGCGCGGCTTCCAGCGCGTCGATATGGCGGCCGACGGTGGGCTGCGTCAGGCCGAGCTGCCGCGCGCCGCCCGAAAGGCTCCCCTCCCGGACGACCGCAAGGAAGGAGCGATAGAGTTCCCAGCCGGGCGATGCGTCAGTCATACGAAAACGTATACATGATAGCCGTCTTTAGGCAATTCATATTCGTATTTGAATAGGCCATCTTCCAGTCATCGACACGGCAACTGGAGACGGACACATGGCCTCGACGGCTCTCATTCTCGGCGCAACCGGCGGCTTCGGCGGTGAAATGGCGAAGGCCCTTCACGCCCATGGCTGGCAGATCCGCGCCCTCAACCGCAATCCGAAGGCGGCGGCCCGGCAGATGGACGACATGCCCTTCATCGATTGGGTGAAGGGCGATGCCATGCGGGCCGGCGATGTCCGCGAGGCTGCGGAAGGCGTGGACGTGATCGTCCATGGCGTGAACCCGCCCGGCTACCGCAACTGGGCGGGCACGGTCGTGCCGATGATCGCCAACACCATTGCCGCGGCGAAGGCCACCGGTGCGCGCATCCTCTTTCCCGGCACCGTCTACAATTACGGGCCGGACGCCTTTCCCTTGATCCGCGAGGCCTCGCCGCAGAACCCGAAGACGAAGAAGGGCAAGCTCCGCGTCGAGATGGAGCGCCGCCTGCGCGTCGCATCGGAGGAGGGCGTGCCCGTCCTCATTCTCCGCGCGGGCGATTTCTTCGGCGGCCGCAACGGGGGCAACAACTGGTTCGCGCAAGGCCTGGTGAAGCCGGGCAAGAAGCTCCGCTCGGTTGCCTATCCCGGCCCGCATCATGTCGGTCACAACTGGGCCTACCTGCCGGACATGGCCGAAACCGCCGCGCGGCTTCTTCTGCGTGGCGGCGAACTCGAACCCCTCGCGGTGTTCAACTTCGGCGGTCACTGGCTCGAACAGGGTATCGAGATGGCGGACGCGATCCGCTACGCCGCCCGCAATCCCGATCTGCCGGTGAAGCGTCTGCCCTGGTTCGCGCTGACCCTGCTTTCGCCCTTCGTCGAGACCTTCAGGGAGATGCGCGAGATGCGCTACCTCTGGAAAAAGCCGGTGCGTCTCGACAATACGAAGCTCGTCGCCTTTCTCGGCCATGAGCCCCACACGCCCCTCGACATCGCCGTCCGCGCGACGCTTGTCGATCTCGGCTGCATCGACGCCGCCCCGGCTGCGGCACACGGCTACGTCTCTCCCTCCCTCATCGCAAAAGGAACGATCCAATGAACACCGCAAATCGCATGGAGCGGATAGTCAGCACGCTCGTCGCTTCCGCGCTGACGTTCTACGCATTCGGCCTTCTGGGCGTCACGCTCGAGCGCTACATCGCCTGAAGCAATCGACGGCACATGAAAAGGGCGGCGGGATTTCTCCTGCCGCCCCTGGTTCTTTCCATCGAAGCGATATTACTCCGCCGCCGCCCTCGAAGCGGTCAGCGCTTCCGCGGGCATCCGCTCCGCGAATTCGCGGCAGGCCTGCACATATTCGCGCTTCAGGCGGTCGATGAGTTCGGCGACCGGCGGCGCATCCTTGATCTGGCCGATGCCCTGGCCCGAACCCCAGATGTCCTTCCACGCCTTCTGCTTCATGTTGCCGCCCGAGCCGAAATTCATCTTCGACTTGTCGGCTTCCGGCAGGTTGTTCGGGTCGAGGCCCGCCGCCGCGACGGACGGCGCAAGGTAGTTGCCATGCACGCCGGTGAAGAGGTTGCTGTAGACGATGTCTTCGGCGGCGTACTTGATCAGATGATCCTTGTACGCCTGTTCGGCGTTCGCTTCCGCCGTCGCGACGAAGCGCGTGCCCATATAGGCAAGGTCCGCGCCCATGGCGAGCGCGCCCGCGATGCCCCAGCCGTCCGACAGAGCACCCGACAAAATGACGGTGCCGTTGAACCACTGCTTCACCTCGCGCACCAGCGCGAAGGGCGAGAGCGTGCCCGCATGGCCGCCCGCGCCGGCGCAGACGAGGATCAGTCCGTCCACGCCCTGTTCGGCCGCCTTCTTCGCATGCTTCACGTTGATGACGTCGTGGAACACCTTGCCGCCATAAGTATGCGCCGCGTCGATCACTTCGGCGGGCGGGCGGAGCGAGGTAATGATGATCGGCACTTCGAGCTTCGTGCAGACGTCGATGTCATGCGCGAGGCGGTCGTTCGACGCGTGACAGATTTGGTTCACCGCGAAGGGCGCGACCTTCTTCTCGGGATGCTTCGCCTGATATTCGCCAAGCTCGCCCTTGATCCGCGTGATCCATTCTTCCAGCACATGCGCGGGCCGCGCATTGAGCGCCGGGAAGGAGCCGACGATGCCGGCCTTGCACTGGGCGATCACGAGTTCGGGGCCGGAAACGATGAAGAGCGGAGAGCCAATAACGGGTATCTCCAGGCTGTTCTTCAGGATGTCGGGTAGCGCCATGTCGGTGTCCTCCGGAAATTCACTGCGCTCACTATGGACCGGATTACGCCGTTATGCCTGTTCAGCGTTGAATGCCGGGATGTTCGGATGCGTTCAGGCGGAGGGGCTGCGTCCCGCCAGCCTGTCGCGGTCGATCTTCGCCTTCTCGCCGAGGAAGTCGATCACGGCACGCACGGGCGCCGTGTCGCGCAGATCGGGATGGGCGAGCAGCCACATTTCCGTACCGTTCGCGAGCTTTTGCGGCGCGATGCGGACGAGATCGGGATAGGCCTCGGCGACGATGCAGACGAGCGTCGATATGCCGACGCCCGCGCGCACGGCCTGAAGCAGATCGGCATCCGAAAAGCAGCGCAGCACCACGCGCGCGCCCTGCGTGACATGGGCGAGCCAGTCGGCAAGCTCGACTTCCGCCGCGCGGCCGCCGAAGCCGACGATGCGATGGTCCTTCCATTCCTCGCGCTTCGCGGGAAGGCCGAACTGTTCCGCATAGGAGCGCGCGGCATAGAAGCCGACACCGATGCGGCCGATCTTGCGGCCGACGACATTCTCGCGCCCCGGCCCATAGGGGCGGATCACGATGTCGGCATCGCGCCGCTTCACGGATACCTGCGTCACCTCGTTGACGATTTCGATTTCGATGCCGGGATGGCGCTCCTCGAATTCGCCGAGATAGGGCATGAACCAGTAGGAGGCGAGGCTGTGGGGAATGGCGACGCGGACGAGACCCTGCGCCTCGCCATCGGCGCTGAGGGCGGCATGAAGTGCGCGCTCGGCGGCAAGCGCCATCGGCTCGACCTCGGCGCGCAGACGCTCGCCCGCGCCGGTCAGCGCATAGCCGCTCGGCTCGCGCACGAAGAGCTTGGCGCCGAGCCGCTTCTCGAGCGTGGCGATATGGCGGCCGACCGTCGCATGGCTGAGCTTCAGCCTGCGCCCCGCGCCGGACAGGCTTTGCGTGTCGACCACGGCGAGGAAGATGCGATAGGCGTCCCAGTTGGAATCGTTGTTCATGGCTGAACATTCACATGTTTGATCTTGGGAAGGGAGACTGCGCCGGATTTCCCGCCGTTTCAAGCGTTTGGGAAGCCAAGGAGAACGCTGCGGCAAGGTATTTTTCGCGTTGCGCGGCGCCATTCCCTTCGTGCAAAGCGGCGAAACCTTCTGCTAAAACTGCCCCATCCAGCTATTCACGAGAGGCTCGAGCCGCAACAAGGGTGGCCTCCGGCGAGGGAGAGAAAAAGTGATCAAAACCAGATTCACCGAACTGTTCGGGGTCGAACACCCCATCGTGCAGGGCGGCATGCAATGGGTCGGCCGGGCGGAACTCGTCGCGGCGGTGTCCAATGCGGGCGCGCTCGGCTTCATCACGGCGCTGACGCAGCCGACGCCGGAAGACCTCCGCAAGGAGATCGAGAAGTGCAAGGGCCTGACCGACAAGCCCTTCGGCGTGAACCTCACCATCCTGCCGGCGCTGAAGCCGCCGCCCTATGCCGAATATCGCGCCGCGATCATCGAGTCGGGCGTGAAGATCGTCGAGACGGCGGGCTACAAGCCGCAGGAACATGTCGACGATTTCAAGAAGCACGGCATCAAGGTCATTCACAAATGCACCGCGGTCCGTCATGCGCTCTCGGCCGAACGCATGGGCGTCGATGCCATCTCGATCGACGGCTTCGAATGTGCGGGCCATCCGGGCGAGGATGACATTCCGGGCCTGATCCTCATTCCGGCCGCGGCCGACAAGGTGAAGATCCCGATGATCGCATCGGGCGGCTTCGGCGATGCGCGCGGCCTCGTCGCGGCCCTCGCGCTCGGCGCCGAAGGCGTCAACATGGGTACGCGCTTCATGTGCACCAAGGAAAGCGCCATTCACCAGAAGGTGAAGGAACAGATCGTCGCCAACGACGAACGCTCGACGGACCTCATCTTCCGTACGCTGCACAACACGGCGCGCGTGGCGAAGAACGCGGTGAGCCAGGAAGTCGTCGCTATCGAGAAGAAGGGCGGCGCGAAGATCGAGGACATCGCGCATCTCGTCTCCGGCCAGCGCGGCAAGGTCGTCTATGAGCAGGGCGACCCCGATTACGGCATCTGGTCGGCCGGCATGGTGCAGGGCCTGATCCACGACATTCCCTCGTGCCAGGAACTCGTCACGCGGATGGTGCGCGAAGCGGAGGAAATCATCCGCAACCGCCTGAACCGCATGGCCGGCATTTCGGTGGCGCAGGCCGCAGAATAAGCCGCACGGCAAATCGCGTTGAGAAGCCCGCGCCGGAAACGGCGCGGGTTTTTCATTGTGCGGGTTCCATCGCAATCCGGTGGAGCCCCGCCGGATCGAGAATACGGATGCTGCGATAGCCGGTTTCGATGAGTTTCTTCTCCTCCAGTTCCCGCAGCACGATGTTCACCGTCTTGCGCGACAGGCCCATGAGTTCGGCAAATTCTTCCTGACGGATCGGCACGGTGGCGGGCCCGCCGCCGCCCCAGGGAAAGCTGTAGCCGTGGAGACGGCTTGCGATCCGCGCGCGGGGCGAAAGATGCATGAGCTCCGCATAGCCGCGCAATGCCCAGACAAGCTGTTCGGTCGCAAGCTCCGCGAAGTGAAGCCAGAGCGAAGGCATTTCCTGCACTATCGCGGAAATCGCATGTTGCGGCACGAAGATGATCTCGGAGCGCTCGCGGGCGATGACGGTCGTGACGCGCCTGCCGCCCAGCACCTGCGCCGCATAGCCGAAAATCGTGCCGGGCCCGGAAATGCTGACCGGCACACTCTCGCCATTGTCGAGCACCACATGGCTCGTCACCGAGCCCGAAAGCAGGCCGTAAAGCCCCTCCGCCTCGTCGCCCGTGTCGTAGATCCAGTGACCGGCCTCGGCGGTCGAGACCTGTGCCAGCGCGATCAGCCGGGATTTGAGCGCGGCAGGCCGTTTCGAAAACCAGGCATTGCGGGCGAGCGTTGCGGCGAGACGGTCCTGGAGCGGCGCCGGGGCCATGAATTTTCCCGAAATGTTACCTTGGTAACAATCTACACCGGCAGGCTTCCTATCCTCAAGGGCAGGACAACCCGCCGGGAGGAAAATCATGGGTCTCGAAAGCGCAATCATCAGGAAGGTGACGCCGGGCTGCGGCGCCGAGGTGCTGGGCGTGAACCTCGCCGATCCGACGAACAGCGACATGGAGGCGATCCGCGCCGCCTATCGGGACTATGGCGTGATCTTCTTCCGCGACCAGAAGCTGACGCCGGAAGAACACATCGCCTTTGCGCGGCGCTGGGGCGAAATCGACATCAACAAGTTCTTCCCGGCGAATGGCGGCTATCCCGAGATCGCCGAAGTGCGCAAGGAGAAGGACCAGCTCGTCAATGTCGGCGGCGGCTGGCACACGGATCATTCCTACGATCAGGAACCGGCGATGGGTTCGATCCTCGTCGCGCGCGAGCTGCCGGAGGCTGGCGGCGACACGCTTTTCGCCGACATGTACAAGGCTTATGAGGCGCTCTCGCCGGGCCTGAAGAAAACGCTCGATGGGCTGCGCGCGGTTCACTCCAACGCGCATGTCTTCGGCGCGGCCGGCGCCTACAAGGCAACCGATCAGGCAAACGGCTTCAAGGGCGAGAGCCTTGTCGGTCAGGCCGTGCATCCCGTTGTCATCACGCATCCCTTGAGCGGCCGCAAGGCGCTCTATGTGAACCCCGCCTTCACCACGCATTTCGAGGGCTGGACCCCGTTCGAGAGCAAGCCGCTGCTCGATTATCTCTATGCCCATGCGGTGCGGCCGGAATTCACCTGCCGTTTCGAATGGAAGCCGGGTTCGGTCGCCTTCTGGGACAATCGCGCGACCTGGCATTTCGCCGTGAACGACTATCACGGCGAGAAGCGGTTGATGCACCGCATCACGATCGCGGGCGGCCCGCTCCAGTAAGCGGGGTTGTGCCCGGGGCGGCGATATGGCACTCTCTCCCCGAGGCAGGAGCAGGAAGGGGAGGGAGACCCATGTCGCAAGCAAGAGCACAGGCGGGCACGATCCATGTGCGGCCGAACGAAAGCGGTTTCGGCGCGGAGATCACGGGCCTCGATATATCAAAGCCGCTGCCGCCGGAAACGCTGGCCGCGGTGAAGGATGCCTGGGCGCGCCATGCGGTGGTCTGGTTTCCCGACCAGCCGCTGACGCATGATCAGCTTGAAGCCTTCACATTGCAGATCGGCCCCTTCGGCCATGATCCGTTCATCGCGCCGATGGAGGACCATCCGCATATTCTGGAGCTGCGCCGCGAGCCGGACGAGAAGGCGCGCAATTTCGGCGCGGGCTGGCACTCGGACTGGAGCTTTCAGGAATGCCCGCCGGCGGCAACGCTGCTCCACTCGAAAGTCGTGCCGCCCATCGGCGGCGATACGCTCTATGCCGATTGCACCCGCGCCTATGACGCCTTGTCGGACGAGATGAAGAAGGTGCTGGACGGCCTCACCGCCGTTCACTCCGCCGCGCTTCCCTATGGGCCGAATGGCGTTTTCGCGCAGGAAACCGAAAAGCGCACTATGAAGATTATTGTCAGTAAGGATGCGGAGAAAACCTGGCCGCATCCGCTGGTGCGCACGCATCCCGTGACGGGCCGCAAGGCGCTGTTCGTCAGCCCCGTCTATACGGTCGGCATTCAGGGCATGACCCATGCGGAATCCGCCGCCATTCTTGGCTTTCTTTACACGCATATGACACAGGACCAGTTCGTCTACCGCCACAAATGGCGCACGAACATGCTGACCATGTGGGACAACAGATGCACGCTGCATTTTGCCGATGGCGGCTATGACGGACATCTGCGTGTCATGCATCGCACGACCGTCGCGGGTGATGCGCCCCATTAAGTGAGACAGGTTTTCTGCCCAATTCATGTGCATCTGTTCCGCGCTGGCACATCATTTCGGATGTGATGGTAGAATCGTGCGTCCACGGACGAATCTGCTTTGACAGGCGTATTGGCTGATCTAGTGTAACTCCATCGGGAGTTGTCCGGCGCCCTAGCCCCCAGACCCCGTCCGGGCAAGGTCCGATAGTTGTTCCAGACTGAAGAATGCCGTGTGATTTTCGCGCTTAGGCGAAGGCGTTCCGCTTCGCTTGGGGACGATCAGACGGCACCCACTCCGCCGGCATGCCACCCGAGCATGTCCGCGCGGCGGACGCGGAAGAGTTGCCGGCGACCCCTTGCCCCCCCACGCCGCGGCAGCCCTTTACTCCACGATCCGCCAGCCCCCGGGGCCGGCGTTCTGCCGCGCCCCGGGGAAGCGGGGCGGGCGACCGCCTCACCGCCACAGAACCAGCATGACGATGCCGCCGATCACCAGCGCGATGCCTGCAAGCTCGAGCGGGCTTGTTTTTTCCCGGAACAGGAAATGCGAGGAGATGAAGGCGAAGACGAGTTCGATCTGGCCGAGCGCGCGCACATAGGCGGCGTTCTGGATCGTCATGGCGGTGAACCAGCCGATCGAGGCAAGCGCACCGGCAAGTCCGACAAGCGAACTCACGCGCCATGTATCCATCGCGGCACGAAGGTCGTTTCGCCGCCGCGCCGCGAGCCAGACGGTCATCGCCACCGTCTGGATCATGAGGACGGCGACGAGCGTGTAGCCGGCCGCGACGAGAAAATCCGGATGATCGAGCGACAGCGAGGCCGCGCGGTAGCAGACGGCGGCAATGCCGTAGCAGGCGCCGGAACCGATGCCCATCAGCGTCGGCTTTTCGCCGAGCGCACGCCAGAAGCTCGTAAGCGTCAGATGTGATTGCGCCATGGAAATCGCGATCACGCCCGCAAGGCTGATGAGAATGGCGAGAAAGGCACCAAGGCTCAGATGATCGCCAAGCACGATGATGCCGAAAAGGGCAGTCTGGATCGTCTCGGTCTTTGAATAGGTCGTGCCGACGGCGAAATTGCGCAACGTATAGAGCGCGACGAGAAGCACCGTGCCCCAGATCTGCGCGAGCCCGCCCGCCACCGCATAGAGAAGAAACGAACCATCCGGCTGCGGCAGGGCGGCGCCCGTCACGCCGATGACGATGGCGAGATAGAGCGCGGCGACCGGCACGCCATAGAGAAAGCGCACATAGGTCGCGCCCGTCGCCGACATGCCGCCTGTCAGCCGCTTTTGCAGCGCCGAACGAAGGTTCTGCAAAAAGGCGGCCGCAATGGTGAGCGCAATCCAGAGCGGCATGATGAGAGGCGGGCTTTCGCGCT
Organism: Parvibaculum sp.; assembly: GCF_045863935.1. Lineage (GTDB taxonomy): Bacteria > Pseudomonadota > Alphaproteobacteria > Parvibaculales > Parvibaculaceae > Parvibaculum. The sequence continues at coordinate 64,643 of NZ_BTVP01000002.1, read as the reverse complement.
ATTCGGTGATCGCGCCGTAGACGAGCTGCTGATATTGCGGCCGGAACGGATAGGTGGAGGAGGGGTAGAGCTGCGTCATGAAAATGGCGATGAGGTCCTCTTCCGGGTCGATCCAGAAATAGGTGGAGGCGGCGCCGCCCCATGAGAAATTGCCGGGCGAGCCGATATGCTGCGCTTCCGCCGGATCGAGCGTGACCTGGAAGCCGAGGCCGAAGCCCGCGCCCTCTGCCGCAAGCTCGCTGAAGGCCGAGCGCGACATCTGCTTCATCGTCTTGCCGCCGGGCAGATGGTTCATGGTCATGAATTCGATGGTCTTGGGCGAGCAGATGCGCACGCCATCGAGCTCGCCGCCATTGAGAAGCATCTGGCAGAAGCGGTAATAGTCCGTCATGGTCGAGGTGAGGCCGCCGCCGCCGGAGAGGAAACGCGGCGGCTGGGCATAGGAGCTTGTCTCGTCGCCCATATCCATGATGCCGGATTTCTTCGTCACCGGGTTGCGGAAATAATTGGTGGCAAAGCGGCCGAGCTTTTCCTTCGGCACGAAGAAGCCCGTATCCACCATGCCGAGCGGCGCGAAGATGCGCGCGGCGAGAAACTCGTCGAGCGGACGGCCCGACAGCACTTCCACGAGATAGCCGCAGACATCGGTCGAGACGGAATAGTTCCAGTACTGGCCGGGCGAGAAGAGAAGCGGCAAGCCGGCGATCGCCTCGACCGTTTCCTTCAGCGTGAGCTTCACCGTGTTCGCGCCTTCGATGCCGGCCTTGCGGTAGAGCGCATCGACGGGATGTTCCTGCATGAAGCCATAGGTGAGGCCGGATGTATGCGTGAGGAGATCGCGGATCGTCATTTCCCGCTCGCAGGGCTTCGTCTCGTATTTTTCCGCCGTGCCGCCTGCCCAGACCTTGAGGTTCTTGAACGCGGGGATATAGCGCGAAACGGGATGGTTCAGCTGAAAATGGCCCTCTTCGTAGAGCATCATCAGCGCGAGGCTCGTGATCGGCTTCGACATCGAATAGATGCGGAAGATCGTGTCCTTCTCCATCGCAAGCCCGCGTTCACGGTCGCGCTGGCCCGCCGCCTCGAAATGGGCGATCTCGCCATGGCGCGAGATGAGCGTCGAAAAGCCCGCGATCTTGCCCCGGTCGACATAGGACTGGAAGTAATTCTGGATATAGGCGAGCCGCGACGGATCGAGGCCGATATCTTCCGGTTTTGCGATGCGGGGCATGACGTTCATGGGACTTCTCCTCCGGGAGCGTTTCTTTTCAGTCTTTTTGGGGCGGCGCTGAGAGCGCGCGGAACAGGTCTTCGGCGCTTCGCGCGCGCGCCGCGGCGGCGCCCGCGTCTTCCGCCCCCATCGCGATCGCTTCCCAGCCTTCGGGCGTCTTCCTCAGCCGGAAGCTCGGCCGCAAATGCCCGCAGCGTGTGAGATAGGGGGCGAGAACGCCTTGCGCGTTCTTGCGGAATTCGAGGTCGAACGGCGACCCCTCGGCGGCTGCGGTCAGCCGCCTGCGGTCGTGCTCGGTGATGAGATCGCCGGGAAACCGGACAATGCTGCCCAAGGAGAAGCCCCTGTACCGTTGTTCGCGTGGCAGTCTACACGAGCCGCGCAGGAATTGGCTCCCGTATTTGTCGCAGACCGGGCCTCATGCCGTCCTGAAACAGTCCACCACGTCGGCGATCCACGTCTTCGGATTGGCTTTCACGTCGAGTGGCGTCTTGCCGTGCCGCACCACCACCATGTCGAGTTCCGGCACGACGACCGTATATTGCCCGTCATATCCGTTCGCCGAGAAGCTGCCCGGTCCCGCAAGGCCGAGCCACCAATGCGCGCCATAGGGGCCTTCCTCGACGCCCGCCTGCTGCCATGTCGGCGTGCGGGCATAGTCCGCCCAGCCCTCGGGCAGGATGCGTCTGCCATCCCACATGCCGTCCCGCAGATAGAGATAGCCGAAGCGGGCGAAGTCACGCGGTGTGCAGAAGCAGAAGGATGAGCCGATGAAGGTGCCCGCCTCGTCGAATTTCGGTGCCGCGCTCGTCATGCCGATGGGATCGAAAAGGCGCTCGCGCATGAAGGCTTCGAAGTCCGGCCCGAAAGCATCCGCCGCCCGCGCCGCCGTGCGGCTGACGATATTCGTGGTGCCGCTCGCATAGGACCAGTGACTGCCCGGTTCGTGCTCCAGTGGGAAGGAAGCCGCGAAATGCGCCGTGTCCTTCTCGCCCTTGCCCCACAGCATCTCGATCACGTCGGAGGGATGCTCCGGCACATAGTCCTCGCGAAAGGCAAGACCGCTCGACATGCGCAGCAGAAGGTCGAGCGTGATCTTGCCGCGCGGATCTCCCGCCACCTGCCATTCCGGCACATCGGCGGGCGCATGAATGTCGATCTTGCCGTCCCCGGCCAGAATCCCCACCAGCGCCTGCGTGATGCTTTTCCCCTTCGACCAGGACGGACAGGTCACATCCGGCTCGAAGCCCGTCCAGTATTGTTCATGAACGAGCCTGCCACCCTTGATGACGACGACGGCGTGCGTCTCGCCAAGGTCGGCGGGGGCCTCCGCCGCAAAGGCATGGTCCATCAGCGCATGGAAGCGTGCCTTGTCGGCGCCGGCCGGCAGGTCGCCCTCCGGCCACCCTGCCGTGGGCCACGCCACGCCCGCGGGTTGCGCGGGCAGGGGCGGGAGGCTCTCTTTCATCGGCGCGTTCATGGCTGTCGGTCCCGTCTGTTGCCCCGCAATGCTGCCCGCTCACGCCCCGACATGCAATCCGCCCTGTCCCGCCGCGCCCGCGCTCGCTATCCTCGTCTGCAACAAATTCAGGGAGGATCGAATGGCATTGCCGCGTCTCGAAATCGATGGGGAGTGGTTCCGGGACACAGAGGGGCGAACGCGCCTCCTGCGCGGCGTCAATCTCGGCGGCGACTGCAAGGTGCCCTACACGCCGAACGGGCACACCCATATCCCGACCGATTTCGCCGATCATCGCACCGTCTCCTTCGTCGGGCGGCCTTTCCCGCTCTCGGAGGCGGACGAACACCTCGCGCGGCTCAAGGCCTGGGGCTTCAATTGCCTGCGCCTGCTGACAACATGGGAAGCGGTGGAGCATGAAGGCCCCTTCCGCTACGACGAGGCCTATCTCGATTATTTCGCCGCGCTCTGCCGCAAGGCCGGCGACTACGGCATGTATGTCTTCGTCGACTTCCATCAGGACGTCTGGAGCCGCATGACCGGCGGCGACGGCGCGCCCGCCTGGCTCTTCGACGCCGTGGGCCTCGACTTCACGAAGTTCCACGCCGCGGGCGCCGCCCATGTCATGCAATACAAATACGACCCCGCGCGCGGCGGCCGGCAGGAAGAGAACTATCCGACCATGACCTGGTCGCAGAACTACAAGTATCCCGCGAACGCGATCATGTGGACGCTCTTCTTCGCGGGCAACACCTTCTGCCCCGACTTCCTTGTGCAGGGCCGCCCCGCGCAGGATTTCCTGCAGGAACATTACCTCGGCGCGATGGAGGCCGTCGCGGCACGCGTAAAGGACCTGCCGAACGTCATCGGCTTCGACTCGCTGAACGAGCCGGGCTCGGGTTATGTCGGCCTCTCGCTCAGCTATCGCCATCTGGGCCCGAGCGAGAAAAACCCCTTTCCCGCGCGGCCGGGCCTTGCCTGGTCGCCGCTCGACGGTTTCGCCGCCGCGCGCGGCCTCGCGCGTGAAATTCCTGAAATGGGAATCGACTGGGAGGCCCGCGCCGTCGTGAAGAAGCGCGACGTGCTCGTGAATGGCGATGGCGTTTCGATCTGGAAGCAGGGCCACGCTTGTCCCTTCGAGCGCGCCGGTGTCTATCGCCTTGCTGGCGGCGAAATCGAGGCGCTGGACGAGGAGTTCTTCGTCGCGCGCAACGGGCGCCGTTTCGAGATGGAGAAGGATTTCATGGGTCCGTTCTTCGCGCGCGTCGCCGAGCGCGTTCGCGCGATCAACAAGGACTGGCTGCTCTTCGCCGAACTTGATCCGGGCTCGGGCCTCGGTCATGGCTTTCCGCCCGATACGCCGGAGCGCACCGTGAATGCGAGCCACTGGTACGACATCGTGACGCTCTCGACAAAACGCTTCGACTTCCCGGTCAAGATCAATCCCTATACCGGCCGCACCACGGAAGGCGCGGATGCGATCGAGGCGTCATATGTGCGCCAGCTCGGCCGCCTCAAGGATGCCTCGAAGACGCTGAACCGCGACACCGGCGCGCCTGCGCTGCTCGGCGAATTCGGTATCCCCTTCGATCTCGACGATGCGGCGGCCTACAAGGCCTGGAACGCGGGCGACCGCACCGAAGCGCCGTGGCAGAAACACATCATCGCGCTCGACCTCATGTACAACGCGCTCGACCAGTTGCTCATGAACTCGACGCAATGGAACTACACCGCCTCGAACCGCAACGATCAGGCAGTCGGCGATGGCTGGAACCAGGAAGACCTCTCCATCTACAGCATCGACCAGCGCGTCGATCCCTCCGACATAAACAGCGGCGGCCGCGCGCTGAAGGGTTTCGTGCGGCCCTATGCGCGCGCCGTCGCGGGCCGGCCCCTCAAGATGAAGTTCAAGCGCGAGACGGGCGCCTTCCGTTTCGTCTACGAGGCGGCAGGGAAGGGCGAGACCGAAATCTTCGTGCCCCGGCTGCAATATCCCGATGGCTATGACGTGGAGGTCGAAGGCGGCGAGGCAACGCGCGACGAGGAAAACCAGAGCCTCCTCGTCCATGCCATCGGCTCGAACAAGGTGGCGGTCACGATCACGCGGCGTTGACGGTCATCCGCTCATGCGCGGCGGCAATCGCCGCCGCCGCCTGACGCATCGGCGCGAGATAGCGTTTGACGGCTTCTGCCTCGTTCATCGTCGAGCCGATATAGCGCATGGTGATGCAGGCGGCGGCCTTCTCGCCCTCCATGATGGCAACCGCAAGGCCCATCGATGCATCGCCGCGCATCGGCGCCGTCGTCGCATATCCCCGCTTCCTGATCCCGGCGAGCATGGACGACACGTATTTCTCGTCGCGGGCCTGCGCATTGATCGCCGCTTTCGAACTCCTGAGCATGGCGAGGAGAAGGCGGCGTTCCTCGTCCGGGCAGAAGGCGAGATAGGCCCTGCCGAGCGCCGAGAGCAGCATGGACAAGCGCCGGTTGAGCCAGTCTGGATCGGTGCTGAACGGGCTCTCCTGCCGCGTGGACATGCGCACCAGCATGGCATCGCGGTCGAGCGTGGCGAGCGCCACCGGCCATTTATGTTCGGCGGTCAGCGCCGAGAGGAAGGGCCGCGCCGCCTCGACCACGAGATCGCCATGCCGGAAGCCGCTCGAAAGCCGCAGCACGCGCTCGGTGAGCGTATAACCGGCGGTGCGCGACACGCGGCGCACATAGCCGCCCGCGATCATCGTATCGAGCAGGCGTACCAGCGTCGGCTTCGGCAGGCCCGTCTCCGCGTGCAGGCGCGTCAGCGTCGCCGTGCCGGCCGCGTTCAGCGCCTCGAGCACGGCGAGGCTGCGCAGCACGGGCTGCACGCCTTCGATGTCAGGTTGTGAGCGCGGCATCGGCCTCCTCCGCTTTACGGGGCTATCTTAATTCCGCAAGACGGAATCGCCAAACAGCGCGCGCCGGCTCGGGATTCAGGCTTTTCCCGTCACGGCGAGCGCGAAGGCCTGCACGCGCGCGACTTCCTTCAGCCGCTCGAAGCGTCCCGAAGCGCCGCCATGTCCCGCATCCATGTTGATATGGAGCAGCGTGATGCCGTCATTCGCGCGCGCCTCGCGCAACTTCGCCACCCATTTCGCGGGCTCCCAATAGGTGACGCGCGGATCGGTCAGCCCGCCCAGCGCGAAGATATGCGGGAAGGCCTGGGGGCGCACATTGTCGTAAGGCGAATAGGAGGCCATGTATTCGTAGGCCTCGCGGCTTTCGATCGGGTTGCCCCATTCGTTCCATTCCGGCGGCGTCAGCGGCAGCGACGCATCGAGGATCGTCGCCAGCACATCGACGAAGGGAACTTCCGCCACGATGCCCTTGAAGAGGTCCGGCGCCATGTTGGCGACCGCCCCCATCAGCATGCCGCCCGCGCTGCCGCCATGCGCGACGATATTGCCCCGCGCGGTGAAGCCTTCCTTCGCCAGATGCTCGCCCGCCGCAATGAAATCGGTGAAGGTATTGCGCTTCTTGAGAAGCTTTCCTTCCTTGTACCAGCGATACCCCTTCTCCTTGCCGCCGCGAATATGCGCGATCGCATAGACGAAGCCGCGATCGACGAGCGAGAGCGCGGTCGTCGAGAAGGAGGCCGGAATGCTGATCCCGTAGGAGCCATAGCCATAGAGCAGGCAGGGCGCGCTGCCGTCGGGCGCGAGCCCCCGGCGGTAGACGAGCGATATCGGCACCTGCTCGCCGTCCGCCGCCGTGGCGAAGATGCGCCGCGTCACATAGTCCGCCGGGTTGTGTCCCGAAGGCACTTCCTGCCGCTTGCGGAAAGTCCGCTCGCGCGTTTCGAGGTCGTAATCGTAGACTTCCGCCGGCGTCGTCATCGAGCTGTAGGAAAAGCGCAGTCGCGTCGTCTCGTATTCGAAGCCCGCGCCCATGTTGAGATCGTAGGCTTCCTCGTCGAACGAGATCTCGTGTTCCGCTCCGTCCGCGATCCGGCGCACCGCGATGCGCGGCAGCCCGTCGCGGCGTTCGAGCCGCACATGGAAGTCGCGATAGGCGCAATGGGCGAGGATCAGCGTGCCGGGCCGGTGGGGAACGAGGTCGCGCCAGTTCTCGCGGCCGGGCGCCTCTTCCGGCGCCTCCACGATCTTGAAGTCCTCCGCGCCCTCCGCATTGGTGAGAATGAGAAAGCGGTTCCGCGGCGCGTCGTGTTCGACATCGTATTCGACGCCGTCCTCGCGCGGCGCCACGAGCTTCGGCGGCGTTTCGGGGGCGTCCGCCGGGATCAAATAGATCTCGCTCGTCTGATGGTCATGGGCGGAGATGACGAGCCACTTGCCGCTCTGCGTCTTGCCCACGCCGACGAAGAAACCTTCATCCTTCTCCGCATAGACGAGCTTGTCCTCGCTTGCGGGCGCGCCCACCACATGCCGGAAAACCTTGAGCGGGCGGTGCTCTTCGTCCACCTGCGTGTAGAGGAAGCTTTCGCCCGTTGCGTCCCAGGCGATGCCGGGCGACGTGTCGGGCACCTCGTCGCCGAGGTCCTTCCCCGTTTCGAGATCGCGCAAGCGGACGGTGAAATATTCCGATCCCTTGCGGTCGGCCGACCATGCCGCGAGCCTGTGCGTCGGCGCGTGGTCCACATCGCCGATCTTGAAATAGGCTTCACCCTCCGCTTCGCGGTTCGCGTCGAGGATCACCTCCTCGCCGTCCTTCGCGTCGCCCCCTTCTGCATCACGAGGCCGGCGGCAGAAAAGCGGATGCTGCGCCCCTTCCACGAAGCGCGTGTAATAGGCAAAGGGCCCGTCGGGCGAGGGCACCGAGCTGTCGTCTTCCTTGATCCGCCCCTTCATCTCGGCAAACAGCGTCTCGCGCAATTCGGCAACAGGCGCGAGCGCCGCGTCCGTATAGGCGTTCTCGGCTTCGAGATAGGCCCGGATGTCCTTGTCGAGCACGTCGGGATCGCGCATCACCTCGCGCCAGTTCTCGTCGCGCAGCCAGGCGTAATCGTCGATGCGGCGGATGCCGTGATGCGTGTCGGGCGCGGGCCGTTTTTCGGCGCGCGGCGCGGTGGCGGGTGGCGTGAGTTTCATATGGTTGGTCAGTCGGCGTCCGGCCTGAAATCCAGCGCATGCCCGTTGGTGCAGTAGCGCAGGCCCGTCGGCTTCGGTCCGTCCGGGAACACATGGCCGAGATGCGCATCGCATCTGGCGCAGAGGATTTCGATGCGCCGCATGCCGTGGCTGACATCTTCCTTCGTGGCGATGGCGCCCGGTTCGATCGCGTCGAAGAAGCTCGGCCAGCCCGAGCCGCTTTCATATTTCGTGTCGGAACGGAAAAGGTCGGAGCCGCAGCAGACGCAGACGAACGTGCCCTCTCGCTTCTCGTCGAGCCACGGGCCGGTGAACGGACGCTCGGTCGCCGAACAGCGCGTGACCGCATACTGCTCCGGCGTCAGCTTCTGCCGCCACTCGTCATCCGCCATGTCGGGCTTGCCGGATTTGATGTCGGTCATGGAACCTCCCGGAAAAGAACGCTGTCGCGAATATCTATATGGGCTGCGTGACGCCGCCGGGCAACCGGCCTCTCTTCCCACCCTCCCCTCGGGGAGGGTCAAACGGCCCGACCTGCAGCTTGCCTGCAAGGACGGACAATGGCGGGCCGTTTGGGGCGGGGGAAACGAGCATCCCCCGCCCTCGAAATTCGCCTTATTCGAAAATCAGGCTGATCGTTTCGGCAACCATGGCAGGCCGCTCATTGCCTTCGATTTCCATCGTCACTTCATTGATGATCTGCGTGCCGCCGGCCTTGGGCGTCGCATCCTTCAGCTTCACGCGGCAGCGCACGCGGCTGCCCACGGGAACCATGTTGGTGAAGCGCACCGAGTTCGAGCCGTAATTGATGCCGCGCGTGGCGCTCTTCACGGTGCTGATCTTGCCCATGAGATAGGGCAGGAGGGAAAGCGTCAGGTAGCCATGGGCGATGGTGCCCATGCCGAGTTCCTTTTTCGTGCGCTCCGGATCGATATGGATCCACTGGTGGTCGCCCGTCGCGTCCGCGAAAAGGTTCACGCGGTCCTGGTCGAGCGTGACCCACTCGCTGACGCCGATTTCATTGCCTTTTTCGGCGACGTAGTCAGCGACCGTATCGAAAACGCGCATAGTCTGTCTCCATTCCCTGTCTGGTAATTTGGTGCGGCCGGGCCGCCGGATCGGGGGCTAAAGTTAGCCGCCCCGGCTCCGTAGCGCCAACTCATATTCCGGGCAGGGTCCTTATCTCGAAAGCCGGATGCGGACGCGCCGGTCCTCTTTCGCGTCCCAGGTCAGCGTTTCCTCGAGCCAGCCCCAGGCCTCGCCTTCCGAGTTGATCGCGATCCTGGAGGCGGGCCAGCCCAGCGCCTCGAACTCCCTGGCGACGTTGCGTGCGCGCTTGCGCGACAGTTCGGCATTGGCTGCGGCATTGCCGGTCTTGCTGGACTTTCCGAACAGGCAGATCTGCTGCGCGTTCTGGCCCTTGGCGAATTTATAGATGCGCTCGAATTCCTTCTGGTATTTCGGGTCGATGCGGCTCGAATTCGTATCGAAATACACATAGTAATTCTTGTCGAACGCCTTGTTCGACTTGCCGAGATTGCGGCACTGGTGCCCCTGCGTGTGCATCTCGGATGTCTGCGCGACGGCCATGCCGCCAAAGGCAAGTGCCCCCAGAGCCAAAATCCCGGCCATCGCCAGCCCGCGCATCGTCATGCCCATCTCAGCCTCCATGCAGGTGAATCGCTTCAATCTAGAAGATAGTAGACTGAAAAACGCTTTCTCTAGCAAAAGGTCCAGCTAGTTGATTGCATGTCGATTGAGCAAAGTGGATCATCGCCGCTTCGCCATGGGCGCAATTTATAGGACTTGGCTTCAATACGAATTTCTAAATTTTGGTCGGAGCTGGAAACGACTGTTGCCCCGACGCGGTTGTTGTCGGCGAACTCGATAGCAATCGTGTCGTCAGCCTTAGGTTGCGTTTTACCCTCAATTCGGATTCCCGCTCCAACATCAATGCTGCTTCTCGACATGAACGCATTGTATTGAGTCATGACTAAATCGCCCCTCATTCTCTCATAATTTATGTCTCCAAACATCTATGTTTAATACGAAATAAAAAGGGGTGCCCAGTTTTTTTGGGCACCCCAATGGAAATCACAACATTGCGCTACTAGACGATCTTGCTGTCCCGGTTGCCCCAGTAGCGGTCGCGGATCAAGCGCTTGTAGAGCTTGCCCGTCGGATGGCGCGGCAGTTCTTCCTCGAAATCGATCGAGCGCGGGCACTTGATGGCCGAGAGGTGCTGCTTGCAGAACTCCATGAGCTCCGCCTCGAGCGCGGGGCCGGCATCCGACCAGTCGATCGGCTGCACCACCGCCTTCACTTCCTCGCCGAAATCCTCGTTCGGCACGCCGATCACCGCAACGTCCGCGACGCGCGGATGCATGACGAGGATGTTTTCGGCCTCCTGCGGATAGATGTTCACGCCGCCGGAGATGATCATGAAGGCCTTGCGGTCGGTGAGGTAGAGATAGCCGTCCTCGTCCACGCGGCCGATATCGCCGAGCGTCGACCAGTTCGGGTGCTGCGGATGCCGCGACTCCTGCGTCTTCTTCGGATCGTTGTAATATTCGAACTTGCTGTCGCTCTCGAAATAGATCGTGCCGGACTGGCCGACCGGGATTTCGTTGCCTTCCTCGTCGCAGATATGCGCGATGGCGTTGAGCGGCTTGCCGACGGAACCCTTGTGCGCCAGCCATTCTTCCGAATTGAGCGCGGTGAAACCGTTGCCTTCAGAGCCCGCGTAATATTCGTAGATCACCGGGCCCCACCAGGCGATCATCTGCTCCTTCACAGGGATGGGGCAGGGCGCCGCGGCGTGAATCGCGACCTTCATCGACGACACGTCGTATTTCAGGCGCACATCTTCCGGCATCTTCAGCATGCGCACGAACATGGTCGGCACCCACTGGCTGTGCGTGGCCTTGTATTTTTCGATCAGCCGGAGCGACTCTTCCGCGTCGAAATGCTCCATCACGATCACAGTGCCGCCGAGGCGCTGCACCGTCATCGACCAGCGCAGCGGCGCGGCATGATAGAGCGGCGCGGGCGAGAGATAGACCGTGTTGGCGTCCATCCCGTAGAGCAGCATCGCAAGGCCTTCGAGCGCCGTATCCTCGTCGAAGGCGCCGCCGGTCAGCGGATGCCGGACGCCTTTCGGACGTCCCGTCGTGCCCGACGAATAGAGCATGTCCGTGCCGGCCGTCTGGTCGGCGATCGGCGTCGTCGGGAATTTCGCGCGCGCGTCCTCGAAATTTTCGTACCCGGCAATGGCGCCGCCCACCGCGAACTTGCGTTCGATCTTGTCGGGCATGTGGCCGTCTTTCAGCAGCTCTTCGGCCGTCGCCGAGACCGCCGCGGAGGTGAACAGCATCCGCGCGCCGCAATCCGCGATGATATAGGCGACCTCGCCTGCCGTCAGGCGCGACGAGATGCAGGTGTAGTAGAGCCCTGCCCGCTGCGCCGCCCAGCAGATCTCGTAGTAGCGCGCGTTATTGTCCATGAAGATCGCGATGGCGTCGCCCGGCTTCAGGCCCGCATCCCGGAAGAGATGCGCAAGCTGGTTGGAGCGCTCGTCGAGCTCCTTGAAGCTGACGCTTTCGCCCGTCGCCGCCATGATATAGGCGGGCTTGTCGGGCGTGGTCCTGGCATGGGATGAAGGGTGCATCGCTGGTCGTCTCCCGGGCATGAAACTGAGAGGCGGAGCTTTTGCCCCGCCCGGATTTCGCTTTTCTGCGAGTCCATTGTTATATCTGGACCCATGAGATTCCGGGTCCATCCGGCGCAAACACACAGCAAGATGACGTGCTCGTCAACTTCCTTCGCCGCGAGTGAGGTTGACGCAGCGGCGCCGCCGGGTGGGCTGCACAGAACAGAAATTTTGGTAACGGCACCAGACAGGGAGCGAAACGAATGGCCTACGAGACGATAAAATACGAGGTGGCGGACAACATCCTCACCCTCACGCTGCATCGCCCGGAGAAGCTCAATGCCTTCACCGGCCAGATGATGTCCGAGCTGATCGACGCCTTCGACAGGTCGGATGCCGACGATAACGTCCGCGCCGTCATCGTCACGGGCGAGGGCCGCGCCTTCTGCGCCGGCGCCGATCTCTCGGCGGGCGCCAGGACCTTCGACTATGCCGCGCGCGAGGACCGTCCGGAAAAGGCCAACACGCCCATCATGGCGAATGGCGAGATCGACTGGAGCCATGAAAGCGTGCGCGACGGCGGCGGTCGCGTCACCTTGCGCATCTTCGACAGCCTGAAGCCCGTCATCGGCGCGATCAACGGCCCCGCCGTCGGCATCGGCGTCACCATGCAGCTTCCGATGGACATCCGTCTTGCCTCGGAGAACGCGAAATTCGGTTTCGTCTTCGCGCGCCGCGGCATCGTGCCGGAAGCCTGCTCGAGCTATTTCCTGCCCCGCGTCGTCGGCATCAGCCAGGCGCTCGAATGGACTTATTCGGGCCGCGTCTTCGGTGCGGAAGAGGCGCTGAAGGGCGGTCTCGTCCGTTCGATCCACAAGCCGGACGATCTTCTTCCCGCCGCGCGCGAACTCGCCCGCGAGATCGTCGACAACACCGCGCCCGTTTCCGTCTCGCTCACGCGCCAGATGCTCTGGCGCATGCTCGGCGCGGATCATCCGATGGAAGCGCACAAGATCGACAGCCGCGCCATCTACGCGCGCGGTGCGAGCGCCGATGCGAAGGAGGGCGTCATGTCCTTCCTCGAGAAGCGCGCCGCGAACTATCCCTGCCAGGTGTCGAAGGATATGCCCTCCTTTTTCCCCTGGTGGAACGAACGCAAATACGAATAGGGGATAAGTCGCCTCAACGCGAAACGCCGCTTCCAGGCACTTGTCCCCGGAAGCGGCGTTTTCGTTTTCGGGAGGGCAGGTCTCGATGTGTTTCGTGACGTTTCGATGACATTTCGATGACAACCGGCGCCCTTTATCCCCGGAAATAAATAATCCCCCGGTTTTCCGGAAGGTAGATCATCCGTGAGCGGATTGATTTGGCTTCGGTGCTTCGATCCGCCAGAGCGGCGTGAGAAAGAAGATCGCCACCCACAAAACGAGCATCAGCGCGCTCGGAACCAGCACCGCGTCGAGCGGCCCTATCCATGCAATCAGGAAACCGATCAGGACCGATCCGATCGGCCCGCCGCCCATCGTTCCGAGGTTGAAGCCCGCAAGCATCCGTGCACGGAGCGCATCGGACGCACGCTCCTGCACGATTGCACGCGACTGGCCCATCGAGACGCCCGCGGCAAGCCCCCAGCAATGCGCAAGCAGGAACACGCCCCAGATCGGCGGCTCGAAGTGAATGAAGACCATCACCACCGCTCCCGTGCACATGGCGAGCATGATCGCGCGGCCCTGTTTGTGGATCGGACGAAAGCGCGACAGCACGAAAGACGAAATGCCGATGCCGCCGAAGAAGGACATGAAGACGAAGCCGATCTCGCGCGAACTGCCGTGATAGACGTCGCGAATGAGGATCGGAAACAGAACCATGAACACGCCCATGAAGAGGATGCCCGAGAAGAACATCAACAGCAGCACGGGTCGGATGCGTTCGTCGTTCCACACGGCGGCGAGGCCTTCCTTCACATCCTTGAAGGGCTGGCGGCGTTTCTCCGCGCGTGGCGAAGGAGGCGCTGGCTCGAGGCGCGACGTCGTGAAGGCGGCAAAGCCGAGCAGCGAACTCTGCAGGATGAGCAGCGGCCAGGCGCCGATATATTCGGCCGGGCTGCCGAGTGCGTAGCCACCCACTTGGCCGAGAAATTGTCCGCTCATGGCAAGCGCCACGGCGCGCTGGATGTTGCCGCCCATGCTCTGCGTTGCGACACGCGAGAGCATGGAGTCGCGCGCGGGCATGATGTAGCCGCCGAGCGACGAGAGCGCGAGCACGTACAGGATCATCAGCTCGTAGAAAAGTATCCCGTTATAGATGAGGAGTGCGAGCACGAGCGGCGGCAGCATCGCGATCGCTTGCAGGCGCATGAGGTGTTTGCGCAGCTCCGCGCGGTCCGCCGCCGCACCGCCGAACAATCCGAGCAGCAGCATCGGCAGCATGGAAAACATCTGCGCGATGCCGACGCGGTCAGGGCTTTCATGCAGCACATAAGCGATGATCCAGGGAAACAGCACGCCCTGAATACCGCCGGCGAGGAAGTAGCTCCACAGTCCGGCCATGTACCATCGATGGTCGGTCCTGTGGTCGCGTGCCGGCGTCGTCATTCCTCCGAATCCTTCACGGTAATTTTGGTTCGGAGACCTTACTACACTTGCCTCGGGTTCCCGTCTCTTCGTCGCCATTCATGCGATGATGTGCAGTCCTGTTCAGGCGGACTTGCGAAGCTTTGAAGGGCTACTTACTTCCATGTAAATTACATGGTGCATTTTGCCGCACCAGCAGGTAGAAAATCGGCAGGAAAAACTTGTGTGACCCGACGTCAATCTGGAGATCGGTCGATCCATGACGCTTGAACATTTCGACATGCTCATTGTCGGCGCCGGCCTTTCCGGCATTGGCGCGGGCTTTCATTTGCAGAAAAATTGCCCCGGCAAGAGCTACGTCATCCTTGAGGGACGCGAGCGCAGCGGCGGCACCTGGGATCTCTTCCGTTATCCCGGCATCCGCTCCGACTCGGACATGTACACGCTCGGCTATTCGTTCAAACCCTGGACGGAAGCGAAGGCGATTGCGGATGGTCCCTCGATCCTGAACTACGTCCGCGAGACGGCGCGCGAGAACGGCATCGACCGTCACATCCGCTTCGGTCACATGGTGAAGAGCGCATCCTGGTCGAGCGAAGATGCGGCATGGACCGTGGAAGCAGAGCGCGGACCCGAGAAGGAGAAGGTGCGCTTCACCTGCAACTTCCTTTTCATGTGCAGCGGCTACTACGATTACGACCAGGGCTACACGCCGGAGTTCCAGGGCGTCGACCGCTTCCGGGGCCGCGTCGTGCATCCGCAGAAGTGGCCGGAGGAGCTCGATTATTCCGGCAAGCGCGTCGTTGTCATCGGCAGTGGCGCGACGGCCGTCACGCTCGTGCCCGAAATGGCGAAGGACGCATCGCATGTCGTGATGCTGCAGCGCTCGCCGACCTATGTGGTCTCGCGCCCCGCCGAAGACGGTCTCGCGAACTGGCTGCGCAGCAAGCTGCCGCCGAAACTCGCTTACGGCATCACCCGCTGGAAGAATGTGCTGCTCGGCATGGCCTTCTTCAAATATTGCCGCGCGAAGCCGGAGAAGGCGAAGCAGATGATTCTGCAGGGCGTGCGCGAGCAGCTTGGCTCCGAGTTCGTCAAGAAGCACTTTACGCCGGCCTACAATCCGTGGGATCAGCGCCTCTGTCTCGTTCCGAACGGCGATCTCTTCGACACCATCAAGGAAGGTCGCGCTTCGGTCGTCACCGATCACATCGACACCTTCACCGAAAAGGGCATTCTGCTGAAGTCGGGCAAGGAGCTTGAGGCAGACGTCATCGTCACGGCGACGGGCCTCAACCTCAAGGTGCTCGGCGGGCTGCAGCTCAGCGTGGACGGACGTCAGGTCGATCTGTCGGACACCATGAGCTACAAGGGCATGATGTATTCGGACGTGCCGAACCTCGCTTCGGCTTTTGGATACACAAATGCGTCCTGGACGCTGAAATGCGATCTGACATGCGAATATGTCTGCCGTCTGATCAATCACATGGATGCGACGGGAACGCGGCAGGCGACACCGCGCCTGAAGGACGGAACGGTCGAGGAAGAGCCCTGGCTCGATTTCACCTCCGGCTATGTGCAGCGGTCGCTCGACAAGTTCCCCAAGCAGGGATCGAAGAAGCCCTGGAAGCTCTACCAGAACTACGCTCTCGACATCATGGCGATGAAGTTCGGCAAGGTGGATGACGGCGTGATGGAGTTCGCAAAGCCTTCCGCACCTGCCCGCGGTGAGCCGGAGCGTCTGGCGAGTTGATTTCCTGCGAGAGCGAAGCTTTGAACGGACCGGCCTGATCGCCGGTCCGTTTTTTATTCGGACTCCGCGCGGTAGCTCCAGATCGGCGTCACGAAATAGAGCAGTGCCAGTATGCCAACCATGATGGTTGCGGGGATGAGCACGGCATCGAAGATGCCAAGCCAGCCGACCATCAGTCCCATCATCAGCGATCCGAGCGGTGCGCCGCCGGAGAATCCAAGTTGATAAGCCGCGAGAACCCGCGCGCGATGATTCTCGGATGCGGCAACCTGCACGATGGTGCGGCCCATGGTCATGGTCGTGCCGGCGCCCATGCCCCACCACAGAATGAGCACACAGAGCAGCCAGAACGGCATGTGGAAATGGAAGAGGGCCAGAATGATGAGGCCGCTCGTGAGCGACGCCATCATGATCCGCCCGCGATGACGGATATGGCCGATCCGGAAAAGCGCGAGGTTGGCGATGATCGTGCCACCCCAGAAGCAGATGTTGATGATGGCGAAGTCGCGTGTGAACTCCTGATCGTTGCTCTGATAGATGTCGCGCAGCATCAGCGGCAGTACGACGAGGAAGCTGCCGACATAGAAGAGGCCGACCGCGAAGTTGAGCGCGATCACCGTCGCGACGATCGGTGTCCGCGCAGCGGCTTTGATTCCGTCGGCGATCTGGACGAAGCGGTTGGCGGCAGACGCCGTGTTCGTTGGCGGCAGCGGCTCAAGGCGTGCTGAAGCCCCGAACCCTGCGAGCATCACGATGGCCTGGAAGAGGAGGAGTGCCGGTGTACCGGTGAAGGCGGCAAGCCCCGCGATCAGCATGCCGACGAGCTGCGATCCCATTTGAACGCCCATGGCGAGCGTCACCGCCCGCTGAATGTTCGCGCCTGCGACACGCGTCAGGGCGCCGTCGCGTGCGGGGATGGCGAAGGCGCCAAGCGTTCCCATTGTCAGCGCGTAGACGATCAACGCGCCATAGGTGAGGTTGCCCGTCATGAAGATCAGCGCGAGGACGAGCGGCGGTACGGTCGCGAAGAGATGCACGCGCACGAGAATGCGTCGCGCATCGCCGTGATCGGCAACCGTTCCGCCGAGCAGCATGAAGGCAAGAGAGGGGATCATGAGCGACATCTGCGCGATGCCGACGCGGGCCGCCGGCTCGTGCAGTACTTGCGTCACGAGGTAGGGAAAAATGACGAACTGGATGCCAAGGCTGATGAACCAGCTCGCCTGCCCGCCGAGATAGAGACGCAGGCGCAATTGTCTTGCAGTCCTGTCTCCAGCGTTATCTCCCGGCGGCGCTGTTACGGGTGCGGTCATGCCCAATGTCCCGGTAACGGACGACGAAAATCTCCGCGGCGAACGGCCATTGCCGCCTCCTCCCAAGGTCAATTCATTTTTGGAACCTTACCACAGGCCGCGGGAATTAAACCCCTGCCAGACGGATCATCGCGTCATAGGTATGGATGTGGCGGCCGGTAAGAGTCGAGGCTGCGGCGCTGCGCATGGCCCTTGCCACCGTTTCCGCGGCGATGGCCCGATAGGCGCGCGCAGGGCCCAGCATCAGCGCATTGATGAAAGGCGAGAGCTCCATGCCGATCTGCTCGAGCAGGCGGCGCTCGGCTCGCTCGCCAAGAAGGATTCCCGGACGGAAGATATGCAGTGCTTCGAAGCCGACGGCCTCGACGTCGCGTTCCGTCTCGCCTTTCACCCGCGAATAGAAAATCGAGGAATCGGGATCGGCGCCGATGGCGGAAACGAGCATGAAGCGTTTCGCTCCGGCGGCTTTCGCTGCGCGCGCAAAGGCGACGATGTAGTCGTGATCAACCTTGCGGAAGGCGTCCTGACTTCCCGCAACCTTGATGGTTGTGCCGAGCGCGCAATAGGCGTCCCCCGCCGCGATGTCTTGAAGCGCGCTCTCCGCAGTGTCGAGCTCTGCGACGACAACATCGAGCTTCGGTGAGGAAGGCTCATGGAGCGGCCGCCGCGTCAGCGCGACGATCCGCGAACAGGTTGCGTCGTCGATCAGTTGACGGATGAGATGTCCGCCGACGAGTCCCGTGGCGCCTGCAACGAGGGCCGTTCTTCCTTCTGTCATCGTTTCCCGGCTTTCATCTGCTTCATGACACTTTCATGAAATCTATCCCGGAACCGCGCAGCTTTCAGCCTCCGTTAAGCGCCTTTGTACAATAAGTGAAGCCGCGATTTTTGTAGCTCGTCAGTTTTGGTATTTGCATGACACCTCCTGCCGCGCGCGACCTTGCCATCCACGTGGTACCCGTCTCACCAGATACGGCCTGCGCGTCCGTATTCGACCGCCTCCTGTCGGAACCGGAAACGCGGAGCATTCCCGTCGTCCGGAATGGGCGTCCTGTTGGTCTCGTCAGCCGCAAGAACTTTCTCATCACCTATGCCCGCATGTATGGCGCCGAGCTGTATGGAAAGCGGCCGGTTGCGATGCTGATGGAACGCGATGTTCTGATCGTCGATGCCGGCACGAGCTGCGAAACGATCAACACTCGCGCCCGAAACGCATTCGGAGACATGCGCATGCGGCCGTTCGTAGTGACCGAAAACGGGACCTATGCGGGCATCGGCGATGCGGCCCGGCTGATGATGGTGATGGCTGACCTGGCCACCGCGCGTGCGACCGCACTCGAAGAACAAACCCGCCGCGCTGAAGCGGCAAGTGCCAGCAAGACGCAGTTTCTTGCGAGCATGAGCCATGAGCTGCGCACGCCTCTGAACGCCATTATAGGCTTTGCCGACATGATGCGGCTGAGAACACTGGGCGAGGTGCAGCCTCCGCGCTACCAGGAATATGTCGAGGACATCCACAAGAGCGGTGTCCATCTTTTGAACATGATCAACGAGCTGCTCGACATGGCGAAGATCGAATCCGGCCATGTCGAACTGCGCGAGAGTGTGTTCTTTCCAATGGACGTCGGATTGGACGTGCTGCGTATGCTTCGCCCGTCAATCGCGGATGCGGAGTTGCAGCTTCGCGTGACGCTCGCGGAAGGACTGCCGCCGATTTACGCGGATCAACAACAGATACGCCGTGTTCTGATCAATCTTCTCTCGAACGCGATCAAATACACCCCGGCCGGGGGAACGGTGACGCTTTCGGTTTGCGTCTGTGGACCGGACGACGGATGCGGCGCGGAGGGCATGTTGCTGACGGTCGAGGATACGGGGATCGGCATCCCCGCGGAGAAGCTTGAGAAGGTCCTCGAAGCCTTTGAGCAGGTCGAAAATTCGTTCACCCGCACGCGTTCGGGCACGGGGCTCGGCCTCGCGCTCACCAAGGCGATGGTCGAAGCGCATGGCGGCCGTCTCTGGCTCGAAAGCGAGCTTGGCAAGGGGACGAAAGCCCATGCCCTGCTGCCATCCTCGCGCATCGTGACGGAAGCGCCGGCGCGGCGAAGTGCAATCTAGCGCGGCGCTTCGCCGGTATAGCGCGCGCGGGGACGGATCATCAGGCCCGTGCGGTATTGCTCCATCGCGTGACCGATCCAGCCTGCCGTGCGGCCCAGCACGAACATGCTGAGGCCCGCACCGCGGGGCAGGTGCAGCACGGCGCCAACGGTGGCGATCGCGAAATCGATATTGGGCTTGAGGCCACCCGCCTCCTCCATCACGCGGACGACGCGCTCGGCGCGTGCGAAATTGGCGTCGTCGCCATATTTTTCTCCAACCATTGCGAGCAGCGCCGCCGCGCGCGGATCGCCGTCCGGATAGAGCGGATGACCGAAGCCAGGCACCGGGTCGTTGTCCTTAAGTCTTTGAAGTACCGCATCTTCCACGTCCTGACGGTTCGCCATGTCGAGGAGCAGGCCCTCGACGCGCCCCGACAATCCGCCATGGCGCGGCCCCTGAGCGGCGCATATTCCTGCCTGCACCGCGCCATAGAGCGTTGCGCCGGTGCCGGCGACGCAACGCACCGTGAAGGCGGACGCATTGAGCTCATGATCTGCGGAGAGGACGAGGGCTGCGCGGATGAGTTCGGAGGCTGGCTTCTCGCCTTGCGTGAGCGCACGGGTCAGCACTTCGTGAACCGGCTTGTCGCTTGGGGTCTCGCCGGAGATGACGGCGGCGACATAGCGAAGGAGGCGCGCGCCGGTGGCGGCGAGGCCGCGATCCGTCATGTTGTAGACGGCCGCATCCTCCAACGCTGCCTGTGGTAGGAGCGACAGGCAGCGCTCGATGCGGGGCACCAGCGAAAGCGAGGCGGCAAGCGCCGCGAGACGCCCGGAAGGATGGAAGACGGCGTCTTTCGTGAAGGGCTGAAAGTCCCGGCACCCCCAGAGAAGGGCGGCGACCTGCTCGAGGCTCGAACTCCTGGCGAGCGCCGTCGCATCGGAACCGCGATAGTGGAGACGCCCGTCCGCGATCAGCGTGATCGCAGAATCGAGCACAGGCTGGCCGAAGCTGAGCGTGCCCGGCGCGCCGCTAACCTCTTGATTTTCCAACGATCTTCGTCGCTTGAGGGCGCGCACATCCTCCGCGCGGTAGCGCTTGGCGCGGCTCTCCGGCACAGGTTCGGAGCGGATGAGATCGCGGCTTACATAGGCGTAGAGGGTGGGGAGCGAGATGCCGAGCTCGGCCGCGGCCTCACGCGCGGAAAGGTAGAGATTCTCGGGATTTTCGGCCATGGCGCGCTCTTTTCTATATATTGATTATCTTAATCAAGATTGACCGACAATCAACCTGTCTCCAGCTTGAAGGGCAAGGAGGCCCCCGCATCGCGCGGGGCCTGCGCCGGGAACGAACCGCCAACCCATTGGAAAGGCGCGATTTTCCGTGCCCGATGAAAAGGAGACATGAAATGTCAGGCAACGTGACGCTGAAGAGCGAGACACCCCGCGTGAGCGCGAGCGGCCTCGACAATGTGGTGGCGGCGGAGACGGCGCTGAGCCATGTGGACGGCGAGGCGGGGCGCCTGATCGTGGCGGGCTATGAGGTCGAAGAGCTTGTAAAGGCTCATGATTTCGAAGGCGCGGCGGCTGCCCTCTGGACGGCGGCGGGGCTCGAACCGGCGCCGTCGGAGGCGGAGGTGCGCAAGGCGCTCGGACGGGCGCGCGAGGTGGCATACGGGTATATCCCGGCGCTTCTGTCATCGAAATGTCATCGAACTGTCACGGAAGGTCTCCGCACCGGACTGTCGATGCTTGCTGACGAACCGGACAAGCACGCGGCGGACCGGGATATCCCCGCCCATATCCGCGCCCTCGGGGCGGCGGCGGTGATGACCGCGGCGCTCGTCCGCGCGGAAGCGGGGAAATCCCCGGTTGCGCCGGACGCCCGGGCCGGTCACGCCGAAGATTTCCTCCGTATGCTGAGGGATGAGGTGCCTTCCGCAGCGGAGGTGGAGGCCCTCAACGCCTATCTGGTGACGGTCATGGACCACGGCATGAACGCCTCCACCTTCACGGCCCGGGTGATCGCCTCCACAAGGGCGGGCACGATCTCGGCGGTGGTCGGCGCGCTCTGCGCGTTGAAGGGCCCGCTTCATGGCGGCGCGCCCGGCCCCGTGCTCGACATGCTGGACGAGATCGGGACGCGCGAAAACATCGAGCCCTGGCTGCAGAGGGAAATCGCCGGCGGTTCGCGGCTCATGGGCTTCGGCCACCGCGTCTACCGTGTGCGCGACCCGAGGGCGGATGTCTTCAACAAGGCGGTGACGATCCTGACGAATGGCAACGAGCGCGTCCGCTTCGCGCGCGAGGTGGAAACCGCCGCGCTGAAGGCGCTCCGTGCGGCGAAGCCCGGCCACCGCATCGACACCAACATGGAGTACTACACGGCGGTGCTGCTGGAGGCGCTCGGCATTCCGCGCGACGCGGTGACGAGCGTCTTCGCCATGGCTCGGATCGCGGGCTGGACCGCGCATGTGATGGAACAGGAGCGCGTCGGCCGGCTCATCCGCCCGCAGTCTTCCTATGTCGGCGACTGGCCGGAAGGCGAGGCGGCGGCTTGAGCGCCGGTCCTCCTCTCCCTCCCCGTCATGCCCGGACTTGATCCGGGCATCCAGGGTGGGGAACCGAGATCGATGCGACGAAAAAGAGTCTTTCGAAGAATGACGCCGCTTGCGCGGCTGCTGGATTGCCGGGTCAAGCCCGGCAATGACATGTAGTTTGGAGAATGTGGAAATGAGTTCGAGCGATCATCGCATACGCGACGACTTCCAGAGACAGGCGCTTGCCTGCGAGGCGCTGGGTTCGCCTTTCACTTCGCGCGTCTGCCGCCTTCTCGGCGAGCGGTTGAGCGGCACGTCGCATTTCGGTGCGCGCGTGCTCGGCTGGCAGGGCAGGCCCGACAGCGATGCGCTCCCCTTGCGCGCGGCGGGCGCCTTCCATGCGCTGAAGCGGCAGGGCGTGGCGGAACTCATTGCCGCCTATCCGCCGAACGAAGTGGATGACGGGGCGCTGTGGCGCGCGCTCGAAGCGGCGATCGCAGGCCATGACGATTTCCTGACGCGCTTCCTCGACAGCGCGCCGCAGACGAACGAGGTCTCGCGTTCGAGTGCGATCCTGGGCGCGGTGCTGCACATCGCGAAGCGGACCGGGCATCCGCTCGACGTATATGAGATCGGCGCGAGCGCGGGCCTCAATCTCGGTTTCGATGCATATGCCTATGAGCTCGGGTCGGCGCGTTGGGGCGACGCGGCGAGCCCGGTGAAGATCGTCTCGGAATGGCAGGGGAAGCTGCCGCCGCTCGACGGGGAACTGCGCGTCGTTTCGCGCAAGGGCTCGGACCTCAATCCGCTCGATGCGTCGGATGAGGGGCAGCGCGAGCGGCTGCTCTCCTATATATGGCCGGACCAGACGGCGCGGCTGGCACGGATCGAGGCGGCGCTCAGGGAGACGGCCCACATGGGGGTGAAGGTCGAACGGGCGGATGCGGCCGATTGGGTCGAGCGCGAATTCGCCGCGCCGGGCGTGGAGGGCAGGGCGCGCGTGCTGATGCACACGATCATGTGGCAATACATGCCCCGCGAGACGCAGGCGCGGATCGAGGCCGCGATGGAACGGGCGGGCGCGGCGGCGACGAAGGATACGCCGCTCGCCTGGATATCGGTCGAAGCGGACGCGAAGGCCGCGATGTCGGCGAGCGTAAGGCTTCGGATGTGGCCGGAGGGCACGGACGAGGAACTCGGCCGCGCCGATTTTCATGGACGGTGGGTGAGGTGGGGGTGAGGGCTGGCATGGCTTCATCACCGAACCCCATGCCCGGCGCACATCACGCCTTACGTGCGCGGCTTCTGGCGACGATCCTGCGCTGTGTGCCTTTATAGAGTGAGCCTTGGCTTGAATACTCAAGTGGAATGGCAGGCAATCGTCGAAAGACGACATACGCAGGGACCAACAGCCCCGCACGCATGCTACTTGAAGGGTGATTGGGCCGGACGCCACTACCGCATTTGCGCCGATGCGCGCTGCCACCAACAATTACGCTGTGTTCTATTTCTCCGGATCGTCACCGCTGGGTCACAGCTTGAGCAGAGCGTCAGGCGTCACCGCACGGGAGGCTGAAGTCCAGCCGCAAGTGCTGCTTGCATGTCTTGTGGGAGGCTGGCAACGCCCTTGACTACGCCGGGACCACCGCTGCGCCACTGAACGGTAAATGTCCTTGGACCCGTCATGCCCGACATGAACTCCGAAACCCCAAGAACAACCTCGGTTCCACCCTCAACAAGGGCCGCCGATGCACCAATTTTGACAATGGGGCCCAACTCTCGGACGGCTATTAGGACGACTTTATCGTTTCGTTTTGTCGCGTCGGCGGCGGCAACTTGAGCGGCTTCTTCAGAGGTCAGCGGCAACCGCTCAATTGAAACAGATTCGAAGCATCCCGATCTCTCGAAGAACTTGCTGAGTCCATCGGCTGCTGCGGCTTCCCTGGCGAGTACATCCTTCTGGTCCGCTCGCCACTCCGGCATCCACAAAATCAGTGCTGTTGCGGATACTGCGCAAACGGGTTCCTGCGGTGAGGGATCGAGTTGCACGGTGGTCGTGGAAGCGCATCCGCCAACCGCAAAAAGAACAGCCAAAAGGGATAGAAATCGAGAGCATCGCATGGTGGACATCTGCAAATTCCAACTTGTTGTTGCCTCAGCCCTAGTGCTGAAACTTTGGACTGTTCCTTTGGCGATGGCCAGGTCCTGTATCCTCAAAGTACTTGCTGGACACATAGGGTGCTCATCAACGGCTTCCGCGAAGTCGGCTTCAATATTTTGTTTCAGCTTTGACAATTGTCCACAGGCGTCCGGCATAGCATCTCCCAAATCCGTCTTGCCCGGACTCTCCTTGGGTTCAAAGGAGGCTGGGCATCCAGGATGAGAGACGAAAGCGCACACCGCTTGAAAGAGTCTTTCGAAGAACGACGCCGCTTGCGCGGCTACTGGATTGCCGGGTCAAGCCCGGCAATGACGATTTTGGAAAGGTAGGTGCGAACCGATCCTCATCCTCATACCTTCAACCGATACCCCGTGCGGAAGATGTACCAGATGGTGCCGGTGCAGAGGATGAGGAAGCCGAAGATGGCGAGGAGGCTCAGTTCGATGCCGACATCGGACGAGCCGTAGAAGCTCCAGCGGAAGCCGGAGACGAGATAGACCACCGGATTGAACAGCGTCACCGTCTGCCAGAAGGGCGGGAGCATGGTGATCGAATAGAAGCTGCCACCCAGGAAAGTGAGCGGCATGACGATCAGCATGGGCACGATCTGCAGGCGTTCGAAACTGTCGGCCCAGATGCCGAGAATGAAGCCGAACATCGAGAAGGTGAGCGTGGTGAGGAGCAGGAAGGCGGCCATCCAGAAAGGATGCTGGATCTCGTAATCGACGAAGAAGCGCGCGGTGATGAGGATGAGGATGCCGAGGATGAGCGACTTCGTGGCCGCCGCGCCGACATAGCCGATGACGGTTTCGACGCCGGAAATGGGCGCGGACAGGATTTCGAAGATGGTGCCCGAATATTTTGGCATGTAGATGCCGAAGGAGGCGTTGGAAATGCTCTCGGTGAGAAGCGAGAGCATGATGAGGCCCGGAATGATGAAGGCGCCATAGGAAATGCCGTCCACTTCCTGGATGCGCGAGCCGATGGCCGCGCCGAAGACGACGAAATAAAGCGAGGTCGAGATGACCGGCGAGGCGATGCTCTGCATCAGCGTGCGGAAGGTGCGCGCCATCTCGAAAACATAGATCGCGCGAATGGCGTGGAGATTGAGCGTCATGCGCGGGCCCTCACGAGGCTGACGAAGATTTCCTCGAGCGAACTTTCATGCGTCCTGAGGTCGCGGAAGTCGATGCCGAGTTCGCCGAGTTTTTTCAGAAGTTCGGGAATGCCGGATTCTTCCGCCTGTGCGTCGAAACTGTAGACGAGCGTGTGGCCGTCGTCGGCGAGTTCGAGCGGGCGGTTACCAAGCGCCTCCGGCAGCGCGGCGAGCGGTGCGCGCAAATGAACGGCAAGCTGCTTCTTGCCGAGCTTCTTCATCAGACGACTCTTCTCCTCGACGAGGATGAGTTCGCCATGATTGATGACGCCGACACGGTCGGCCATCTCCTCGGCTTCCTCGATGTAATGCGTGGTGAGGATGATGGTGACGCCGCTCTCGCGCAGGCCGCGCACCATTTCCCACATGTCGCGGCGAAGCTCGACGTCGACGCCCGCGGTCGGCTCGTCGAGAAAGAGGATCTCGGGTTCGTGGGAGAGCGCCTTCGCGATCATCACGCGGCGCTTCATGCCGCCCGAAAGCTCCATCACGCGGCTGTCGCGCTTGTCCCAGAGGGAGAGGTCGCGCAGGACTTTTTCGATATGCTGCGGGTTCGGCGCCCTGCCGAAAAGGCCGCGGCTGAACTTCACCGTGTCGATGACGCTTTCGAAGGCCTCGACGGCCAGTTCCTGCGGCACGAGGCCGATGCGCGAACGCGCGGCGCGAAAATCGCGGATGATGTCGTGACCGCCCGCGCGCACCGTGCCGGAACTCGGATTGACGATGCCGCACACGATGCTGATGAGCGTCGTCTTGCCCGCGCCGTTCGGTCCGAGCAGCGCGAAGATCTCGCCCTTGCGGATATCGAGATCGACTTTCTTCAGGGCCTGAAAGCCGCCGGGATAGACCTTCGACAGGCCGGAAATTTCAATGGCTGAAGACATGGGAGCTACATGAAGGATGGATGAAATAGAAGAATTCGTCATGGCCCGGCTTGTCCGGGCCATTCACGTCTTTCCTTGATGATGGCTGCAAAGACGTGGATGACCCGCATAAAGCGGGTCATGACGCATATTGGGAGTGTTGCGGCAACTTGCAATGACAGCTTTTCAATCCTCGATATCAGCAAGGCGGGCGGTCGGCGAAGGCTTTCCGCGCGAGGGCGAGGGCGTCGCCGTCGAGCAGATCGGGTTGCCACTCGCTCGTGCGCACGACCCGGGCCGCAAGCTGGTCGAAGCTGCGCGGTCCGTCGAGATTGAGACAGGCGTAAGGATCGTCGCCGGAGGGACCGTAGATGCCCTCGCCGCCGTGATTGTCATGGAGCACGCGCAGCGATTCGAAATACCCCGCGAGATATTGCCGGCAATAGCGCGCGAGCCGCGGCGTCGGCGGTTCCGGATTGAGCGCATGTTCCACAAGAACGGCGCAGGCATCGCGCAGGTCGCGCCCCGTCTCGATGCGCATGCGGGCATCGGCCGGCGAACCGGCGAAAAACGCTGTGCCTGGAATGGCGAACAGGCAAAAAATTAACGCTACCGCGCGCAAATACGCGCTGCGCGACGGAATGGCCGAGCTTCGCATTGCGAATATTCCTCCCTCTCCGTAACAATGACGCATTGCAGAGGGGTTCGAAAGCCCGTTGGCGGGATATGCCCGGGCTTTGGCTGGCATCCGGGGATCGGAATGAAATCGCGGATACTCGTCTACGGCGTCGACGGCTTCATGGGCGCGCTGGTGTCGCGTGCGGCGATGCGGGCGGGACTTTCCCATGTCGCCGGCGGCCGGGCGATCGCAGGCGTCGCACAGCATGCCGCCGCGCTGGCGAAGGAAGCGAAGGGCGGGATGCCGCCCGCGGAACCGCGGACCTTCACGCTCGGCAATGCGGAGCGCATCGCGGCGCAGCTCGACGATGTGGGCGTGCTCGTGAACTGCGCGACGCTTGAAGGCGACGACATGCGCTCGCTCGTTGTTTCCTGCATCGCGACCGGCACGCATTTGATCGATCTGTCGGCCGGCCGCGCCCATGTGGCCGCGCTTGCCGGTTTCGACGAGGCGGCGCAGAAGGCGAAGACGATGCTGATGGCGGGCGCCGGCTTCGACTTCGCGGCGGCCGATGCGGTGGCGGTGCGCCTTGCGCAGATACTGCCCGGCGCCCGCGCCGTGTCGCTTGCCGTGAAGCAGGGGCATCGCACCATGGAAGAGGCGGCGCGCCTCGTCGCGGCAATGCGCGAAGAGGGCGAGATGCTGAAGAACGGGCAGTTCGTGCCGGCGCGGGCGGGCGAGCGCACGATCGAGGTCGACTTCGACGCGGGACCGGAAAAGGCCTGGCTCGCGCCCTGGCGCGGCGAGGCAATGGCGGCGCGGCATCGCGGCATCTATTCGACGGTGGAGGCTTACGAGGCCCTGCCGGAGAAGGCAGCCCGCGCTCTCGAACCGGGCACGATGGCGCATCGCCTGTTCCGGCGCGGCTGGGGCCTGAAGCGTCTCGAACGCAGGCTGTCGAACGGGCGGCTGAACCCGTCGGCGGCGGACCTGAAGAACGGACGCGCCTTCGTCTGGGGCGAGGCGCGCCATCCCGACGGCCGCATCCGCCGTGCGCGGCTTGAAACGCCGGAGCCGCATGTCTATTCGGCGGAGGCGGCGATCCTGCTGGCGCGGCGCGTGCTGGCGGGCGGGGCGAAGCCCGGCTACCAGCTTCCATCGGCTGTGGCGGGAGCCGCACTTGTCGAGGAAATACAGGGCGTCGCCTGGCACGAAATTCTCGAATGCGCTGATGAGACCGCCGCCGAGGACGGACGTCCCGTCGCGCCGGGCGCGGAGCCCGAAAGGGTCTGAGCCTTATTCCGCGCCGCTCGTCCAGCGTTCCCACAGCTTGTCGGAACATTCGCGCGCGCTCATCTGGCTCGTGACGAGCCGCATCGAGCTTTCCATTGCCTCCGGCACCTCGTCCGGATCGTTGCCGACGAGGCCGGCGAGCGGTCCATAGGCTTCGTGCGCCATGTCCTTCGCGAGCATGCGGCAGGGATCGACCTCGCCGTAATAGACGACGGGAATGGCGGCCGCGATGGCAACGAGCAGGATCAGTCCGAGGATGAGGCGCATGGGGTTTCCTGTGCGGGGTTCAGTGGACGCCGGTGCCGCGTTCGGGCAGGTCGGGCATGCCCATGGAACCCGAACGGCCGCGGATGGTGCAGGCGTTGTAACCGGCCTTCCAGCCGGTGCGGTAGGCCTCGCTCGACTTCCAGGCCTCGCCGTTGCGGGTGACGGTGGAAGGATCGCCCGGAACTTCCGAGGTGGCGCTCCAGCAGCCATCCGAATGGCCGGCCTTGTAGGCGGGGTCGTCCTCGAATTCGCTGCGGCCGAGCCCGCAGGCGGCAAGGGCGAAGGCGAGGAAAAGGACGGGCAGAGGGGCGAAACGGCGCATGGGCTGTCCTGAGGCTCTGTGAGGCGACGGGCAGGATAGGGCGGGGGCGGCGGAACCGCAAATCGGGGCCCGCATGCTTTACGCGCCGTTAACGGCGCGGGTGCTCCAATGAGGCAGGAAACCAACCGGACGGACGAAATGGCGCTCGAAAGCTACAGGACGGCGGAAGGCGAAAGCCTGAACGCCCATGACCGCGACGCGGTGCTGCGGCGCCTCGCCGACCTCGCGCTGCTGCCGTCTTCCCTCGTCTCGCCGCAGGAGCGCAGCCTCCTCGATACGATGCTGGCCTCGCTCGCGACGCGGCTCGACCCGCAGATGCGGATGCGCCTGGCCGAACGGCTTGCCCAGCATGTCGAGGCGCCGCGCGAACTGGCACTGGCGCTCGCGCTCGACGACATCGACATCGCCTGGGTGCTGCTCGCGGAAGGCTCGCCCCTGAAGGGCGGCGACCTCATTCATGTCGCCCGCGAAGGCGACACCCGGCACCGCGAGATGCTTGCGCATCGCAAGGACCTGCCGAGCGCCGTCTCCGACGTTCTCATCGAGACGGGCGACACGGCACTTGCCTGCCGCCTCCTCGAAAACCGCACGGCGCAGCTTTCCTACAGGGGCATCGAAACGCTTGCGCGGCGGAGTGCTTCCGAACCGGAATTGCAGGCGCCGGTGCTGGCAAGGCCGGAACTGACGGTGCGCCTTGCCCAGCTCATGTTCTGGTGGGTGCCGGCCGCGCTGCGTCTCGAAATCCTCAACCGCTTCACGGTCGAGCGCCGCCACATCCATTCGGCGATGGAAGACATGATCGACGGCGTGACGGCGGGTGACCCCGTGCTCGAAGGAGCGCTGTCGCTGGTCCGCAAGCCGCTTCCGATCGACAAGCAGCGTCTCGCGAGGTTCTTCTCGGGTCAGGGACCGGACAGGGCGGATCTGCTTTCGAGCGGACTTGCGGCCGCGACCCATGTGCGGCCGGAGACAATGTTCCGTATCCTGAACGATCACGGCGGTGAGCCGCTCGCGATCTTCGCGAAGGCAGTGTCGATGAATCGCAAGGAATTCGGCGATCTCATCGTCGCGGCGGTCGACCTGCGTCAGGGCGGGTTGCCGACCAAAAAGGACCTCGAACGGATCGGCGAACTTTTCGACTCGGTCTCGACGGACCGGGCGGACTTTGCGCTTCGCGTCTGGGATGCGGCGTTTGCCAGCGAGGTCGCCCTGGGCGGCGTCAGCGCCGCCGAAGCCTGATCGTCACTCCGCCGCGCTCTGTGGCGACCAGCGGACTTCCTCTTCTGGCTCGACGCGCGGCGGCGCCGTGAAACGGAAGCCCGGTCCCGAAACGATTTCCTCGAGCTCGCGGCGCGCCTGACGCGCCGTGCCCATGATATCGCCTTCCGCGCGGTCGACGAGATCGAGCACCGCGCGCGCGCCTTCGAGGATGTCGCCGAGCCAGTCCTCCGCATGAGGTTCCTGCGCCTTCAGCGCAACGGCGTCGCCCGCAAGCGTCGTGACCGCGCGGCGGACCGCGCCGGTGTCGAATGCGTTGGGCCCGGTGACGAGCGCGACAATCTTCCTGATCTGCGCGCGAATGCCGTCGACAAGCGCCGCGCGCTCGCGGGCGCGGCGGTCTTCCTCGTCGGCGGGCGGCGCAAGGTCGTCGAGCGACACGCCAAGCACGCTCGCGATTGCGGCCATGGTGCGGAAAGTGCCGTCCTTCTTGCCCGTTTCGATTTCCGAGAGGTAAGGCGCGCTCATGCCGGCCGCGCGCGCAAGCTCGATCGCCTTGAGCCCGCGATGCTCGCGCCAGACGCGCACAGGATTTTCGCCGTCGGCGATGCGATGCGCGACGGTGGCGGGAACGGGCGCCGGACCCTCCGAACCGAGGGCGAGCGTCGCACCTGCGGCGCGCAGATCCTCGATATCGTCGGCGGCGCGGCAGAGCGCGTCATAGTCGGCGGCGGGAACGAGCACGAAGAGCGTCTCGCCGTCGGCGCCGGTAATCTTCTGGTGGTCTTTCGCCGGTCGCGTCATGCGGTCCTCCTGCCGGTGAGAGCGAGGATGGAAGCAAGCTCCGCCTCGCGGCGGAAGACAACGCGAAGCCCTGGCCCCGCATCGGAACTGAAAATGCCCGGTGCGATCTCGCGATGGCCTGCGGCGCGCGGCGCGAGACTCACAAGGCGGCGCGTATCCGCATCGAGTTTCAGGAAGGCGTCATAAGCGGCACGCGAGAATTCGACTTCGCCGAGAATCTCGTGCGAGGGCGCCGCCTGCCGTTCGAATGTGTCTTCTTGCATTCCCGTAGAAACCCGCTGCCGGGACCATGATTTTTGGGCGTGGCGCCTTCGCTGCCTGCTAGCATCGCTCTCGAACGAATATCGCGCCGCGCGAATCGACGTGTGTGAAGCAATCATAGGGGGGAATGAATGTCCAAAGAAGGCAAAGGCATCGAAATCGGCCGCCTGAAGGAACTTATCCGCGCGCGGTCCGCGGCGGGCGCGAATCTCGGCTATGCGGAGCGCCGCAAGGCGATGGACGGAAATGCGGAGCAATTTCCGGTTCCCGCCGGCGTGGAAGTATCGAAGGCCGATCTCGGCGGTGTGGGCGCCGAATGGAATATTCCATCAGGCGCGGAGACGGCGCCGGTGATCCTGTATTTTCACGGCGGCGGCTATGTGCAGGGCTCGTCCGTCTCTCATCGTCACCTGACGTCGCGTCTCGCCACGGCGGCGAAAGCGCGGGTGTTGAGCGTCGACTACGCACTCGCACCGGAAGCGCCTTTTCCGGCGGCGGTCGAAGATGCGCTGTCGGCTTACCGCTGGCTCATCGCAAGCGGCGTCGAGCCGCAAGCGATCGCGTTCGGCGGCGATTCGGCGGGCGGTGGACTGACGGTCGCGACGCTGATCGCTGCGCGCGACAAGGGACTGCCGATGCCCGCCGCCGCCGTCGCGATCAGCCCCTGGACCGACCTCACCTGCGAAACGGAAACATACACGACGCGGGCCGACGCAGATCCGATGATCGACCAGGCGGGCATCAAAAGCATTGCCGCCGCCTATCTGAACGGCGCCGACGCACGCGATCCCCTTGCGTCACCCAACTTCGGAGACCTGACCGGCTTGCCGCCGATGCTGATCCATGTGGGCAGCGATGAGGTGCTGCTCGGCGATGCGATCGCTCTCCATCAGCGGGCGCGCGCGTGCGGCGTTGCAGCGGAAATCGAGGAATGGGACGGCATGATCCATGTCTGGCATGCCTTCTATCAAATGCTGCCGCAAGGCGAGCGGGCCATCGAGCGGCTGGGCGACTATCTGTCGGCGCGCTGGAAGGCAATAAGGAAGGAATAACGGCGAGCTGTTTATTGAAATGACGGTATCAGGATTTCGTTCTCGTCTGTTCTCGCATGAAATCATCCACAGGGGCCATTGCGCCTCCACTGTGTCATCATAAAAATATGCAGCGACAATGCCAGTCCTTGACTGTTAAACAACGGGAGAGATATAGAACTGGATGAATATTGGTTCGGTTTCCGGCTTGATCTCTTGGATGCCGGTACAATTACTCGAGCCGGATGAGACGAGGGCGCGGTGGCGGAAAAGGCGGATCTGATCGATATGACGGCCGATATCGTGTCGGCCTATGTTGGGCACAACATAGTCGCACCGGACGAATTGTCGGGTCTCATCAATCGGGTGTTTTCGGCGCTTTCCGACGTCGCACTCGGCAGCACGGGAGGTTCCGGCCCCAAGGAAGAGCCCGCCGTTCCTGTTCGCAAATCGATCACGCCCGACTATCTGATCTGCCTCGAAGACGGCAAGAAATTCAAGTCGCTGAAACGGCACTTGCGCAGCCACTATAATCTGAGCCCGGAAGAATATCGCGAGAAGTGGGGCCTGCCGCGCGACTATCCCATGGTGGCGCCGAACTACGCGCAGGCACGCTCGCGGCTCGCGAAGAAGATGGGTCTCGGCCAGGCCGGACGAAAGAGCCGCCGCTCCGCGAAGTAGCGCCTGCATCGTCCAGTCCCCTTGCATCGCCCAATCCCCTTGCATCGCAACGCACACACGCCCAGTATTTTTTCGTGTTGATTCGCGACCGGGCGGCGCGCCGCCATTGCTGAGGACGATCCGCTGACCGCTGCAGACCAGGCCATAAGAGCGCAACTCATCGTGCCGGAGCAGCGCGAAGTCTTCGACTATTGGTGCGCGAAGGCGCCCGATGGCGGCTATCCGACGCGGGCCGATATTCAGCCTGCTGAATTGCGTCGGCTGCTTCCCTCTCTCAGCCTGATCGATGTGATGGGGGATGGCGGCGAGGAACGGCTTCGCGTGCGGCTGGCCGGCACGCGGCTGCGCGACTATTTCGGCGTGGAACTCACCGGCCACTATCTCGACGAGTACGATTTCGGCGACCAGACCGGCTATTGGGACGCGGCCTATCACGAGGTCGTGCGGGCCGGCCGTCCGGCTCAGGGCGTCATTCCGCTCACAGTCTGGAACCAGCCGGGCATATTTCAGTTCTGGCTGCGTCTGCCGCTCGCGAATGAGGAGGGGCGCATCGTCATGGTGCTCGGCCATGATGCGTTTCTGCAATCCGAGAAGGCGCACGCGCTCGCCAGCAAGGCCAATCTCCGCATCGCCTGATCTTTCGCGGTGTCTCATCCGGCATTGATCCCGCTTGCGCTCGCGGTGCACACTGCGACGGGGATCTGCTCTGGAGGGAGACCGCCCATGCCCGTCTATGTTTTTTCACGATCCTTCGTTCTGCGCGCGACGCTTACCGCCGTGATGCTGACAGCACTGCCTCATGCGGCGGCGCAGGCAGCGACCGCGACACTCGAAGGCGGAACAGTGACGCTGCGGGAAGGAGAAAGCGCGAGCTTTCCGATCCGGGGCGGCAGCGACGGTCCGGCCAACCTGAACGCCGAATGCGAGATCACGGATGTGAACGGCTCGGCCAGCATCACCTTCGACGGCGAATACTATGTCCCGCTCTCGGAACCCGCCGTCGGCGACGTCATCACGCTCTCGCGCGGCGATACGCGGACATACAGTCTCAATGGCGTGATCGATGCGAAGGGGCAGGAAGCCTATGTCGCCTTCCGCTTCGGCGGCGCGGCGGCCGCCATGTGCTTTCCCGGCATGGATTGCAGCGGCGCGGAAGACAAGGCCGGCAGCGTGACCGTCAGTTGCCGGGACGCGTCCTCCTGACGGGCGGGTAGTTCCTGAGAAGGGTGACCACCGGCGCGATCCAGACCGGCGACAGAACCTCGCGCGGGCGCGCGCCGCTTTCCGGCGGCATCAGCAGGCATCGCTGCGCGTCGAGCAGCGCGAGACGGCCGAAGGCGAGATCGCCTTCCGCGCCACCCGCGAAACAATCGCGCCCGAGCGCTTCCGCCGCCTCCGCCAAGGCCATGCGGTCGGCCACCAGCATGTCGCCGTCCGCATAGGCGCCGAGCGTCTCCCCGATCCTGAAACCCATCGGCTCGTGCGCGAGCGAGAGGAAAGAGGGCGGCAACGACACAGCTTCGGGCAGGGCGACGACATTGCCGCCGCGCCGCACTTCACCCGTTACCGCATGGCGGCTTTCTGCCGGTGCATCCAGAAGATCCGTCACGCCCACAGCAAGCTCGCCGGCGATCCGTTCGAGCCAGCCGGTCGAGACCGTCATGTCCGCCGTTTCGAGACGGGAGACGGTCGCGGCCGTCGTGCCGAGCCGCTGGGCCAGCTCGGTCTGGGTGAGGCCGCGCTGCTTTCTGAAATGCCTGATCCGGGTCCGCACGTGGTGCTCCTGAGCCGCGCGAAGAAATTTACATGATTTATCCCCGATATGTACGAAATATGCAAATCTTGTTTCCAGGGTGAGGTTTTCATTCGCCGCTGCAAGGCGTCGAGGCTGGAGGACAGGCATGGTCAGGGAAGGCATTTACGATGTGGGCAATTTCACTGCGGGCGACCGGGGTTTTGCGGCGATCAAGCGGTCCATCCGGGAGCGCGAACAGGCCGCGAAGGTTGCGCTGATGCAGGAGACGGTGGCGCGGGCCTGGAACGTGCCCATCGGCGAGTTGCGCTCGCCGACGCGCCGCCGGGCGCCTGTCGCGCAGGCCCGGCAGGTCGCGATGTACCTGACGCATGTGATCTACGGTTTCAGCCTTTCGGCGGTGGGTCGCCATTTCGGCCGCGACCGGACGACGGCTGCCCATGCCTGCCGCCTCGTCGAGGACCGCCGGGACGACGAGAATTTCGACATGCTGCTCGACCGGCTGGAACATGCGCTGCGCCGCGCGGGCGAGCGGGGGAGGCAGCAGTGACGGCGGCGCGGACGATGCGGCCCGCCGAACGCCGGTTCGAACGGGAAGTGCGGCGCATCTTCCGCCTTCTTGCGCAGCCCGGCTATCTTGCGGGCGAAATGGTGGACGGACGGGTCGGGCTCTTCGGTCCCGGTGGCGGCAAGCGTCCGCTCGCGACATTGGAAGCCTCGGTCTGGAGCGAGTGTGAGGCGCGCGATCTCGTGGAGCCTGTGGAAGGAGAGGCGCGACGGCGCTGGCGGGCGAACGACGCGGGGCGCGCGCTTTACCGGCGGCTGATTGCCGAGGCCGAACCCTTCCGCGCCCAGCATCAGCTTGTGGGCGAAAGGCGCTTTCGCACGGAAGAAGGCGAGGTGTCGCTCGCGGTCAACGAGGCCGAGACGCCGCTTGGCTGGCTCCGCCGCCGCAAGGGTGCGGACGGAAAGCCGCTCATCAGCGACAGGCAATTCGAGGCGGGCGAGAAACTGCGCACCGACTTCACGCTCGGCCAGATGAGCCCGCGCGTCACGATGGACTGGGCGGGAACAGGCGGCAGAAGCGGCACGCGGCGCGGACCTCTGCGCGATCCGGCCGAAATCGCAAATCACGCGCTGGCCGCGCGCGAACGCGTCGGCCGCGCGATAGAGGCGGCGGGGCCGCATCTCGGCGACATATTGCTGAGCGTGTGCTGCCACCTCGAGGGGCTCGAAGCGGCGGAGCGGGGCTTCGGCTGGCCCAAGCGCTCGGGCAAGCTTGTGCTGCAGATCGCGCTCGACCGGCTCGCCGAACATTACGGCATCAAGGAGTGAGGTCAGACGGCTGCTGCGGCGGCCTTCGCATCCGACTGGACGCGCGCCACCATGGAATAGAGGCCGTTCGAGCGCTGCGGCGTAAGGTGTTCGTTGAGGCCGAGCGCGGCGAAGACGGCGCGCGCGTCGATGCCCAGGATCTCCTCCGGCGTCTTGTCCGAATAGAGGCGCATCAGGATGGCGATGAGGCCGCGCACGATATGGGCATCGCTGTCGCCGCGAAAATGGAGAAGCGGCGCGCCGTCGGCCTTCCGGCGCAATTCGCTCACCAGCCAGACTTGGCTGACGCAGCCTTCGACCTTGTTTTCGCGCGAGTGTTCGGCATCCGTGAGCGGTTCGAGCTCCTTGCCGAGCTCGATCACATAGCGATAGCGATCCTCCCATTCGTCGAGGAATTCGAAATCGTCCACGAGATCCTGAATGCTCATACCGTCCTTTCGCGCCGTCCTTTCGGGGCGGGGATTGCCTGCTCAGGACATAGCGAACGGGACCTGAAAGGACAAGCGCCCCGCAAGCCGGGAGGCTGCTTGCGGGGCGCTTTGGCTGCCGGCGCGTACCTAGGAATACGCCGGAAAGCCGACAGGGGCTCGATGGGTGAGGTCAGGCGCCTGTCGTGTAGCCGTTCGATGGGGCGGGACGGATGGCGGCGGGCTGCGACCCGGCCGCAGCCCCTTGTTCGTGTTCTCTGGCCTTTTCGGTGAGCCAGGTGAGCGCCATGCCGCCGTAGTGGGCCGTCTGGCGGACGACATGGCCGACGATGGCGTGGCTCTTTGCGCAGATGTCCGGATTGCGGTCGCAAAAGCCCATGACGTCCTGCGCCGAGCGGGCGGCGAGGGTGAGCGCCTCGCCCGCGCCGATATCTTCCGTGGGCGGGGCGGCGCCGGTGACGAGGGCAGCGGAGGAATATCCCTCCATGCCCGCGGGTTGCGGATCCATTTCGTATCCGGCGGCCGGCAGCAGGAAGGCCAGCACGGTCAGCCAGAACGCGGCTCTCAATATGAACGACATGCGACAGTCCTTTCCCGGCAGATGTTCGCGTTACAGGGAGGACATTAGGCGCCGCGTGCTGCCGCGCAGTTAATTTGATAGATAAAATGCAAGTACAAGCGGGTTTTATGCTATAGGATTCTTGCGTTGGTTGATTTGAATACTATAAAACCAAAGTAATTATATTATAAGTGTAATAAAAACAAAGAAAAATGCGCATCAAATTTGATGCGCATTTTGCTCAAATACCGGAGGCATTCGATTCAAATTTTCGCCGTTGCGCGGCGCCCGGCGGGCGCCCGGTATCTCCGCGCTCAGTTCGCGAGCGTGGAGGGCGGCACGGCTTCCGCCCAGCAACTGCTGACTTCGGTGATCGCGTGCTTGGAGGTGCAATAGGCTTCCTCGGAGGGGAAGCGCGCGGCGGCGATGCACTGGTTGAGATTGAGCCGCGCCCAGTTGAGGCAACGCCCCGTGGGAGTGCGGCCTTCCGCGAGGCCCTTCTCCATCGAGCCTTCGATTACCTGATAGGCGCCGAGGGTGAGGATGCGGGTCATGACGTTCGGCGAATAGGCTTCCGCGCGCGACACCGGCGACAGCGCGGCGAGAACGGCGCGGGCCTTGCCGGCGAGGCTTTCATCCTCAAGGGCGGCTGACTTCGTTTCGGCGGCGCCCGGCAGCGGCGTGCTCATGCCCCACTTCTGCTTCTGGAACTTGTAGGCCGTGTCCATCAAGCGGGCGGCGAGCCCGGTCATGCGCTGATGCTCGTTGCGGATGGAGACGGCGACGGCGGCTGAAGCGGAACTAACGCCGGGAAGCTGCATGATGTAGTTCTCATCCGCCGCGAGCGCTTCGAGAACGGCCGCCTTGCCGCGCGCGCGGACTTCGGCACGCACGCCCTGAGCGAAGACCGGGTCTTCGGCGGCGATCGTTGCCCTCGTGGTATACCAGCCCTCGGCGAGCGCATCCGGCTCCTGGAAGCGAAGCGCGGCCAGCGCCCGGCGCACATCGCTCGGCGTGTTGAGTTTGTTGGCGTCGACGGCGGCAAGGGCCGAACCGTAATCGACATAGACACCCGCGAGATCGGCCATGCCCGGCCGCGCGGCAAGCGCGGACACACCGGCAGAGGGATCGATCGAGGCGACCTGAACCGGATTGGCCCGGCGCGGCGCGGGGAGCGGGATCGGAATATTGGCGGAAGCAACCGACGTGGCGGTGCCGGCCGTGGTCATGGCGTCGTTCGCCATGAGTGCCGCCTCGTTCGCGGCAAGCTCGGCCTTGTTCTTTTCGGGTTCGCTGGAGGAGGCGTTGCCGCCCTGGACGACGGTGCAGCCGGCGATCAGCAAGGCGGTGGAAACGGAAAGGCCGGCAAGGCGGACACTTTCCCGGAAATTCAAGGCCAAGTTCTTGTCCCTCATGGCAACCCCGCTGCCCCGTGAATGCCGCGCTTCCCGCTTGACCGGGTTCTCGCGACTGGCGACTTGTCTTAATGAAGTGTGACCGAGTCTAATGCCGCGTGGCCCCCTCCGCAAACGGGAAACGCGTTAAGCATGAACGGGAGCGGCCCGAAAGACGCTGGGGCGCGCGGGTTACGGCAACAAACGGTCACAGGGGCCAACGGAAACGACAATGGATATCGCGCCGAGGCTGAAAGCCGACATCTGGGTGAAAGCGCTGATCCGCCGCGCGCAGGCGGCGGGCGCGATGGCGATGGTCGTGCGCCGGGGCGACGACACCTCGGGCACCGTGCTCGTGAAGGTGAACCCGCTGAACGGTGAAGCCGAGGTTTTCAGCCCGGCGCGGGAGGGCGACGGCTCTCTCGTCTGGTTGTCGAAGGGCCGGCAGCCGGAAGCCGACGCCGACGCCTATATAGAAAAGCAGAGGCGCTTCGATCCGGATATCTGGGTGATCGAGATCGAGGACCGGGAAGGCCGCCACTTCCTGCAGGAGAAAGTGGGCTAGGCCGTCCTCTCCTGTGCGGAACCGGACAGACGGCTTTCACGTAGTTCGCCGAGCGCCTGCCGGAAGACGGCCCATGCGCCCTGAAGCGCGAGGGTGGACATGACCGCTGCGACCGCGATATCGGGCCAGGCGGTGCCGGTGCCGAAGACGCCGAGCGCCGCAAGAAGGACGGCGCAATTGCCGATCACGTCGTTGCGCGAACAGAGCCAGACGGAGCGCATGTTGCTGTCGCCCGAGCGATAGCGCCAGAGAAGGACGAAGACGGCGGCGTTGGCGGTGAGGGCGGCCAAACCGACGGCGCCCATCATGAAGGCTTCGGGCGCGCCGCCATACGCGACGTGCCAGACGGTAGCGCCTGCCACCCAGAACCCGAGCAGCGCCATTGCGCCGCCTTTCGCGAGCGCCGCCAGGGCGCGCGCGCGGAGCGACATGCCGATG
This sequence comes from Parvibaculum sp., assembly GCF_045863935.1. GTDB lineage: Bacteria > Pseudomonadota > Alphaproteobacteria > Parvibaculales > Parvibaculaceae > Parvibaculum. The sequence goes on along the minus strand of NZ_BTVP01000002.1, from coordinate 25,794 downwards.
ACGAAAAGGCTGATCGCGTAGGTCGCCGTGTCGCCGAGAAAATCGAGTGCATCCGCCTGAAGCGCGACCGATCCGGCGGCGAGGCCGGCACCGATCTCGATGGCGAACATAATGAAGTTGATCGCGAGAGCGGCCCAGAGCACGCGCCGGTAGGCGGTATCGCGCAATTGCGCCTCGCTCGCTTCATGGTCGCAGCATTGTCCGCTCATGGCTTGCCTCGCATTGTTTGCTCAACGCTGTTAAGGTAGAGTCTATAGTAACTATAGGGTCAAGGCCATGAGCGACGGAACTGGTATCGGCGATCTGGCGAAGGCGACCGGCACCAAGGTCGTGACTATCCGTTATTACGAGAAGATAGGCCTGCTGCCGGAGCCACCCCGGACGAGTGGCAACTACCGCGCCTATGATACTAAGCACCGCGAGCGGCTGCACTTCATCCGCCGATGCCGCGATCTCGGCTTCACGCTGGAACAGGTGCGTGAGCTCCTCGACCTCTCCAAGCGGACGGACCGGGACTGCGCGGCAGTGGACAGGCTTGCGCTCGATCACCTCGTGGAAATCGAGCGCAAGATTGCCGACCTGAAAAGGCTGGAGAAGGAGTTGCGGCATCTCAGCGAGTGCTGCCGGGGCGGCCGCATCGGAGACTGCCGGATCATCGAGGCAATCTCCGCGCGCTAGATGCTTCCGGTCGCAGGGATATCCCGCGCCGTTCAAGGGCGCATGAACATCCCGAGGCCGTTTACGGCCGCATGAACATCCCGAGGCCGTTTACGGCCGCATGAACATAAAGTCTTCGTCCGGGTCGAGATGATCGGCGGCTTCCATGAGTTCCGCCTTGATGTCTTCCGGGGCGCGGACGTCGCGCCAGATATGCAGCACCTTCTCGAACATGATGCGGGCCATGGCGTCGGTCGAGATCTGTTTCTCGGCCGCCTCGGCCAGCGCCGCCTCGATATGCGGCTCTATGATGTCGCGTGCGGTGGTCATCGGGTCTCTCTCTTTATTGAATGTCGAATGGCGCCATGCTCGCACGGGACGCCGCCGTCAAGGATTGGCCAGTTTGTCGCGGCCATTTTTGTCGAAGACGTGCCTTTTTGTCCCGGGTGGCGATTTCGGGCGCTTTCGGCTAGTGTCCGCCGCAAATCCTGAGGAGCTCAACGTGAGTACGACCGAAACCGCCGCCCGGCCGGGCGAGGTGGGGGCGGAGGTCCGGAACCGCCGGACTTTCGCGATCATCTCCCACCCCGACGCCGGTAAAACGACGCTGACCGAAAACCTGCTGCTGAAAGGCGGGGCGATCCGCCTTGCCGGGCAGGTGAAGGCGCGCGGCGACAACCGGCGTGCGCGTTCGGACTGGATGAAGATCGAGCAGGACCGCGGCATCTCGGTGACGTCGGCCGTGATGACCTTCGAATACAAGGGCATCACCTGCAACCTGCTCGACACACCGGGCCACGAGGATTTCAGCGAGGACACCTACCGGACGCTCACCGCCGCCGACAGCGCCATCATGGTGATCGACGCGGCGAAGGGCATCGAGGCACAGACGCTGAAGCTCTTCGAGGTCTGCCGGCTGCGCGACGTGCCGATCATCACCTTCATCAACAAGATCGACCGCGAAGGCCAGGACCCGTTCGACCTGATGGACGAGATCGCCTCGAAACTCGCGCTCGACACCGTGCCGATGATCTGGCCGGCGGGTATGGGCGGTCTGCTGCGCGGCATTTTCGATCCCGTGAACAACCGCTTTGTTCCCTATGCGAAGCCCGGAACGGAACACAGCGACGAAGAACCCCCAAGCCTCGATGGCGACAAGATCGCCGAATATGCGGGTGCGGACGAACTCGCGAAGTTCCGCGAAGAGATGGAACTCGCACGCGAAGGCAGCCCTGCCTTCGACATCGATGCCTATCTGGCGGGCCATATGACACCGATCTATTTCGGCAGCGCGCTGAGGAAACTCGGCGTGCGCGAATTGCTCGACGCCGTGGTGCAATTCGCCCCGCCGCCGCGCGCGCAGCCCGCCGCAAGCCGCATTGTCGAGCCGACGGAATCGAAGGTCTCCGGCTTCGTCTTCAAGGTGCAGGCGAACATGGACGCGAACCACCGCGACCGTGTGGCTTTCATGCGCATATGCTCCGGCAAGTTCAAGCGCGGCATGCGGCTCAAGCTTTCCGGCAGCGGCAAGACGATCGGCGTTCACAATCCGATCCTCTTCTTCGCGCAGGACCGCGAACTGCTGGACGAGGCCTATGCGGGCGACATCATCGGAATCCCGAACCACGGTACGATCCGCGTCGGCGACACGCTGAGCGAAACGGAAGACCTGACCTTCACGGGCATTCCGAACTTCGCGCCGGAAATCCTGCGCCGTGTACGCCTCGACGACCCGATGAAGGCGAAACACATGCGCCGCGCGCTCGAAAGCCTGGCGGAAGAGGGCGTGACGCAGGTCTTCAAACCGGAGATCGGCGCGAACTGGATCGTGGGCGTCGTCGGCCAGCTTCAGCTCGAAGTGCTCGCCTCGCGCATTGCCTCGGAATACGACATCAAGGTGCATTTCGAGCCCGCCCCCTATGAAACGGCGCGTTGGGTAAGCGCGGAAGACCCCGCCGAGCTCAAACGCTTCATGGAGGCGCATCGCGGCAACATGGCGACCGACCGCGACGGCGCGCCGGTCTTCATGGGCAAGAGCGCCTGGGAACTCGGCTATACGCTCGAGAAGTGGCCGAAGATACGCTTCTCCGCGACGCGCGAGCGCGCGCCTGTGGCGGCTTGATCGAAGGGGTTCTCGGGGGGATGCAGGGTATCGCCGGAAACTTCTCGGACTACTGGGAACTCGTCAAGGACGTCTGGCAGACGGGAGTCCTCGGCCACAGTATTGGCGACATACTGGTCGCCATCGGTATTTTCGGCATCTTCTATGTGCTCCGTGGGCTCTTCACCCGCTTCGTGCTGGCGATTGCCGACCGCTGGGTGGAGCGCACCGAGACGAAGATCGACGACTATATTCGCGATGCGATCCGCAACCCCTTGCGCTTCCTTTTCTTTGCCCTCGGTTTTTTCTTCGCGACGGAATATCTGGCCTTCGAGGATGTGGCGCGGACCTTCACCGAAAATCTGAACCGCTCGCTCATCATCGTTGCGATCTTCTGGGCGCTCTACAACTGCGTCGGGCCGGTGAGCCAGGGCATCAAGAAGTTGGAGCGCGTGCTGACGCCGGAGATTCTCGACTGGCTGATCGCCGGCGCGAAGACCGCGATCGTGCTCGTCGCGGCGGCGACGATCCTGCAGACCTGGGGCATTCAGGTTGCGCCGATCATCGCGGGGCTCGGGCTTTTCGGCGTGGCGGTGGCGCTCGGCGCGCAGGACCTCTTCAAGAACCTGATCGGCGGCATGTCGATCCTGATCGAGCGCCGCTTCGGCTTCGGAGACTGGATCAAGGTGGATGGCGTCGTCGAAGGGACAGTCGAGAAGATCGGCTTCCGCTCCACGCGGGTGCGCCAGTTCGACAAGGCGCCGGTCTATGTGCCGAACCAGCACCTCTCCGACAACGCGGTCATCAATTACAGCGCAATGACTTATCGACGGATATCCTGGCTGATCGGCGTCGAATACCGGACGACGCACGAGCAGCTTCAGCGTATCTGCGACGACATCCGCGCTTATCTCGCTTCGGTCGACGATTTCGTGCAGCCGCCGCTTGCGCCACTCTTCGTGCGCGTCGACAGTTTCGGCGCTTCCTCCATCGACATCATGGTCTATTGCTTCACCCGGACGACCGTCTGGGGCGAGTGGCTGGAGGTGAAGGAAGCCCTTGCCTATCGCATCAAGCAGATCGTCGAAGGCGCGGGAACGGGCTTCGCCTTCCCGAGCCGCTCCATCTATGTCGAGACGATGCCGCCATCGGTGGATGAAGTCGTCACGGCACGGAAAGAATAGAGTTCCACCCTCCCCTCGGGGAGGGTCGGAATTTGAGTCGCCTTGGCGAAACAAATTCCGGGGCGGGGGTGCGGCGCCAAGATTTCCCCCGCCCCGAAAAATTCTTCGCAAGCTCGAATTTTTCAACCCGCCCCCAAGGGCGGGTGGGACACTAAGTCTTCTGAATGACCTCTTCCACGCTTCGCCGGGCGCTGGCGATCGCTTCGCGCGTGGGATATCCGCCGCGGAAGCAGAAGGTCGGCTGCCATCCCGGATTCTTCACGATGTTTGCGAGGCGTGCTTCCGAAGCCGCTTCCCTGTCCGTCTGGCGCTCCCGGTCGATGGTTTCCACTGGCTGGTTGAGCGGGTGCATCGCAACGCCGGCCGCACTCGCTTCAAGATGAAGGCGCTGCCAGAGCCGCCCTGCCGCTAGCGCCTGCGGACGGTCGTAGCGGTCGCGCACCGAGATCATGCCAAGAAGGGCGGCGGTCGGCACATGGGTGTCGCGTGTCTGGCCGAGCCAGGTACCGTGGCTCTGCTCGGCGGGAAGCGCGGGCAGGAACTTTGCTGCTGTGAGGAGAGCGGGCGAAAGCCCGGCCGTGTCGAGTTCGAGGCCGCTTCGTTCGCGCGCCATGTCTCGCGGGCCATCGCGGAACCAGGCGTGGCTGTCTTCGATCATCTCGTGGTCGGCGACGATCTCCTTCGTCGCCTGGACGATGGCGGCGCCGAGCGCTTCATACTCCTTGCCTTCGGTGAAGAGGGAGAGCGCCACATTGCCGTCCGCCGGCATGGCGACGAAACTGCGCAACAGGTCTTCCGGAAAGCCGCGCTCGCGCTCATAGGGATAGCGATTGGTGTGGCGATGCGGGATGGCGTCGTAGAGCGGATCGGTGGTTGCGTTTGCCTTCGAGAGACGAAGCGTTGCCGCACGGACCATGCCGCCGCGCTCGATATCGAGGAGCGAGCCCTCCGCCGGTTCGATGGCAACGGCATAACCGTTTGCCGGTGCGGCGAGCGCCATGTTCTCGATGGCGCAGCCAAGACCGATATGCATTTCGCGCAAACAGGGATCGAAGCTGCCAAGATCGCGCGACGTATCGGCGAGGAGGTCGATACGGTCCGCGCCGATGCGGAACACCCATGGCTGCGTGTTGTGCGGATTGGAGGCGAGAATGCCGGCGGCTACGAGCGCAATGGGTGTGCCCTCATATTCCGGCGCGTTCCAGAGCGTCCACGGATCGTAAGGCGCGCCGGAAGGTTTCACGAAAACGCCGCGGTCATGGGCGCGCCAGACGGCACCGCCCGCGGCGACAAGCGTAATTCCGCCGGCGGCCTGGAGCAGGCGGCGGCGCGTCAGGAACGTCGTCATGAAATCTTCCTCCCTTTGGGATGCGCGGGTGCGAGCGCGCCGTCGATCATTGCGTCGATGGTTGTGAATATCCGTTCCCAGTCCCTGGGCGTCTTGATTTCAACGCCGCCATAGACGCGGATGCTCCGCGCGCGGGCGAGGAGATAGTCGATGGCGGCGGCGAGCAGCGCGGTGAGTGCGGGAATGTCCGCGCCGCCCGGCACGTCGTAGCGCGCGGCGATCCTCTTCATGAGGTCGAGCGAACGGCGCTCGCGCACTTCTTCAAGCGCGACGACAAGCGGCGTGCGGTTCTCCGGCTCCGCCGCGATGACGGCGAGCGTCACCGGACGTTTGCGCATTTCGGCGGCGTGGAAACGCAACCCCGCCTTGAGCGCTTCGGCGAGCGTTGCCGCGCCTTCCACGCTTGCCAGCATGTCCTCGACCGTCCACCAGAAGTCGCCCGTCTCGGCATAAGCGCGGTAAAGCCCGTCGAGATCGCCGAAATAGCGATAGATGAGAACCTTGTCGGCACCGGCCTCGCGCGCGACGGCGTTGATGCCGACACCGGAGAGCCCGTCACGCAGGATGAGGTGGCCAACCGCATCGAGAATGGCCTTGCCGGTCTTCTCCCGGTCGCGGGGGCGGCTCGCCTGCGTCTCTTTCCTTTTTGTCACCATTCGGTGACATATAGGGCGTGACGACAGTCCCGTCAAGAGTGCCGGAAAATTCAGGAAGCTGAGGCGACCGCGTCGTCGATGGCGAGTTTCAGCGTTTCGGCCATGCGGTCGAGTTCGCCGTCGGAGACGATGAAGGCGGGGCCGAGACAGACGATGTCGCGCACGGCGCCGGTGCCGCCGCCATAGAAGAAGACGCCGCGCTTGAGCCCCGCGCCGACGATGCGCTGCGCGAGCGCCGCACTTTCAGGGAAGGGTTCGAGCGTGTCGCGGTCCTTGACGATTTCGAGGCCGCGGAAGAGTCCCTCGCCCCTGATCTCGGCGACGTTCGGATGCTGGCCGAGCTGGGCCTCGAGCCGTTCCGCGAGGCCGCGGCCCTGCTTCGCGGCGCGGGCGACCAGGTCTTCGTCTTCCATGATCTGCAGCACCTTGTCGGCGGCGGCGCAGGCGCCCGGATGTCCGCCATAGGTGTAGAACATGAGGCCTTGGCCCGCATCGGCCAAGGGAGCCACGACGGCATCGCTCGCGAACACGCCGACGATGGGCGCATAGCCGCCCGCGAATCCCTTGCCCGCGATCATGATGTCGGGCGTGAAGCCGAAATGTTCGCAGGCGAAGCGCTTGCCGGTGCGGCCGAAGCCGACCATCACTTCGTCGGAAATGAGAATGACGCCATGGCGGTCGCAGATCTCGCGCACCTTCGGCCAGTAGCGTGCGCCCGGCATGAGCGCGCCGCCGGAGGAGCCGGTGATCGGTTCGGCGAGAAAGGCGGCGACCGTCTCCGGCCCCTCGCGAAGGATCGTGTCTTCGAGCGCCTGCGCCGCCTTGAGGTCATAGTCCGGATCGTGGCGGCCGCCCGGCGCGCGCAGCGAATAGGGCGTCGGCACTTGCGGCATATGCGGGATCAGTTCCTCGAAGCCCTTTTTGCGGGCGACATGGCCCGCGACGCCGAGCGTGAACAGGGTCGTGCCGTGATAGGAAATGTCGCGGCTCACGATCTTCCAGCGCTTCGTGTCGCCCTTGGCGCGGAAATGCTGAACCGCGAGACGGCAGGCCGCATCGACCGCTTCCGAGCCGCCGCTGGCGAAATAGCCGCGCGTGAGATTTGCGGGCAGCCAGGCGCGGTGCAGGCGCTCCATCACGCGGGTGCGTTCGGGCGTCACGAAGGGCGGCACGGCATAGGAGAGCGAAGTCATGGCGGCGGCCATCGCCTCGCCGACTTCCGGGCGGCCCTGGCCGATGTTGGAGACGATGGCGCCGCCCGCCGCATCAAGGATCTCGCCGCCGTCGCGCGTGTAGAGCGTGCAGCCCTTGGCATGGGTGATGTCGATGACGCGCGGTGCGGGCACGAAGGGCCAGGGGGCGCTTGCCGCGGCGGGTTGCATTTTCATGGCCGGCTTCTCCGTTTTCCGATCTTTGGCGCAAGACTATGCGAGCGGCCCGCCGGAAGCGAGCGGTGCGGCGTGCGGCGTCTTTACCGTCGCCAAACAGGCGGCGCTTTGATAGGGCTTGGGGATGCGGCATCCGCCGCGTTCATTCAGGGTCCCGGTCACGTGCATACGATCGTCGTCGGCGCCGGTATTGCCGGTGTCTCCACCGCTTATGAACTCGCGCTGAGAGGCGCCGAGGTGACGCTGATCGACCAGCGCGAAGGCGCGGGGCTCGGCACGAGCTATGCGAATGGCGGGCAGCTTTCGGCCTGCGAGGTTGCGCCCTGGGCGGGCCCCGAGATTCCCGGTCTGGTGCTCAAATGGCTGGGCCGGGACGACGCGCCTTTCCGCCTGCGGCCGAAGATGGACCCGGAGCAATGGCTCTGGCTGATGCGTTTCCTGATGCGCTGCCGCGCCTCAGCGCGGCGCGAGCGGATTGCGCCGAACCTCGAACTTGCGCTGCTGACGCGCGCGCGGCTCGCGGCTTACGAGGAGGAGTTCGCGAAGGCGGGCGTGACCCTCGACTATGGGCGCAAGGACAGGGGCATCCTGCGCATCTTCCGCGATGCTCATGAACTCGACGAGGCGGCGCGGGAGGCGGAACCCATCGCGAAGATGGGCGTCGGCCAGACGAAACTCACGCCGTCGCAATGCATCGAGCTTGAACCGGCGCTCGGTTCGGCGATGCAACGCGGCGACATCGCCGGCGGGCTCTATGCGGCGTCGGACGGAAGCGGCGACGCGCATCTCTATTCGGTTGCGCTCGCGGACGGCGCGAAGCGGCTCGGCGTGTGCTTCCTGACGGATGCCGATGTGCGCCGCCTTGTGATCGAAGGGGGCCGCGTGAAGGGCGTCGAAACGTCGTCGGGATTGGTGGAAGGCGACGCGGTGGTGCTTGCGGCGGGAACGGGCACGCAGGCGCTTCTGCGTCCGCTCGGACACAGGAGCTACATCTATCCGGTGAAGGGCTACTCGGTGACGCTGCCGGCGCCGGAAGGCAACGCGCCGGAGGTGAGCATCACCGACGAGGCGCGCAAGATCGTCATCAGCAGGCTCGGCGACCGGCTGCGTGCGGCGGGGCAGGCGGAGGTCGGCGGTTACGACCTCACGCTCGAGGAGGGGCGGGCGCGCTCGGTGATGGACGCGCTTGAGAGCCTCTTTCCCCAGACAGGGCCCGCAAGGGCAGGGGCCGAATACTGGTGCGGCCTGCGGCCGATGACGCCCGACGGCAGCCCGGTGCTTGGTGCGGTGCCGCGATTCTCCAACCTCTTTGTGAATAGCGGCCATGGCACGCTCGGCTGGACACTGGGGGCAGGGAGCGGCGCCGCGATCGCGGACATGGTCTGCGGCGGTGCGCCGCAACTAGACCTAAGTCCTTTCTCCATAAACAGATTTTGATAGTGACCATTCTCAAAAATTGACATTTTTGTGCAATGCACAAAAATTACTTGACGTTGGGACAGGGGCAAATTATTTCATTGTGCAGCGCACAAATCCGGCGCGCCGGTATGTGCGGGGAAACGCTCGCATCCAGGTGAGCGACCACGCGATACAGGAGATGGAAAAAATGACCGAAGCGACCCCCAAGGCCAAGACGACCAAAGCGAAGCCGCGCGCGAAGAAGGCCACCACGGCCAAGGCGACGGCGAAGACGACCGCTGCGAAAGCCGCCCCGAAGATCGATCCGAAGAGCACGTTCGAAGCTGCCTCGGGCATCATCGTGACGCTCGCCCGTACCAATTTCGAGGAAGGCGTCGAAACCGCCCGTGCCGTGATCAAGTCCGGCAGCATCAAGTCGGCGGTTGAACTCCAGAACGAATATGTCCGTTCGACCCTCAAGCGCAATATCGATGCGGCCCGCGAGCTGAACGAGCTCACCGTTTCGACCGTGCGCGAGGCTGTGAGCCCCTATGCCACGAAGTTCACGGAAGCCTTCGAAAAGCTCCGCGCTGCGTAATAGCGCGATCTGCCGCTCGCACACTGCGGTTGTTTGTTGAGTCCGTTGCCTCGCGTATTGAAAAGCCCGGTCCTCTTTCGAGGCCGGGCTTTTTTTGACGGAGCCGCGAGCGGGCAAACATCAGGCGGTCGCATTCTCCCGTGCCCGCGCAGCAAGGCGCTGACGAAGCGAGAGAACGGTTTCCTTGCCGTCGGCCGACGGCTGGTAGAAGAGGCTGAAGGAGCCGGCATTCTCTGCCCAGATTTCCGGGGTGATATTGTCCGTCACCTCAAGCGCGTCGAAGCCGCAGCGGATCATGAACTGAAACTGGTCGCGCAGCACGTTACCGACTGCGCGCACTTCGCCCTTGAAGCCATAGCGCTCGCGAAGAAGCCGCGCATAGGAATAGGCCCGGCCATTGCGATAGACGGGGAATTCGAGCGCGACGAGATCGATCCGGTCGAGATCGTCCGCGATGGCGCCCGGCTCCTGGCCGCTCTGGAGGCGCACGCCGATGGATGCATTGCGCGCCCGCAGGGTCTCGCGCTCCGCCTGCCAGCGTTCCAGGCTCACGATGGCCGCGCCATCGGGAAGCTGGTCCCCGTCGCCAACGGTGATGAAGTCGTCCTCGACGAACGCACCGTTCCTAATGAGTTTCATAGAGGCTCTCCTTGAACGGATCGATGCCGACACGGCGATAGGTGTCGATAAACCGCTCGCCATTCTGGCGGACACCGATATAGGTGGTGACGATGGTCTCGATAGCGTCCACCACTTCGTCTTCGGTGAAGGCGCGTCCCACGATATCGCCGATGGCCGTTTTCTCGTCCGCCGCGCCGCCGAGCGTCACCTGGTAATATTCGACGCCCTTCTTGTCGACGCCCAGAATGCCGATATGGCCGACATGGTGGTGGCCGCAGGCATTGATGCAGCCCGACGTGTTGATCTTCAACTCGCCGATCTCGTGCTGACGCTCAATGTCGGCAAAGCGCTCCGAAATCTGCTGCGCGAGCGGGATCGAACGCGCGTTCGCAAGCGCGCAATAGTCGAGACCGGGGCAGGCGATCTGATCGGTGATGAGGCCGATATTCGGCGTCGCAAGATCGTGTGCCTTCAGAATTTCGTAAACCGCATACAGATCCTTCTTGCGGACATGCGCGAGCGTCAGGTTCTGCTCATGCGTGACGCGCAATTCATCGAAGCTGTACTTCTCGGCAATGTCCGCGACGGCGTCCATCTGGTCGGAGGTGCAGTCGCCCGGAACGCCGCCGATCGGCTTGAGAGAAATGTTGACGATCGCGTAGCCCGGCACCTTGTGCTGCGCGACATTCGACTTCACCCAGTTGGCGAAGCCGCGGTCGGCGAGCACGGCCTTGTTGAGTTCGGCGCTGTCGTCCGGGAGGTTTTCGTGAGAAGGCGGCCTGAAATAGGCTTCGATACGCGCGACTTCCTCTTGCGGCAGATGCAGAGCACCCGCCTTCCTGAGTTCCGCAAACTCCGCCTCGACCTGGCGCGTCATCTCCTCGACACCGATCTCGTGCACGAGGATCTTGATGCGCGCCTTGTAGATATTGTCGCGGCGTCCATACATGTTGTAGACGCGCATGACCGCCTCGAGATAGGCGAGCAGGTCTTCCTTCGGCACGAAATCGGCAATTTTCTTGCCGATCATCGGCGTGCGGCCAAGCCCGCCACCGACATAGATTTCGTAGCCGATTTCGCCCTTGCCGTTCTGCACGATCTGGATGCCGATATCGTGCACGCGGATTGCGGCACGATCGTCCGGCGTGCCCGAGACGGCAATCTTGAACTTGCGGGGCAGGAACGAGAATTCCGGGTGGAAAGTGGACCACTGCCGGATGATTTCCGACACGATGCGCGGGTCTTCGATTTCGTTCTTCGCCGCCCCCGCATATTGATCGGACGTCACATTGCGAATGCAATTGCCGGAGGTCTGGATGCAGTGCATCTCGACCGAAGCGAGGTCGTCCAGAATGGAGGGAACGTCCTTCAGCGCGGGCCAGTTGAACTGCAGGTTCTGGCGCGTGGTGAAGTGACCATAGCCACGGTCGTACTTGCGGCCGATATGGGCGAGCATGCGAAGCTGCTTTGAGGAAAGCGTGCCGTAGGGAACGGCGATGCGGAGCATGTAGGCGTGAAGCTGCAGATAGACGCCGTTCATCAGCCGGAGCGGCTTGAACTCGTCTTCGGTGAGTTCGCCGGAAAGCCGGCGGCCGACCTGTCCGCGGAATTGCGCGACACGCTCGTTGACGAGCTGCTGGTCGAATTCATCGTAGCGATACATGACTCTTGCCTTTACCTGTTTCGGCGTCCGCTGACCTCAGTCGTGAACGCCGGCCAGTTCCGCCTGCTTGCCGAGGTCGCGCCGCACAGTGGGCCCGGCCTGCCGGATGGTCTCGCGCACGCTGACGGCGCGGATGCCGCCATCTTCGCGCGATACCTCGAACAGATAGGGCTCCACGACCTCGTTCCGGTCGACCGAAGGCGTTGCACGGGCGAGCAGGGCGTCCGCCGCCTCCTTGCCCTCCGCAACGTCCGCGTCCTGCAGCGATTCCGACCAGCGGTCATCTGCCGTCAGATAGACGACGATGCCGTCGCTCAGCCGGTTTGCCGTGAGAGCCTGAAACTGGGCGCCCTTGCGGGTGTGCTGCGCCATGCGGACTGTCCTCGAGTTGCGTGATAAGCCCGGTCATACAGCCCTTTTGCGGGCAATGCGAGCGGGCTGCCCGCCGAATGTCAGCCGGGCTATTTGCCAGCTAAGATGGGTTCTTTCAGAAAGATCGTCAATAGTTGTGTAAAACAATATAATCAACGTTATAAAATTGTTTAATTGGAAAAATGCGCGGATTTCTGCCGGTCACGTCAGGTCTCGCGCCGCACCGCGCTCTCGTGCCAGTGCCGGAGAAGCCGCCGTTCCAGCAGGGTCAGCGCAAAGAAAATGCAGATCCCGAGTGTGGATAGTAGAAAGAGGGCGGCGAACATGCGCGGAATGTCGAGCCGGTTGCCTGCTTCGACGATCCGCCAGGCGAGCCCCGTCGCAGCGCCGGAGCCGGCCACGAATTCGGCGACCACCGCGCCGATAAGCGCGAGACCGCCCGAAATCTTCATGCCGGCGAGTATGTAGGGGAGCGCCGAGGGAAGCTGGAGCTCGGTCAGCACCTGCCGGCGGCTCGCCCCGTAGAGGCGGAAGAGGTCGCGGAGATTGTGGTCGGCGGAGCGCAAGCCCAGCGTCGTGTTCGAGAGGATCGGAAAGAAGGCGACGATCCAGGCGAGGATCAGCACTGCGATCTCGACCCGGTCGTAGCCGACCCAGATGATGATGAGCGGCGCGATGGAAACGACGGGCGTCACCTGCAGGGCGACAGCATAGGGAAAGAGCGCCGTTTCGATGAGGCGGTTCTGGGAGAAAACGATGGCGAGGCCGACACCGCCGACGACGGCGAGCAGGAAGGCCGCGAGCGTCACGCGAAACGTCACCCAGAGCGAGGCCATCAGCGAAGCGAAATTCTGGACGAGGCTGTCGGCGATGACGGTGGGGGCGGGGAGCACGAAGGGTTTGACGCCACTCGCGCGCACCAGCCCTTCCCAGAGCGCCAGGAAAACAAGCCCGACGAGAAGCGGCACGAGGATGCGGGCGAAGCGCGAATTCATATGGCCGCTCCCTCGCGCAGCGCCGCGCTTACCTTCGCGCAGGTTTCGACATAGGCCTGAGATTCGCGGAAAGCGCGGCCACGCGGGAACGGTGCGTCGATGGCGATATCGGCAAGGATGCGCCCCGGCCGCGCGCCCATCACGAGCACGCGCTCCGACAGATAGACGGATTCGTAGATGCTGTGCGTGACGAAGACCGTGGTGAAGCGGTGACCGAGCCAGAGGCCGATCAGGTCGTCGTCGAGCTTCTCGCGCGTGAACTCGTCCAGCGCCGCGAAGGGTTCGTCCATCAGGAGGAGCGGCGGCTCGGTGACGAGCGCGCGCGCGATCGAAACGCGCATCTTCATGCCGCCCGAAAGCTCGCGCGGGAAGGCGTCGGCGAAATCGGAAAGGCCGACACGCGCCAGCGCCTCACGGACGCGGGGCATCGCCTTGTCCTTCGCGATGCCTTTGAGTTTCAGCGGCAGATAGACGTTCTCCGTCACGCGCGCCCAGGGCATAAGGGTTGCGTCCTGAAAGACGAAGCCGATATCGGAAGGGCGCGTGCCCGAGGCAGGCCAGGAAAGCGCGCCTTTATCCGGCGCGACGAGCCCGGCAACGATGCGCAGCAGCGTGCTCTTGCCGCAGCCGGACGGTCCCACCAGCGAAACGAAACCGCCCTCGCGGATCGCCGCATCGACACCGCCAAGCGCGACCGTACCGCTCCCATAGGTCTTGCCGATGCCGGCAAGTTCGATGAGGGGCGCGGGCTCGCTCATTCGCCCGTAAGTTCTTTCTTGAGGTCGAGGCCGACGCCCTGGTTCACGAATTCGAGCGTATAGGCGCTGTGGACGTTCACGCTGCCGTCATAGACGCCGGCGAGCACCATTTCGTCGTAGAACGTCTGCCAGCGCTCGTTCGTCATCGCGCCGACGCCGAGTTCGAGTGTCTCGCCGGAATCGACGATGCCGTTTTCCCTCATCAGCCGGATCGCATTCGCGATGACGTCGTCCGTCATTTCCGGATTGTCGCGCTTGATGAGTTCGTTCGCCGCCGAGGGATCGCCATAGATATAGGAAACCCAGCCCTTGATGCTCGCATCGACGAAAGCCTGCACGACCTCCGGCCGCTCCGCGATCATCCGGTCGCTCGCGAGGATGAAGGCGGCATAGCCCGGATAGCCGTAATCCGAGAGCAGGAACACCTGCGGTTCCACGCCTTGCTGGCGGATCATGTAGGGTTCGGAAGAGAGATAACCCTGCTGGATCGCTTTCTCGTCGGTGAGGAAGGGCGCAAGGTTGAAGGTGTATTTGCGGATCTGCGTGTCGTCGAAACCGTATTTCGATTTCAGCCACTGCCAGAAGGCGCTCACCGTCGCATCCGACACCATGATGGGCTTGCCCTTCATGTCGGCAATGGATTTTATGTCCTCGCGCGGATGCGTGATGAAAACCTGCGGGTCCTTCTGGAAGGAGGCCATGACGGCCTTCGCGCCCGCATCCGCCGCTGCCATGTTGAGCGGCACGAAACTGTTGGAGCCGAGGCCGAAATCGACGGAATGCGCGGCAAGAAGCTGCGCTACGTTGACGCCGGGCCCGCCCTGCAGGATTTCGACGTCGAGCCCTGCCTCTTCGTAGTAGCCCTTGGCGAGCGCCTGGTAGAAGCCGCCATGCTCGGCCTGCGCCTTCCAGTCGGTGGCGAAGGTGACACGGACGAGATCGCTTTGCGCATCGCGGCCCGGCTGGACGACGAGCACGATGGCGATGGCAACGGCGACGGCCGCGCCGATCAGGCCAAGAATGAAATTGCGGTTCATGGAAGTGTCCCCCGGATGGCGCGGTCCACGCGAAATCGGGGGCGATGGTATCAGCGCGCAGGCCCTCGGGCTACTGCACGCGCGGGCGCCTCAGAGCGGCTTGCAATTCGACTGGCGGCGCTTGGCTTCGATCTCGGCACGGAGGTCCTCGGACGGCACGAGCGAACGAAAGAGGACGATGCCCTTGCTGCTCGGCGTGACGATGACCGGAATACCCTCTTCCGTGGCGGCGCCTTCGCTGGACGCGAGGATGATCTCGATCCGGCCGGTCTTTACCTGGCGGTCGTTCACCACGAAGAAGTTGTCGGTGTTGGAGGCGAAGGTCGAAAGCGACCAGTAGGTGTCGGGCACGGGCGAGGTGAGCTTCACCGGCCGCTCGCTGACGTCGTAGGCGCAGGCCGTGTAGAGGAGATCGGGGCTCGGGCGCACGATGCCGCGCGAAGCGGCCGTGGCGCTTTCCGGATAGACGGGCTTGTTGACGCCGCCCGCTTCCGCAACGATGCCTGCCATGGCCCGGTCCATGATGCCGTAAGGCAGACCGAACACGGTGAGGATGTGAAACGCGGCCGCGAGAGCTATCGTGCCCGCGACCCACATTGGCCAGGTTTTCATGATGGGCATGCCTCCTTGACGATGTGTGGGAGCGCGATCCCCGAAGGATTGCTCACGGCTGCCGGTTCCGGATTGTAGAGCCGGAGAGTAAGAGAAAATGTGTCATCCGTTTGGCCGCCGGTCGGAATCCAGTTCCCTTCCGTTTCCTGTGGGCCGACGGTGATGATGAAGCTTTCATCCGCTTCCCGCACGACGGTGGCGCCGCCATAGGAGTAGCGGTTTTCGCTGTTGGCAACGAGGTAGTGGTCCGCGCCGTAAAGCGTCACGCTCCACCAGCGTGCGGGCGGATCTGATCCCGCCACTTTGTAGATGCAGCCGGAACGCAATGCGTCGCCCGCATCGTCATGCGCGGCGGTGAAGTAGATCGTCTCGCTGCGATTGAGGGCGAGGAGGCCGGCAACGGCGACGCGCGCCCTTGTGTAAGGGTCGGCTTCCGCGCTGCCGATGACGAGGCTCGTCTGCCACGGGCCGACGGAGATGGTGCCACCGAGATCCATCCCGCGAACGAAAAGCAGCGCGGAGCCCGCGCCGGCAATGAGCGCGACAACGACAACCGCTACCAGCTTCAGGGCCAGCTTCAACGATTTCCCCCCGTTGGAGCCCCGCCCGGGCTCCGGGTTTACTGTGACGTACCGGCCCGCCCACCCCTGTGCGAATCAGTACCTGCACCATCCAATCGTCTGAAATTGGAACAGTCAAAGGGATTATAGGCATCTGGTTAATGTGTCGCCGGAAAGACGGGCCGCGCCGTCAATTTCCCGCGAGTTCCTCGCGTTTCATCTCTAGTTCCAGCCAGCGCTCTTCCGATTTTTCGAGTTCCGCCTTGAGCGCGTCGTGGCGCTCACTCGTCTTGTGGAACCCGTCGGGATCGCGGGCATAGAGATCCGGATCGGCAAGCGCCGCTTCAAGCGCGGCGATCTCCTTTTCAAGCTCGGGCATGCGCGACTGCAGCTCCTCCAGCGCGCGCTGGTCCTTGTAGCCGAGCTTCGTCGGTGCCTTTGCGCGCTCGAGTTTCGGCGCCGGGGCGGAGGGCTTCGCCGAGGCCGGGCTTCCGGACGTCGCCTTCTTCTGACGCAGATAGTCCGAATAGCCGCCAGGATATTCCTGGGCTCTCCCGTCGCCTTCGAGGGCGATGACGGAGGTGACGATGCGGTCGAGGAAGTCGCGGTCATGGCTGACGAGAAGGACGGTGCCGTCATAGTCCGACACGACTTCCTGGAGGAGATCGAGCGTATCCATGTCGAGATCGTTCGTCGGTTCGTCGAGGATGAGCAGGTTGGACGGCTTCGCGAGCGCTCGCGCAAGCAGAAGGCGGCACTGCTCGCCGCCCGAAAGCGCCTTCACGGGCTGGCGTGCCTGTGACTCGCGGAAAAGGAAATCGCGAAGATAGGAGACGACATGCCGCGGGCGTCCGCGCACGATCACCTGGTCGCCGCCGCCTTCGCAGAGCGTGTCCCACAGCGTCGTCTCCGGATCGAGCGAGCTGCGCGACTGGTCGACATAGACGGGCGTGAGATTGGTGCCGAGGCGGACGCTGCCGCTATCGGGTGCGAGCGCGCCGGTCAGGATTCGGAGGAGCGTCGTCTTGCCGGCGCCATTGGGACCGATCACGCCGACCTTGTCGCCGCGCATGATCCGCGTCGAAAAATCGCGGATGGCGACACGCTCCGATCCGTCCGGCTGCGGCCAGACCTTGGTCACGTGTTTTGCTTCCACGACAAGCGAGCCCGAGGCCTGTCCGGTCTCGACGGCGAGGTCGGCACGGCCCGTCTGCTGCACGAGCGAGGCGCGTTCGGCGCGCATCGAATGGAGACGGCGGAGCCGTCCCTGATTGCGCGTTCGCCGTGCGGAGATACCCTCGCGCGACCATTGCGTTTCCTGCTCGATCAGCTTGTCGAGCTTGCGCTGCGTGACTTCCTCCTCGGCGAGAATCTTCTCCGACCACTCTTCGAAGGCGCTGAAGCCTTTGTCGAGGCGTCGGATGGCGCCGCGGTCGAGCCAGAGGCAGCCCGCCGCCAGACGCCGCAGGAAGGCGCGGTCATGGCTGATGAGCACGAAGGCGCCGCGGAACTGCGACAGCCGCTCTTCCAGCCATTCGATGGACGGGAGATCGAGATGATTGGTCGGCTCGTCGAGAAGGAGAACGTCGGGTTCCTCGGCAAGCACGCGCGCGAGCGCCGCCTTACGCCCTTCGCCGCCGGACAGGGTTGCCGGATCGGCAAGGGGCGAAAGGCCAAGTTCGTCGAGTGCGGCTGCGGCCTTGTGTTCTTCCGCGCCGCCCGCCATCGCGTAGTCGATCACGCGTTTCGCGCCGCCGAAGTTCGGCACCTGCTCGAGATAGGCAATGCGCGTGCCCGGTTGCCGGAAAATTTCGCCGCCATCGGGATCGGTGAGACCCGCCGCAATACGCAGCAAGGTGGACTTGCCACTGCCGTTTCGTCCGACGAGGCAGAGCCGGTCACCGGGCGCGAGCGCGAAACTCGCCGCGGCGATCAGAACCTGATCGGCGAAGACGACGCGAATGTCGCGCAGGGCAAGGACAGGTGCGGCCAATTCGATTAAATCCCGTTGAACTGGACGCCTGTATGACGCATCGCGCGCAGCCGCGCAATTCCCGGGACGAGCACCGGAGCTGTTTGTTCAGGCAAGGTGCTTTGTTCGGATGTTCTTCAGCGGCGGCCGCCCGTCCGGAAGTCCGGCGCGGGCCCCCCGGAGGGACGTTTCTCGAGCTTCGGTGCAGCATTGAAGAGGTCGGCGAGCTCGGCGAAGAAACCGCTGCGCGGTGACGTGGCGGAGACGAACGGCGCATCGCGGTAGCGCACCGCGCCGGGAAGGGGCGCCGGCGGCATGCCGGTTTCAGCAGCCGTCATGTAATTGTGCCAGACGATGGCCGCGAAGTTGCCGCCGGCCGCGCCGTCCGTCGGCGTGTTGTCGTCATTGCCGAACCAGACACCCGCGACTTCGTTGCCCGTATAGCCGACGAACCAGGCGTCGCGATTGTCCTGGCTGGTGCCGGTCTTGCCGGCGGCGAGGCGGTCCGACAGCGCGGCGGACCGGCCCGTGCCTTCCATGATGACCTGATGAAGCATGTAGGTCATGTCCTGCGCCTGAGTACGCGTCATCACCTGTGTCGGAGCCGTTTCGTGCTTGTAGAGTGTCTCGCCGTTCTCGGCTTCCACCGAAACGATGCCGTAAGGTGCCGCGCGCATGCCTGCGTTCGCGAAGGCGGAGTAGGAGGAGGTGAGCTGGAGCAACGTGACCTCCGCGCTCCCGAGCACAATTGAAAGATTGCGGGGCATCGGACCGTCTATGCCGAGTTCCCTTGCTGTGCCAATGATACGGTCCATGCCCACGCGGTCGCCGACCTGAACCGTGATCGTGTTGATCGAATTGGCAAGAGCCGTGGCAAGGCTCACCGTACCCCAGTCGCGCGTGAAGGCATTGCGCGGCGTCCATCCATCCATCGACACGGGCTCGTCCGTCACCGGACTGTCCGGCGTGTAGCCGGCCTTGAGTGCCGCGAGATAGACGATGGGCTTGAAGGCGGAGCCGGGCTGCCGCCTGGCCTGGGTCGCGCGATTGAACTGGCTCTCGATATACGACTTTCCGCCAACCATGGCGCGCACCGATCCGTCCGGTCCGAGGGCGATGAGCGCTCCTTGCGTGACGTGGCGCTCGGCACCGTTCCCGTCAAGCGCCCTCCCGACCGCCTTTTCGGCGGCGGTCTGCCGGCGTGGATCGAGAGTCGTGCGAACGGTGACGTGGCCCGTGGCGTCCGGCAACAACGTCCGGACCTCCTCTGCGACCCAGTCGACGAAATATTCGCGTCCCGCTTCCGCCGACCGTGCGAGAACCTTGGCCGGATTTGCGCGCGCGCCCGCCACCTCTTTTTCGCTGAGGCTGCCTGCGTCCACGAGGCGATCGAGCACCTGGTTTGCGCGCGCCCTCGCGCGCTCAAGATCGTTTGCAGGCGAGAAGCGGCTCGGCGCTTTCGGGAGCCCGGCGAGGATCGCCGCCTCCGGGAGAGAAACATCGCGCACCGACTTGCCGAAATAGTAGCGCGCCGCCGCGTCCATACCGTAATTGCCGGCACCCATATAGATACGGTTCAGGTAGAGCGTAAGAATTTCGTCCTTGGTGAGGTTGTTCTCGAGCCACATCGTGATGAGCGCTTCCTGCGCCTTGCGCCAGATGGTGCGGCTGTTGTCGAGATAGAGATTCTTCGCAACCTGCTGCGTGATCGTCGATCCACCTTCCACCAGATCGAAGGAAATCAGGTTCGTCCACATCGCGCGTGCGATGCCGCGCGGATCGAAGCCGTTATGTTCGTAGAAGCGCCGGTCTTCCGTTGCGAGGACGGCCTTCACGAGGTAGGGCGGCATCTCGCCGAGCGGGACTGTGGGTGCAGTGCGCTGCCCGCGGATGCCGAGTTCGTCGCCGTTTGCATTGAGGACTGTGATCGAAAGCGCGCCCGTCTGCGCCGTATCGAGGGTGCGCTGGAGATCGGGCAGGGTGAAGAAAACGAGGGCGACGAAGCCAGCGATGAAGGCGGTGAAAGCGAACGACGCAATAGTGAGCACGCGCGAGCGCCTGCTGGCCCGCTTGCGCATTGACCGCTTCGGCTCGTTGCCGCCGTCATTCTCGCACGGCAGCGGCAGGTCGCGCAGCATTCCGGCGCGGCGCAATTGCGCGCGCATCGGGTAATGCGGATCGATATCGTCTTTGTCGTCGGTCAAGGTTAACCGCCTCGCTGGACCCAATCCGGGCGTGTGCCGGGTAGCTGTTTCATGCGAGCGCCGTGCCAGCCCCCGTTGATCCAGAATGAGACTGGCCGAACTTTGTGCATGGATTAGGGCGGGATCGGGGCGATGGCGGGGCAGGGCCGGACTTGAAGTCCCCTTTGACAAAAGCCGCGCAGCAGAGTTTTGTCCCGGAATGACCGGCAGCCCCGAATCCTTCTGGCGCGTGAAGCGCCTCGACGAAATGACCCGCGACGAGTGGGAAAGCCTTTGCGACGGCTGCGCCAAGTGCTGCCTCGTGAAGCTCGAGGACGAGGACACGGGCGAGATCGAATACACCGACATCGCCTGCCGCCTCCTCGATGCGGAAACCTGCCGCTGCTCGGATTATCCGAACCGATCGACACGCGTGCCCGACTGCGTGACGCTGACGCCCGCGAACCTCGAAGACATCGACTGGATGCCGACTTCCTGCGCCTACAAGCTCATCAAGGACGGCAAGGACCTGCCCTGGTGGCACCCGCTCGTATCCGGCGAATACGAGGCGGTGCGCCTCGCCGGTATGTCCGTCCACGGACGGTTCCTCTATGAGGACGAGGCGGACATGGAAGACCTCGAGGACCGGATCGTCGACTGGCCGCTCATGCCGCCCGAATGAAAAACATGTGATCCAGCCTGACTTTCGCGGCGTAGCAAGCCACACGGGAACGGGAGAGGCGCCCCATGAGCTATATCTTCGCCTATGCCGGAAGCGCGATTGTCTTCCTCGGACTGGACTACCTCTGGCTGAGCCGCGTGGCACGCGATTTCTATGCGGGATCGCTCGGAAGCCTGATGCGCGAGACACCCGATTTCCTGGCGGCAGGCATCTTCTATCTTTTCTACATAGGCGGCATCGTCTTCTTCGCGGCGATGCCCGCCGAGAGCTGGAGGGGCGCGCTTTTGCGCGGCGCGGCGCTGGGTCTCCTCGCCTATGGGACCTATGACATGACGAACCTTGCGACGCTGAAGGGCTGGCCCTGGCGGATGGCGGCGGTCGACATGGTGTGGGGGATGGCGCTCACGGGCCTCGCGGCGGCCGGGGGATATCTGGCCGCCCGGGCGGCCTGACTGTCATCGAAATGTCAAAAAAACGTCACACAGGGATGGGCTTGTCCCCGGCGAAATGCTAAACGCACAACCCGAACGTGAGGGGCCCCTCTGTGGCCCGATTCGGGGGAAGCTGTGCCGAAGAGTGCGCTCGACAAGGACCTGAAAAAGGTCGAGAAGCTCGAACACGCGACATATGCCCTGTCGCGCTCGATTGCCGCCCCCGGACTGGCGATCCTCTTCCTCGTCGCGATCTTCCTTTTCATGAGCGGCCTCGCGCCGTCGGGGCCCTTGAGTTTCTTCGTCATCGCGGGCGGCGTGATCGCCGGCTACATGGCGCTGAACATTGGCGCCAACGACGTCGCCAACAATATGGGCCCGGCCGTCGGAAGCCGTGCCCTGCCGCTCGGCGCCGCGCTGCTGATCGCCGCGATCTGCGAAGCGGCGGGCGCGATCCTCGCGGGTGGCGATGTGGTGAACACGATCTCGAAGAACATCGTGGTGCCGGACGCGGGCTTCGAGGTGCGCGACTTCGTGATGCTGATGATGGCGTCCTTCCTCGCGGCCGGCATGTGGCTCCATCTCGCGACCTTCCTCAACGCCCCCGTTTCGACCACGCATTCGATCGTGGGCGGCGTGCTGGGCGCCGGTATCGCGGCAGCGGGCTTCGGCATCGTCGCCTGGCCGACCATGGGCGCCATCGCGGCAAGCTGGGTGATCTCGCCGGTGATGGGCGGCGTCATCGCGGCGGGCCTGCTCGGCTTCATCAAGTGGCAGGTCCTCTTCAAGCCGGACCGCGTGGCGGCGGCGCGGCGCTGGGTGCCGGTGATGATCGGCCTGATGGCGGGCGTCTTCGCCATGTACCTGTCGCTGAAGGGATTGAAGAAAATCTATCACCCGAGCACGAGCACCGTCTGGCTGCTCGGCCTCGCGGCTTTCGTCATCGGCACGGTGGCGACACGGCCATGGGTGGCGCGCCGCGCGGCAACGCTTGAAAACCGGCGCAAGCATGTCGCCGGGCTCTTCACGCTGCCGCTCGTCTTCGCGGCCGCGCTTCTTTCGTTCGCGCATGGCGCCAACGACGTTGCGAACGCGGTGGGCCCGCTTGCGGCCATCGTCAATGCGGCGGAGACGGGAACAGCGGTCGCGGGCAACGTCGCGCTGCCGCTCTGGGTACTGACGATCGGCGCCATCGGCATCGCGATCGGCCTCGCCCTGTTCGGCCCGCGCCTCATCCGCACGGTCGGCACCAAGATCACGAAGATGGATGCGCCACGCGCCTATTGCGTGGCACTTGCGGCGGCGATCACGGTGCTCATCGCCTCGGCCATGGGCCTGCCCGTGTCGTCGACGCATATCGCCATCGGCGGCGTCTTCGGCGTCGGTTTCCTGCGCGAGCAGCTCGCCAATCTCGGCCTGAAAGCGGACGGGCCGAAACCGCCGAAGCCGAACGCAAACGAACCCTCGTCGCTCTCGCCGACGCCGGAAGACGCGATCAGGAAACAGTTGAAGCGCGAAAAGCGCCGCCTCGTGCGCCGCCGTCATGTGCTGACCATTGCGGCTGCCTGGGTCATCACCGTGCCGGCGGCAGGCGGTCTCGCAGCGCTCCTCTATACGCTGATGAAGATGGCGGTCGATTTCTGAGAGCGCGCTATTTCACGTTCTTCAGCATCGCCGCGAGATCGGCGAGGTAGGGATCGTAGAGCAGCTGGCGCGCCTCGCGCAGCCCCGCCCAGTGGCGGCGGCGCTCATGCTGTTCTTCCCAGGTTTCGTGCTGCTGCGTGACGCGCAGCGGATACATGTCGACTTCGATGGGCTTCACGGTGACACCGCGGCGCTTGATCGTGCGCCAGACGCCGAGCGGCTGGCCGGCGACGATGCCCTCGACGCCCGCTTCCTCGAGCGCCTCCTGCGCGGCGGCCTCGTGCGGGTCGAGGCCTTCCATCAGCCCGCCCTTCGGAAAGACCCAGCGGCCCGTGCGCCGCGATGTGACGAGCAGGACGGCGAGCTGCCCGTCGACGATCGCATAGGGGATCGCGCCCGCCTGCCGCTCAATCGCCGACTGGCGCGCGACGAAGCGGAAGCGAAGCGAGGTCGCGAGTCGTTGCAGCATGTGATCCCTCCAGCGGCTGGCTGGAGTTTGCCGTGACTCGGGGGGAAAGGGGAGTCGGAAGGCGAGGGTTGAAGTGATGGGAAAACTGAAAATGCCGATGTCATCCGGTTGCTCAAAAACCTTGTCATTGCCGGGCTTGACCCGGCAATCCAGAGCGGCAGGCGCGGGAGCAAGCGGCCCCTGGATGCCCGGGTCAAGCCCGGGCATGACGAATATGGGGGGAGAGAAGATATCCCCAATTGTCAGCGTGACGCTCGCTCCCTACCTTACGTCCATCTCCAGAATTGTGCGGGTGACCATGGCGAAGGCGGCGGTGAAGAAACCGGCGAAGGCGAGCGCAAGCGCGCCGCCAGAACCGAAGAAGGCGCGCGTCTCCGTGACGCCGAAACCGCTCTCGGACGAGGACATCGACTGGGAAACGATCCGCGCGGATTACGAGATCGGCAAGAGACGGCTCTCCGAGATCGGGTTCGAGCACGGGATTCACTACAACAGGATCATCGCCCGCGCGAAAAAAGAAAACTGGCCGAAGCGCGGCGAGGTGGTTGAGGACAAGCGGCTCGAAACGGAACTGCCGCAGGATGCCGAGGCGCTGGCCGCGCGGCTGACGAAGCTCATCGCCCGCGAGATCGCCGATATCGAGCGGCAGCGGAAAACGGAACGCGACGAGGCGGAAGGCGAGCGGCAGGCGCGGCGGCTCGCCACGCTGGTGCGCTCCATCGACAAGCTCCACGAAATCGAAAAGGCGGCGCGGCTTGCCAAACGAAACGACCCCGAAGCGGACAAGGCGAAGCGGCGCGCCGAGGACGAGCTCATCCGCGCCGAGCTTGAGAGCCGCCTCGCTCGCCTGCTTGACGGCGGAGGAAAGGGCCGGCTTCGTGAAGGCGCTGACGCCGCGCGAGCTGCGGCTGCTCGCCAATGACTGGCGCTTCTGGGCGCGCGACGACCAGCTCGCCCCGGCAGGCAGATGGACGACATGGCTGGTGCTGGGCGGGCGCGGCGCGGGCAAGACGCGCGCGGGCGCCGAATGGGTGCAAGGTGAAGTCGACGCCGGGCGCGCGGGCCGCATCGCGCTGATCGGCGAGACGCTGGGCGATGTGCGCGAGGTGATGATCGACGGCCCCTCCGGACTGCGGAGCATCGCGCGCGACGACGAGCGGCCGCGCTACGAGGTGACGCGCAAACGCCTTCTCTGGCCGAACGGCGCGGTGGGTCATGTGTTTTCGGCGGGCGAGCCGGAAAGCCTTCGCGGACCGCAATTCGATGCGGCCTGGGGCGATGAACTGGCGAAATGGCGCTACGCGGAAGCGGCCTGGGACATGCTGCAATTCGGGCTCCGTCTCGGCGAGAGCCCGCGCCAGGTGATGACGACGACGCCGCGCCCCGTGCCGGTGCTGAAGCGGCTGATCGCGGATGAGACGACGGCGGTGACGCGCGCCTCGACTGAGGCGAACCGGGCGAACCTGGCCGACGGATTTTTCCGCACCGTGATCGCGCGCTACGAAGGCACGCGGCTCGGGCGGCAGGAACTCGACGCCGAACTGATCGAGGACAATCCGGACGCGCTGTGGAGCCGCGAGACGATCGATCGCGGGCGGATCGTGAAGGCGCCCGCCGGTCTTGTCCGCGTGGTGGTGGGCGTCGATCCGCCGGCGACCGGCGGCACGAAATCGGACGAATGCGGCATCGTCTGCGCCGGGATCGGCGAGGACGGCCACGCCTATGTGCTCGACGACCGCTCGATGGGGCGCCTGTCGCCGCTCGCCTGGGCAAAGCGCGTCGCGGGCTGCTACCGCGCGCATGAGGCGGACAGGATCGTCGCCGAAGCGAATATGGGCGGCGACATGGTGGGCACGGTGATGCGGCAGGAAATGCCGGACGCGCCGATCCGCCTCGTTCGGGCGACGCGGGGAAAGCGCGTGCGCGCCGAACCCGTGGCGGCTCTCTATGAGCGCGGGCTGGTGCATCATGTCGGCAGCCTCGCGAAGCTGGAAGACCAGATGTGCGACTGGGTGCCGGGCGGCAAAAGCCCGGACCGGCTCGACGCGCTCGTCTGGGCACTGACGGAATTGATGCTCTCCGGCGAGGCGGGCGAGCCGAAGGTGAGGGGGTTGTGAGGGGTGTCCTCAGTACTTAGAGAGATTAATCATCTGACAACGGAGGCAGTCGTGTGCGCACTGAAAGACACCGCGAAGACCAAGGTTGATCAACTTATTCAGTCGATCAATCGGCTTTCTTACGAACTCGAAAAACTATCCTCGGAAAGAATCCTTCGCACTATTCCGGCAGAAGACTCAGCTTCGCCTGCAGCTTCATGCCGGGAGCCTGAGGAGACGTTGCGGTAAAACTTCCTGTACCGTTGGAGCCGAATCTTCCACTGATCTCCAAGCTAGCGTCTGACTTTCCTAAGACTGACGTGAGCCCCTGAACTTCCTCCAGATTTGAGTAGAGTCCGTCAATTGAAG
>NZ_BTVP01000001.1:78619-230335 GCF_045863935.1 Parvibaculum sp. | reverse complement strand
GCGCCGTAGATGCCGGTCGGGTGGAACTGGATGAACTCCATGTCCTGCAGCGGCAAGCCCGCGCGCAGCACCATGGCATTGCCGTCGCCCGTGCAGGTATGCGCCGACGTGCAGGAGAAATAGGTACGGCCATAGCCGCCCGTCGCCAGAATGACGAGCGAGGCGCGGAAGCGATGAACCTCGCCGGTCGCCATGTCGAGCGCGACGACGCCGCGGCACTGGCCCTCGGCGTCCATGATGAGGTCGATGGCGAAATATTCGATGTAGAACTCGGCGTTATGCCGGACCGACTGGCCGTAGAGCGTGTGCAGCATCGCATGGCCGGTGCGGTCGGCCGCCGCGCAGGTGCGCTGCGCGATGCCTTCGCCGAAATTCGTGGTCATGCCGCCGAAGGGCCGCTGGTAGATGCGTCCGTCCTCGGTGCGCGAGAAGGGCACGCCGAAATGCTCGAGCTCGTAGACGGCTTCCGGCGCCTGGCGGCAGAGATATTCGATGGCGTCCTGGTCGCCGAGCCAGTCGGAACCCTTCACCGTGTCGTACATGTGCCAGCGCCAGTCGTCCGGGCCCATATTGCCGAGCGAGGCGGCAACGCCGCCCTGCGCCGCGACGGTGTGGCTGCGGGTCGGGAAGACCTTGGTGATGTTGGCCGTGCGAAGCCCCTTTTCGACGCAGCCGAGCGTGGCGCGAAGGCCGGCGCCGCCGGCACCGACGACGACGACGTCGAAAGTGTGATCGTGGAACTCGTAAGCAGTCGTCATGAGCTTATGTCTCGACGCTTGAAGGAAAGGAACTCAGCCGCCGAAGCCGATCTTCGCGACCGCATAGAGGCAGGCGAGACCGACGGCGTAGGAGAAGAAGAAATTACCGATGAGGGCGAGGCTGCGCAGCCGCGCGCCCGTCACATAGTCCTCGATGACGATCTGCATGCCGATGCGCATATGCATGATCGCCGCAACGACGAAAAGAAGTGCCGCAACGGCAATGAACGGATTGCCGAGCGCGGCGCGCGCCGTCTCGTAATCGGCGCCGACAAGCGAGACGGCGAAGCCAGTGAAGAAAAGCCCGAGCGGCACCATCGCGATGGCGGTAATGCGCTGACGGATGTGGTCGCCGGTGCCGGACTTCGCCGAACCGTGAGCGAGAACGCGGCCGAGCGGCGTGCGCATATCCTTTTTCGAAGCGGACATCAGATCGCCCCCCGCATGGTGCAGATGACGGCCCAGACAAGGACCGTGGCAGCAAGCGCGGCAATGGCCGCCGCCCAGCTCATGCGATCCGCCGCCTTGGGCGAGGTCGCGACGATCTCGTCCCAGACGAGATAGCGGATGCCACTGAAGAGATGATGCAGCAGCGCCCAGGTGAAACCGAAAAGAACGAGCTGGCCGAGCACATGATCGGCGACCGAACGGAACGCCGCATAGGCCTCCGGGCCGGTGGCCGTCGCGATCAGCCACCAGGCGACGAGCGCCGTGCCCGCATAAAGGGCGACGCCGACGATGCGATGCAGGATCGACATCGCCATGGTGATCGTGAGGCGATAGATCTGGAGATGCGGAGAGAGCGGCCTCTCTACGGCTTGTCGCTGTTCAGCCATCCGAAGAACCCCGTTTCGGGCAACAAGGAGATCGGCGGACCCGGACGGGCCCGCATGTGTTGTCTCGTTGTTTATCGCGCGGCGGCGCACATGGCAAATCCCCTGACGCCGTCATGGGAACCGTTTGCCTCCGGACCCCGCGCAAAGCGGTTTGCAGGAAAACGGGATGCGGCAAGTGCCCGGAAACGCTGGGGCAAAGGCCGCCTGCGCAAAACTGCGAAGCTTTCGCAACTAAGCGGACGCATGATGCGCTGACAATATTCGCAACGAGGACGAAGCGCATGAATGCAGAAGCGATTCCCGCCCGCCTTTGAGGATCAGCCGAGCGGCGCGCGCCCGACAGTCGCGGGCGGCACGCCGAGGCCAATATCGATCCAGTGCCAGACGGTCGAGCGCTCGATCCGGGCCAGGCCCGGCAGGTCGTCATGGGGCTTCGCATCGAAATTGACGAAGATGACGATGTGGTCCGCCGGCCCGCCCGATTTCGAGATCGGCAGGATCGTATATTCGTAGAGGATCGACTGGCCCTCCGCCGTGGTCGCGGGCGTCGCCTGCCAGAGGCCGCAGGGCTGCCGGAGACAGGCCATCACGCAATCATGGGCGTATTCGCGGATCGCCGGATCGGCGAGCGTCAGGTAGTCGGTCCCGGTCAGATCGTAGCCGAAGAAGTCGCGAAAGCCCGAGCCGGTGAGCCGGAAGGGAAGCGCGACCGCGTGCGGGTCCGGCTCGATGATCGCGAACCGGGTCGCGAAAGGCGCAAAGCGCCGCAGGTCGATCGCGCTGCGGGGCGGCACGTCGAGGCCCGCCCGCGCGGCTTCCCAGGCTTCCTCGAAGGCGATGCTCTCGGGTGAACGCATGTTCGTGACGCCCGTGGATTGCGGATGACCGCCCGTCTCGAGGGAAAGCATATTGCCCAACTCCTTGTGCGCCAAATTTCTCACCGGCGCGGCATCAACACCCAATAGTCGAGGTCGAGGATGACGCCGTCCTCGTAGCCTTTTTCCTTCGGCCCCGGGAAATCGCCGCAGGGCCGGTCTTTCGTGGCGAAGGTGCGTATCCTGAGCGCGCCGAGATCCGCCCGCCCCTTCATCTCCGCCTTGTCGAGCACCTCCGACCAGGCGAACACCGTGTCGCCGGCAAAGCAGGGCGCGACATGGCGCCCGCCATTGATGGCGGCGACGAGAACGGCATTGCCGAGCCCGTTGAAGGAGAGCGCGCGGGCAAGCGAGATGACATGGCCGCCATAGATGAGGCGGCGGCCGAAGCGGCCTTTGCCTTCCGTATACTGATTGAAATGGACCTTCGCGGTATTTTGATAGAGCCGCGTCGCCATCATGTGTTCGGCTTCCTCGATGGTGATGCCGTCCACATGGTCGATCTTTTCGGCCACTTCGTAGTCGTCCCAGAGATGGGGGCTGCCGGAGGCCGCCGTGTCGAAGCCCTTGAAGGAGGTGCCTGCGGGCGCGGCGAGATGCGCCGCACCGACGGCGGCGGGCAGATGCGGCACATCCTCTTCCGGCGCGGGCGAGGCGGCATGGCGCTTCCGGACCATCACCCAGCGCACATAATCGAGAACGATATCGCCCTTCTGGTTGCGGCCCGTCGAGCGGACATAGACGACGCCCGTCTCGCCGTTCGAATTTTCCTTCAGCCCGATGACCTTCGATTCGCTCGACAGCGTATCGCCGGGAAAAACGGGCTTGAGGAAGCGGCAATCGGCATAGCCGAGATTGGCCACCGCATTGAGCGAGACGTCCGGCACCGTCTTGCCGAAGACGATGTGGAAAGCGAGCATGTCGTCAACGGGCGCAGTTGCGTAACCGGCCTTGCGCGCGACTTCCGCCGAGGATTGCAGCGAGAAGCGCGAACCGAACAACGCCTGGTAGAGCGCGACGTCGCCTTCCGTGACCGTGCGCGGCGTCGCGTGATGCAGCACCTGCCCGACCTTGAAGTCCTCGAAGAAGTTTCCGGCGTTGGTTTTGGTCATGTCAAATTCGTCCAAAATAACTCTCGCGAGATCGCCCTAGCTAGCCCCATATCCGCAGAATCTAAGCACCTCGATAGCCGCAATAATTAATGCGGAAACGGAAGCCATAGCTGCAAGCAATGTTTGCCACCAAGTGAGGTCCAACCGCTTCTCGATAAGCAATCTCTTCCCGTCGAAATGTAGCTGATAGCGGCTATCGAGCCCGAACAACGACAATCCTTCAATTGAAATGGCTCTGACATCCGTCGGCCATTCCGGTGGTCGTTGGCCCGCAATCGCCTTTGCTCTTATATCGTCCCAATTCAATTCGCTCGCACCATTCGCCATCTTAGTCGCTCCTTCATGAAGCGTTTAGCTCCGCGATCGCATCGGCAATCGCAACCGTGCGCTTCGCGATTTCCGCGTGAAGGATCTCGACCATCTTGCCGTCGACCTTCAACACGCCCTTGCCCTTGTTCTCAGGCAGCTCGAAGGCCTCGATGGTCTTTCGCGCGAAAGCAACGGTCTCCGGGTCCGGCGAAAAGATACCGTTGCAGGGGCCGACCTGGCTCGGATGGATGAGCGTCTTGCCGTCGAAGCCCATGTCGCGGCCCTGCTCGCAGATGGCGGCGAAGCCGTCCTCGTTCTTGATGTCGTTATAGACGCCGTCGAGGATGACGAGCCCATAGGCGCGCGCCGCGATGAGCGCGAGGCCGAGCGAGGCGAGCATGGGCACGCGGTCCGGCGTATGCGCGGCGCGAAGCTCCTTGGCAATGTCGTTGGTGCCCATGACCCAGACCGACATGCGGCTTCCCGGCTCGCGCGCCTTGGCGGCAATCGCCTGGATGTTGAGCATGGCAAGCGGCGTCTCGATCATGCACCAGAGCTGGATGCCGCCCCGGGCGCCCGCTTCGGAGAGCGCATGTTCGGCGCGCTCGACATCGGCGGCGGAGTTGATCTTCGGCACGAGGATCGCGTGAGGGCCAGCGGCGACGGCGGCCTCGATGTCGGCCAGGCCCCAGGGCGTGTCGAGCCCGTTCACGCGGATGGCGATTTCGCGCTTGCCATAACCGCCCTGTTTCGCGGCGGCGCAGACCTGCGCGCGCGCCTCTTCCTTGGCGTCGGGTGCGACCGCGTCCTCGAGATCGAGGATCAGCGCATCCGCGGGGATGTCCCTCGCCTTTTCAAGCGCGCGGGCGTTCGATCCCGGCATGTAGAGGACACTGCGGCGCGGGCGGGCGACAAGTTCGGCCATGAAGGGTCTCCGGTTCGCGAGGAATGGCGAGGGGACACTATAAAGCCCGGCGCCGCCTGTGAAGCGGCAATGTGACGGGAAAGAGAGCTAGCTCGCGATCCGCTGGGGCAACTCGAGGATGCGGGCATGGGGCATGCGGATGGTGATGGTCGTGCCCTCGCCGGGCTCGGATTCGATGACGAGCGTCGCGCCATGCAGACGGGCCAGCGCCCTTGTCAGCGGCAGGCCGAGGCCCGTGCCTTCGGTCGTGTAGATATTGCTGTCCTTGCCGATCTGGCGGAAGGGCTCCAGCGCGATCGGAATGTCCTTCTTGGCCATGCCGATACCCGTGTCTGACACGCGGAAAGCCATGCGCCCGTCCGGCTCCATGAAGGCGGCGAGGCCGATATTGCCGCCCTTCGGCGTGAACTTGACGGCGTTCGAGACGAGATTGAGCAGGATCTGCCGGAGCGCGCGCTTGTCGCCCATGAGCAGTGGCAGGTCATCTTCGACCTTGACCGTGAGATTGACCCCCGCCTCGTCGGAGCGATGACGCATCATGCGCTCGCAGCTCGCGACGACATCGAGCACGTCGAGTTCTTCCTCATAGAGCTCGTAGCGGTCGGCCTCGATCTTCGAGAGGTCGAGAATGTCGTTGATGAGGCTGAGGAGATGGCTCGACGACTTGTGGATGTCGCCGACATATTCCTTGTAGCGCTCGTTCTCCACCGGCCCGAAAAGCTCGCCGTTCATGACTTCGGAAAAGCCGATGATGGCGTTCAAGGGCGTCCGGAGCTCGTGGCTCATATTGGCGAGGAATTGCGATTTCGAGGCATTGGCGAGTTCGGCCGCGTCGCGCGCGTCGCGCAATTCGTTCGCGGTGCGCTCGCGGATGCGCACCTCGCTGTTGAACTTGTCGAGCACGAGATTGTAGCGGCGCGCCATTTCGCCCGCTTCCGTGAAGGGTTCGACATGGAGGGGTTTCGAAAAGTCGCCCCGCGCCGCCTGCCCTTCCATCGCGCCCAGCACGTCGAGAAGCGCGGAAGATGCGCCATGCTCGGCGATGTTGAGGCCGGTGCGCTCGGCATCCGACGAGACGCGCAGCGGCAGGAACCGGTCGACGATGAGAAGCACGATATAGGCGGTGCCGAAGGCGAAGACACCGGCAGCCGCGACGCCAAGCGCCTGCACGCCAAGCTGTTCGAGGCGCGTATGCCCGCCGGGAAAGAGCGACGTTTCGCCGAACAACGCGACGGCGAGCGTGCCCCAGACGCCGGCGGCGAGATGAACCGGCACGGCATCGACCGCGTCGTCAATTTCGAGCCGGGCGAGAAGCTCGCTCGCAACATAGCAGACGAGACCGCCGCCCGCGCCGATGAGGACCGCATTGCTGGTGGTGACGATGTGGCAATTGGCGGTGATGGCGACGAGGCCCGCGAGAATGCCGTTGAGCGCCGCCTGCACTTCGGGAAGACCCTTGCGCAGCCAGCTGACGGTCGTGACGGCGATGCCGCCCGCCGCCGCCGCAAGCATCGTGTGGACGAGGATGTAGGGCACGCTCGAATTGAGCGCCAGCGTGGAGCCGCCATTGAAGCCGAACCAGCCGATCCAGAGCAGGAACATGCCGAGCGTCGCCATCGGCATGTCGTGGGGCTCGATGCGCTTGCCATTATGGCCGAAGCGGCCGATGCGGGGCCCAAGCACGAGGATCGCGGCGAGCGCGATCCAGCCGCCAATGCTGTGGACGACGGTCGAGCCGGCGAAATCGACGAAGCCGCGCCTTTCGAGCCAGCCCGCCGCCTCGCCATCGAGGATGCCGCCCCAGGCCCAGTGGCCGAAGACGGGATAGATCATCATGGAGAGGATCGCCGCCGTGATGACATAGCCGCGAAAGCTCATGCGCTCCGCGACCGCGCCCGAGACGATGGTGGTGGAGGTGGAGCAGAAGGCGAGCTGGAAAAAGAAGAAGACCATGATCCAGGCATTGTCGCCCAGCCCGCCCGCCGCGCCTTGAAAGGCGAAGTCCGACGCGCCGAAGAAACCGGAGACGCTGGCGCCGAACATGAGGCCGAAGCCGACAAGCCAGAAGCCCATGCCCGCGACGCAGAAGTCGAGCACGTTCTTGATCGCGACGTTGATCGAGTTCTTCGCGCGCACGAGCCCGGTCTCGAGACAGGCGAAGCCCGCCTGCATCAACAGCACGAGGATCGTGCAGATCAGGACCCAGATCGTATCGATCGACTGCGCAACGCTACCCACAACTCGCCCCCGGCTGTCCGATGTGACGGCGTGAGTATCCGGGTAAAAGGTAAATTTTTCTTTCGGCGTGCTGCGGCGCAAAACGAAAAACGCGCGGAAATCCTGCACATATTTTGTGCAGGATTTAGCGGGAGGTTAACGCGGAACTGTCAGGAGACGGAGGATTGCTCCTTACGCCGCCTTTTTCAGATAGCGCGCGCCGAGAATTTCCGCGATCTGCACGGCGTTGAGTGCCGCGCCCTTGCGCAAATTGTCCGAGACGACCCAGATGTTGAGGCCGTTCTCGACCGTCGGGTCGACGCGGATGCGGCTGATGAAGGTTGCATATTCACCGACGCATTCGATGGGCGTCACATAACCGCCATCCTCATGCTTGTCGACGACGAGGCAGCCCGGCGCCTCGCGCAGGATGTCCCGCGCTTCCTCGTCCGAGATCGGCCGCTCGAACTCGATATTGATCGCTTCGGAATGACCGACAAAGACCGGCACGCGCACGCAGGTGGCGGTCAGCTTGATCTTCGGATCGAGGATCTTCTTCGTCTCCGCCATCATCTTCCATTCCTCCTTCGTCTGCCCGTCTTCCATGAAGACGTCGATATGGGGAATGACGTTGAAGGCGATCTGCTTGGTGAACTTGCCTTCGTCGATGCTGTCGTTGACGAAGATCGCGCGCGTCTGGCTGAAAAGCTCGTCCATCGCCTCCCTGCCCGCGCCCGACACCGACTGATAGGTCGCAACGACGACACGGCGGATGCCGGCCGCGTCATGCAGCGGCTTCAGCGCGACGACCATCTGCGCCGTCGAGCAGTTCGGATTGGCGATGATGTTCTTCTTGGCATAGCCCGCGATGGCCGACGCATTCACTTCCGGCACGATCAGCGGCACGTCGGGGTCCATGCGCCACTTCGACGAATTGTCGATGACGACGCAGCCCTTGGCCGCGATCTTCGGCGCCCATTCGGCCGACATCTCGCCCGACGTCGCCATGAGGCAGATATCGGTGCCCGCGAAATCGTAGGTTTCGAGCGCCTTGACCTTCAGGTCGCGCTCGCCGAACGACACTTCCGTGCCCTGGCTGCGGCGGGACGCCAGCGCCACGACCTCATCGGCCGGAAACTCGCGCTCGGCGAGGATGTTGAGCATTTCGCGGCCCACATTGCCCGTGGCGCCGAGAACGGCAATCTTGTAGCCCATGATCGTCTTCCTTGTTTGAACCGCCTGCCGGAGCGGTTCTCCAACGGGTCAGGCGGCCGAAAAATCTATCCGTTCAGTTTGGTGAGCGCGGCGAGGATCGCGTCGCCCATCTCTTTGGTTCCGACTTTTTTCATACCCGGCTGCATGATGTCGCCGGTGCGCAAGCCCTCGGCGAGCACCGTGTCGACGGCTTTTTCGAGCAGGTCGGCATCGGGCCCGAGTTCGAACGTGTAGCGCAGCGCCATGGCGAAAGAGAGGATCGAGGCGATGGGGTTCGCCGCACCCGTGCCCGCGATATCGGGCGCGGAACCATGCACCGGCTCATACATGGCGCAGGCCTTGCCGGACGCGTCCTTCGCGCCGAGCGACGCCGACGGCAGCATGCCGAGCGAGCCCGTGAGCATGGAAGCGATGTCGGAGAGCACGTCGCCGAAGAGATTGTCGGTGACGATGACGTCGAACTGCTTCGGATTGCGCACGAGCTGCATGGCGCAATTGTCGGCCAGCATGTGTTCGAGCTTCACATCGGCGAACTTCTCCTTGTGGAGTTTAGAGACTTCCTCGTACCAGAGCACGCCCGACTTCATCACATTGCGCTTCTCGACCGACATGACGCGGTTGCCGCGCTTCTTCGCGAGATCGAAAGCGACCTCGGCGATGCGCCGGATTTCGCTCGTCGTGTAGACCTGCGTGTCGACACCGCGCCGCTCGCCATTGCCGAGATCGGTGATCTCCTTCGGCTCGCCGAAATAGACGCCGCCGGTGAGCTCGCGCACGATCATGATGTCGAGACCCTCGACGATCTCGCGCTTGAGCGAGGAAGCATCGGCCAGCGCCGCGAAGCAGAGCGCGGGGCGGAGGTTTGCAAAGAGTTCGAGATCCTTGCGCAGCCTGAGCAGCCCCGCTTCGGGGCGGCCCTCGTAAGGCACATTATCCCATTTCGGCCCGCCGACCGCGCCGAGCATGACGGCATCGGCGCGCTTCGCCTTCTCGACCGTCTCGTCCGTCACCGCGACGCCATGCGCGTCGTAGCAGCAGCCGCCGACGAGTTCGTTCTCGACCTTCGCGCCGAACTTGCGATTGCCGTTGAACCATTGGATCACGCGCTCGACTTCGCCCATGACTTCCGGGCCGATGCCGTCGCCGGCGACGATGAGGATGTTTCTTGTCATTTCCGTTCTTTCACATCATGTCATGCCCGGACTTGATCCGGGCATCCAGGAGCCGCCTGCTCAGTGCGCGCGGCTCTGGATTGCCGGGTCAAGCCCGGCAATGACGTATTTATTTACACTCAGAGCCAGGGCTGCGTCTCTTCGAGTTTCTTCTCGAAGGTTGCGATCTCGGCTTCCTTCTTGAGCGTGAGACCGACGCCGTCGAGGCCTTCGATGAGGCAATGCTTGCGGAAGGGGTCGATGTCGAAATTGATGACGCCGCCATCCGGCCCGCGGATTTCTTGGCGCTCGAGATCGATGGTGACGACGGCATTGCTCCCGCGTTCCGCATCGTCCATCAGCTTGTCGACCTCTTCCTGCGGCAGCACGATGGGCAGGATGCCGTTCTGGAAACAGTTATTGTAGAAGATATCGGCGAAGGAGGGCGCGATCACGCAGCGGATGCCGAAATCGAGCAGCGCCCATGGCGCATGTTCGCGCGACGAGCCGCAGCCGAAATTCTCGCCCGTGACGAGGATCTGCGCATTGCGATAGGCCGGCTTGTTCAGCACGAAATCCGGAATCTCCTTGCCCTCGTCGTCATAACGCATCTCGTCGAAGAGATTCTTGCCGAGACCCGTGCGCTTGATCGTCTTCAGGAACTGCTTCGGAATGATCATGTCGGTATCGACATTGATGATCGGCAGCGGCGCCGCGACGCCAGTCAGCTTGTTGAACTTATCCATCACGTTGCCCGTCTTTTGTTTAGGAAAAAGCGTTCCCCTGCACTAATCTGCATACAGATATAAGGGATATAATCATGTCTGGAACTCTATTCTCATTGCTAGCTTTGGTGATTGCAGGTTTGGGCTGGGTCATCCGTCAAGAAATGGAGAAGAGACGACGCATCGAAGATCAATTATCCCAAGAGAAATACGAGACCTATATGATCTTAGTTGATGCTTTCTTCGACATGTTTTTCAAACACGCGACGACTGAAGAAAATTCGTCACCAACCCAAGAAGCAGACCCGGAATTTGTTGAAACGCTCAGGAAATTCAATAAACGCCTAATCTTCTATGGTTCAGACTCCGTCATTGCTGCACACCAACGATACATGGACTCGGTATATACCGGGGACACTGTGTTCAACCAGATGGAACTATTTGGGGCACTTATCACCGCGATACGCAAAGATATGGGCTACCCAAATACAAAGTTCACTCCGAAAACTTTCATGAAGCAGATTCTCAATGATTATCACACCTCAATTGGTCCGGGTGGCACGCTAGAGAAACTTCACAAGAAGTATCCCGACTTGTAGATCACCCCATCGAACAACGTCTACCACCTGCAACGATCACTCCATCTCCCGCACATCGACGAAATGCCCCGCAAAGGCCGCCGCCGCCGCCATGGCGGGCGAGACGAGATGCGTGCGGCCGCCGCGGCCCTGACGGCCTTCGAAGTTGCGGTTGGACGTGGACGCGCAGCGTTCGCCGGGCTCGAGCTTGTCGGCATTCATGGCAAGGCACATCGAGCAGCCGGGCTCGCGCCATTCGAAGCCCGCTTCGAGGAAGATCTTGTCGAGGCCTTCCTTCTCCGCCTGTTCCTTCACAAGGCCGGAGCCGGGCACGACCATGGCGTTGACCGTCGGCGCGACCTTGCGGCCCGCCTTGATCGCCTTTTGCGCAATGACGGCGGCGGCGCGCAGATCCTCGATGCGGCCATTGGTGCAGGAACCGATGAAGACGCGGTCGATCTTCACTTCCGTCATCGGCGTGCCGGGCTTGAGGCCCATATAGTCGAGCGCGCGGCTCATCGACTTCGCATGCGCTTCGTCATGCACATCCTTCGGGTCCGGCACGCGGTCCGTGATCTTGATGACGTTCTCAGGGCTCGTGCCCCAGGTGACGAGCGGCGGCAGGTTGGCGATGTCGACGGTGATTTCCTTGTCGAACTTCGCGCCTTCGTCCGACGGCAGCGTCTTCCAGTATTCGACCGCCATCTCCCACGCCTTGCCCTTCGGCGCACGCGGGCGGGCTTCGAGATAGGCGTAGGTCTTTTCGTCCGGCGCGATGAGGCCGGCGCGGGCGCCGCCTTCGATCGTCATGTTGCAGACGGTCATGCGGCCTTCCATGGAAAGGTCGCGGATCGCCTCGCCCGCATATTCGATGACATAGCCGGTGCCGCCCGCCGTGCCGATTTCGCCGATGATGGCGAGCACGATGTCCTTGGCGGTGAAGCCTTCCGGCGCCTTGCCCACCACATTGATGCGCATGTTCTTCGCCTTGGACTGGATCAGCGTCTGGGTGGCGAGCACATGCTCGACTTCCGACGTGCCGATGCCATGCGCGAGCGCGCCGAAGGCGCCATGCGTCGAGGTGTGGCTGTCGCCGCAGACGATGGTGGTGCCGGGCAGCGTGAAGCCCTGTTCGGGTCCGACGATATGCACGATGCCCTGGCGGATGTCGGACATCTGGAGATATTCGACGCCGAAATCCACCGCGTTGTGTTCGAGCGTCTCGACCTGGATGCGGCTCTCTTCGTCGGCGATGCCCTTGGAGCGGTCGGTCGTCGGCACATTGTGGTCGGCGACGGCGAGCGTCTTCTGCGGCGCGTGAACCTTGCGATGCGCCATGCGCAGGCCCTCGAAGGCCTGCGGGCTCGTGACCTCATGCACGAGATGGCGGTCGATATAGAGGAGGCCCGTGCCATCCTCGGCCATCTCGACCAGGTGCGCATCCCAGATCTTGTCGTACATTGTGCGAGGTGCCATTTGCTTCTCTCTCTTCCGGCGGCGCCTTGCGCGGGGGTTCCGCGCGTCGCCGCACTTCTTCTTCGTTTCAGATCGTTGTTCGGAGCCGCATAACAAAAAAGCGGGCCCTGGGCGCTTCACCGCCCTGCCCGCTTTTCTAGAGACAGTTCCCGCTTATGCGGACGAAATCAGGCGGCGCCGTTCTCTTGGCTGCGGGTCTTGTCCTGCTTTTTCTCGGTAATTCGGGCAGCCTTGCCGCGCAGCCCGCGAAGGTAATAGAGCTTCGCACGGCGCACACGGCCCTTGCGCAGGACCTTGATCGAGTCGATCAGCGGACCGTAAAGCGGGAACACGCGCTCCACACCCTCGCCATAGGAAATCTTGCGGACGGTGAAGTTCTCGTTGATGCCACCGCCGGCGCGCGCGATGCAGACGCCTTCATAGGCCTGTACGCGCTCGCGGGTGCCTTCGATAACCTTCACATTGACCTGCAGCGTGTCGCCGGGCGCGAAGTCGGGAAGGGTCTTGCCATTCGCAAGAGCTTCCATCTGCTCCTGATCGAGCTGCTCGATGATATTCATGGGTCTCAACCTCGGATATGAAGGCGCTCAGGGTTTTCGGGACATCCCCGCCCGGAAGCGCGCTTCCCTAACATAAATAATAGGCATTGGCGACTGTCTTAGGGCCTTTTCCGGAGAAATTTCTCCCAGAGATCGGGCCGCCGCTGCCTGGTGGTCTCTTCGGCCCTCTCCCGGCGCCATGCCTTAACCTTTGCATGGTCGCCGGAAACGAGGACCGGCGGAATTTCACGGCCCTCGAAGAGCGGGGGCCGCGTGTAGTGCGGGTACTCAAGGAGCCCGCTTTCGAAACTTTCGTCCTCGCCGGACGCCTCTTTGCCCATGACGCCCGGCAGAAGCCGGACCACGGCATCGAGAAGCGCCAGAGCCGCCGGTTCTCCGCCCGAAAGGACGAAATCCCCGAGGCTGATCTCTTCCATCTCCCGGGCCTCGATGACCCGCTGATCGAGCCCTTCGAAGCGCCCGCAGAGAAGGACGGCGCCGGGGCCCGAGGCCAGTTCCCTGACCCTTTGCTGGGTCAGAGGCCGCCCCCTCGGGCTCAGATAGATCAGCGGCCGCCGGTCCCCCTGCGGGTGGACCGCATCGACCGCCGCCGCCACGACGTCCGCCCGCATCACCATGCCGGGCCCGCCGCCTGCCGGCGTATCGTCCACGGAACGGTGCCGGTCAGTCGCGAAGGAGCGGATATCGACCGCGTCCAGCGACCATGTCCCCGCTTCCAGCGCCCGGCCCGCGAGCGAAAGGCCCAGGGGCCCCGGAAACATCTCCGGAAAGAGCGTCAGCACGGTGGCCGGCCAGCTTTCACGCATCGGGCGCTCCCGCAGCCGCCTCGTCGCCGAACGTGCCGGCAGGCGGGTCGATCACGACCTTCCCGCCCTCGATATCGACTTCAGGGACATTCTCGTCCGTGAAACCCATCAGCACCGCCTCGCCGCCATCTTCGGGCGCGATTTCGAGGAGGTCGCCCGCCCCGAAATTCTCGACCCCGACGATCCGGCCATAGGCCTTGCCGTCGATACCGACCGCAAGGAGCCCGACGAGATCGGCGTGATACCAGCCTTCGTCGTCCTCATCCGTCTGCGGCAGGCGCTCGCGCGGCACGTAAAGCTCGGTGCCCCGGAGCGCGGCCGCCACGTCGCGGTCGGTCACGCCTTCGAGACGGCATATGACGAGATCCTTCGCCATGCCCTTCGTCTCGATGGCGAACCGCCTCGCCCCGTCCTTCGTCTCGACCGGCCCATAGGCGGCGACACTTTCGGGCTCCGCCGTGAAGGGCTTTACCTTCACGAGCCCGCGCACGCCATGCGCGCCGGTGACGACGCCCAGACAGACCTTGCCGTTCCGCTCGTCAGCCATCGGCGCGATGCGCAAGCGCGATTACGCCTGCGCCTCTTCGGCAGGGGCTTCCTCGGCGGGCGCGGCTTCGGCGGGCGCTTCGGCGGCAGCCTTCGCAGCCGCGGCGGCTTCTTCCGCCGCCATGCGCGCGGCTTCGAGACGCTCCTGCGCCTTCGCCTTCGGCTTTGCCTTTTCCGGGTTGCTGCGGGCCGCACGCGTCAGCACGCCGGCATCGCTCAGGAAGCGGGCAACGCGGTCCGTCGGCAGCGCGCCAACACCGACCCAGTGCTTCGCACGCTCGACATCGAGCACGACGCGCGCGGCATCGTCCTTGGCGAGCAGCGGGTTGAAGGTGCCGATCTTCTCGATGAAGCGGCCGTCGCGGGGCGCGCGCGTATCGGCGACCACCACACGGTAGAAGGGCCGCTTCTTTGCGCCGCCACGGGCGAGCCGGATTTTCAGAGCCATCTTGTCTTACCTTTCATGCAGTCCAGCCAAACTGTCGGGCCGGAATTTCATTCATCCGTATACGAATCTTGCGCGCGTTACTTTTTCTTCTTGCCGGAAGGCAGCCCCGGAAGACCGGCAGGCATGCCGCCAAAGCCGGAACCGGGGAGGCCGGGCAATCCCTTTGGCAGGCCGCCCATACCGCCCATACCGCCCGAGGAAAGCGCCTTCTGGAGCGCCTTCGGATCGTTTGCGAGTTCCGGCGGAAGGTCGGGCATCGCGCTGCCACCACCACCGCCACCGAAGAGTTTCGACAACATGCCGCCCTTCTGGCGGCTCATCGTCTTCATCATGTCCGCCATCTGGCGGTGCATCTTGAGGAGCCGGTTGATCTCCTGCACTTCCGTCCCCGAGCCTTTCGCGACGCGCTTCTTGCGGCTCGCGTTGAGGAGCTTCGGGTTCTCGCGTTCGGCCCTCGTCATCGAGGAGACAATGGCGATCTGGCGCTTGATCGTGCCGTCGCCCATATGCGCCTGCGCGGCCTGCATCTGCGCCTTGCCGACGCCCGGCAACATGCCGAGGAGCCCCTTCATGCCGCCCATGCGGCCCATCTGGCGAAGCTGTTCGGCGAGATCGTCGAGGTCGAACTGGCCCTTGCGGAGCCGCTCGGCCATCTTCTCCGCCTTTTCGGCGTCGATGCTCTCGGCGGCCTTTTCGACAAGGCTGACGACGTCGCCCATGCCGAGGATGCGGCCAGCGACGCGGTCGGCGCGGAAATCCT
This sequence comes from Parvibaculum sp., assembly GCF_045863935.1. Taxonomy (GTDB): domain Bacteria; phylum Pseudomonadota; class Alphaproteobacteria; order Parvibaculales; family Parvibaculaceae; genus Parvibaculum. The sequence goes on along the minus strand of NZ_BTVP01000001.1, from coordinate 215,038 downwards.
CCAGCGCGTCCATCTTTTCGCCGGTGCCGAGAAGCTTGATCGGCACACCGGTGACGGCGCGCATGGAAAGCGCCGCGCCGCCGCGCCCGTCGCCATCGGCGCGCGTCAGCACGATGCCGGTGACGCCGATGCGGGCATTGAACTGTTCGGCGACATTGACCGCGTCCTGACCGGTCAGGCTGTCGGCGACAAGCAATGTCTCGTGAGGGCTGGCGATGTCGCGCACTTCGGCGACTTCGGCCATCAGCTCTTCGTCGATATGGATGCGGCCCGCCGTGTCGAGCATCAGCACGTCGAAACCGCCGAGCCGCGCGGCCTCGACGGCGCGCCGGGCGATCTGGACCGGCTGCTGGCCCGCAACGATCGGCAGCGTGGCGACGCCCACCTGCTCGCCAAGCACCTTCAACTGTTCCTGCGCGGCGGGACGGCGCGTGTCGAGCGAGGCCATCATGACCTTGCGCTTCTCGCGCGTGGTCAGCCGCTTGGCGATCTTGGCGGTGGAGGTCGTCTTGCCCGAGCCCTGGAGGCCCACCATCATCAGCACGACGGGCGCGGCGGCGCGCAGCGAGATCGAGGTATCGGCCTCCGCCCCGCCCAGCATTTCGACCAGTTCGTCGTGAACGATCTTGATGACCTGCTGGCCCGGCGTGACGGACTTCAGCACTTCATGGCCGATGGCCCGTTCGCGCACCTTGTCGATGAAGGACTTGGCGACCGGCAGCGCGACGTCGGCCTCGAGAAGGGCCCGCCGCACTTCGCGCATGGCCTCGTCTACGTCCTTCTCGCTCAGGGAGCCGCGCCCCTTGAGCCTGGAAAGAACGTCGCCGAGACGGCCTGAGAGATTTTCGAACACGGGTTCGCTAAATCCTTGTCACACAAAGCAAAAACGCTTCCGCGAGCGAATATCGCCGGCGGAAGTTGACCCGGGCGCGATGCCTCGGGCGGGTCGGGCGCAGGTAATGTCCCGAAAACGTGGGCGGAACCTAGGGGCCGGGCGCCGGGAAGTCAATATCGGCGGGCATGGACTTGACTCGGGCATGTAGTTAGCTAACTTAGCTAAGCTAACTTAGCTAACCTTGGAAACAGGCCCATGACCGAGACCGTCACCATCCACAAGGCGAAGACCGAACTCTCGAAGCTGCTCGCCCGCGTGGAAGCGGGAGAGGAGATCGTGATCGCGCGCGGCAACAAGCCGGTGGCGAAGCTCGTGGCCGCCGATCCCACGCCGAAGCCCAAACGCAAACCGGGCCGATGGGCCGGCAAGATGAGCATCGGACCGGAATTTTTCGAGCCCTTGTCCGACGAGGACCTCGAACTCTGGGGCGAAAAATAGGTGCGGCTTCTGCTCGATACGCACACCTTCATCTGGTGGATGACAAATGACCGTGCGCTGCCCGCATCTGCGCGCGAGATAATCGGCCGTGAAGACAACGACGTCTTCCTGAGCGCTGCCACGGCGTGGGAAATGGCGATCAAGCACAAGATCGGCAAGCTTCCCGTCGTCGCCGGCTTCATCGCCGATGTGCCGGGCGCCATGGAGGCCGAGGGATTTGTCGAGCTTCCGGTATCGGTCGTCCATGGCCAGATGGCAGGCGCGCTGGACGGGCACCACAAGGATCCTTTCGACCGCATGCTGATCGCGCAGGCGCTCTGCGAAGAGCTGACGCTCGTCTCGAACGAAACGCGGTTCGACACCTATGGCGTCACAAGGCTCTGGTAAGCCGCTCTTTCAGCAATTCGAGCGCCGCCACCCCGAAGGCCCGCATATTGGCGGCGCGTTCCGCCGAGCCCGTGCTGACCGTGATCGAAGCCGGGTGAGGCCCCGCAAGCCCGACCACCGCCGTGCCGGGCCCCGGCCCGTAAGGCGAACCGGAAGGCCCGGACGCGCCCATTTCGGCAAGCGCCCATGTCGCCCCGAACTTCTCCCGCACCACTTCGGCCATCGCCGCCACGTAAGGTTCCGTCAGCGGCTTCACATCCGGCGCGGGCGGACCCTGGAGATCGTAGAGCGCCTTGGCGGCGCCCCGCGTATAGATGACGGTGCTGCCGAGATAGAAGGCAGAGGCGCCAGGCTGGGCGACCAGTGCGGCGGACACGAGCCCGCCCATGGAGCTTTCCGACAGGGCCAGCGTCTCGCCCCTTTTCTTCAGCAGGTCCGCGACTTCAGCCGCGAGCGGCAGGAGACTTTCCATCAGGCTTTTCCCATTTCCCGCACCGCATAGAACTCCTTGTCCCAGATGAGATAGAGGAGGCGCGTCGGCATCTTGTAGGCGCGGGAGACGAAATTCGCCTGCGCCGCGTGAATTTTCCAGCCTCGCACTTTGGAGGCCGCGTTGCCCGGCGTCGAATGGGTGGGCAACGGCTGGTTCTCCGCGATGAAGCGCCCGGTCTTCCCGCCAAGCGTCAGCAGGGAGTTCCGGGGGATCAGCGGATAGGCAACAAAGCGAGGGCCGCGATAGCCCTCCGCCGCGGCACGAAGCTGCGCGATCGCCTGTTCGGCCGCGAGCCCGATGCGCATATGGTCCTTGTGGCCGGTGGCGCCGCTCGCGGGCCAGAAGGCGACGACGAGATCGGGCTTGTAGCGCGTCATGGCGCTGACTACGCGGGCGACGAGTTCATCGAGCGGCTGTTCGGGCAGGCCGCCATCGGGATAATCCCAGACCTCCTGCTCGTCGATGCCGAGCGCAAAGCCGTTTTTCAGCACTTCCGCATGACGGATGACGCCAAGCTCGCTCTGCCGGCAGACGACCGGGGACTGCCTGCCCGCATCGCCCTTCGTGGCCGTCACCATGCCGAGCCAGGCCCCACCCGCCTTGGCCGAGGTGAGGAGCCCGTTGATGAGCTGCTCGTCGTCCGGATGGGCGAAAACGGCTAGAATTCGCTGCGCGCCCAGCTCGCCCGCCAGCGAGCGGACATGCCGCGCCACCTTGTCCTCGAAGAGGCGGTGGAAGCGGTACCAGACGGCGAGGACGGCAAGCACCGCCAGCGCGAGCGCCCCGATGATCCAGAGCATGGAACCTCCCTTTCCGGTCCGGCTTTCCATTTGGCTCGCCCACTACTGGCACAAGCGGCCAAAAAGGGCCATATAGGAGCGCATCATGACCGGCATGACGCACCATTTTCTGAAGATGAACGGGCTCGGCAACGATTTTGTCGTGCTGGACCTGCGCCGCGAGCCGCTGGCGCTGACGGATGCGCTCGCGCGCGCGATCGCCGACCGGGAAAAAGGCATCGGCTGCGACCAGCTCATCACCATCGAGGAACCGCGTCACGGCGGCGATGCCTTCATGGGCATCCGCAACCAGGATGGCGGCACGGTTGAGGCCTGCGGCAACGCGGCCCGCTGCATCGGCAAGCTCATCCTGGACGAAACGGGCAAGGACGCCGTCGTCATCGAGACGCTGGGCGGCGACACGGTGGCGACCCGCGCCGATGGCGGCAACATCACGGTCGACATGGGCGCCCCGCGCCTCAGATGGGACGAGATCCCGCTCTCCGAAGAATTCCAGGACACGCGCGGCATCGAACTCGAAATCGGGCCGCTCGGAAACCCGATCATGCATTCGCCGGGTGTCGTCAATGTCGGCAATCCGCATGCGGTCTTCTTCGTCGAGGACGCGGACGCGATCGACCTCGAACGCTCGGGCCCCATGCTCGAACATCACCCGCTCTTTCCCGAGCGCGCGAACATCTCGGTCGCGCAAGTGCTCTCGCCGACACACCTGAAGCTGCGCACATGGGAACGCGGCGTCGGGCTGACGCGCGCCTGCGGCACGGCGGCCTGCGCGGCGACCGTTGCCGCCATCCGCCGCCGCAAGACGGAACGCGAGATCACGGTGAGCCTGCCCGGCGGCGACCTCACCGTCGAATGGCGCGAGGCGGACAATCACATCTACATGACCGGTCCCGTGATGCTCGACTATGAGGGCGAGCTCGACCCTGCGCTTCTTTCGGGAGCGGCGGCATGAACAAGGGCACCGAAATCGTCACTTTCGGTTGCCGCCTCAACGCCTATGAATCCGAGGTCATGCGCGGCCATGCCGATGCGGCGGGCCTCGATGGCGCCATCGTCTTCAATACCTGCGCGGTGACGGCGGAAGCCGAACGCCAGGCCCGGCAGGCGATCCGCAAGGCGCGCCGCGAGAACCCAGAGGCGCGCATCATCGTGACGGGCTGCGCGGCGCAGGTGAACCCGGACGAATTCGCCGCCATGCCCGAAGTCGATCTCGTGATCGGCAATGACGAAAAGATGCAGGCCGCAAGCTGGCAGCCCGCCCTCGCCCTCCATGCGAACGAGAAGGTGCGCGTGAACGACATCATGTCGGTCACGGAAACGGCGGGGCATCTGGTGCAGGGACTTGAGGGCCGCGCGCGCGCCTTCGTGCAGGTGCAGAACGGCTGCGACCACCGCTGCACCTTCTGCATCATTCCCTATGGCCGCGGGCCGTCGCGCAGCGTGCCCGCGGGCGAGGTCGTGGCGCAGGTGCGCACCCTCGTCGAAAACGGCTACCGCGAAGTGGTGCTGACGGGCGTCGACATGACCTCCTATGGAAGCGACCTGCCGGGAAGCCCGAGCCTCGGCAATCTCGCGCGGCGCATTTTGAAGCTCGTGCCGGAACTCGAACGCCTGCGGCTTTCGTCCATCGACAGCATCGAAGCGGACGGCGACCTGATGCGCCTCATCGCCGATGAAGAGCGGCTGATGCCGCATCTCCATCTTTCGCTGCAATCGGGCGACGACATGATCCTGAAGCGGATGAAGCGCCGCCATCTGCGTGACGATTCGATCCGCTTCTGCGAGGAAGCGCGGCGACTGCGCCCCGACATCGTTTTCGGTGCGGATTTCATTGCGGGCTTCCCGACCGAGACGGACGAGATGTTCGAGAACACGATGCGCCTCGTCGACGAATGCGGGCTGACCTGGCTGCATGTCTTCCCCTTCTCGCCCCGCCCCGGCACCCCCGCCGCGAAGATGCCGCAGGTCGCCCGCGACGTGGGCAAGGCGCGCGCCGAAAGGCTACGCGCGAAAGGCCGCTCGCGCGTGCTCGCGCATCTCGAAGAAGGGCTCGGCGCGACGCGGCCCGTGCTCATGGAGACGGCGACGCTCGGGCGCACGCATCAATTCACGCCGGTGCGCGTGGCGGAGGAAGCGCGCGCAGGCGACATCCTCGCGCTGCGTCTTGCCGCGCATGACGGTCAGAGTTTCGAAGGTTTGAGGGCGGCGTGAGCGAGAGCGAGACGAACGGCGAGACGGTTGAGAAGAAATCGCTCTTCCGCCGCATGAAGGAAGGGCTGACCCGCTCGACAAAGACCCTGTCGGACGGCATCACCGGCATCTTCACGAAGAAGAAGCTCGATGCCGCGACGCTGGAAGAACTGGAGGAACTGCTGATCTCAGCGGACCTCGGGCTCGATGCGGCCGCTTCCGTAACCGAAGCTGTGGGCAAGGATCGCTACAACAAGGAAGTGAGCCCCGAAGAGATCCGCGAAATTCTCGCCGGGGAAATCGCGGCCGTTCTGAAACCCGTCGAAAAGCCGCTCGTCATCGACGCGACGAAGAAGCCCTTCGTGATCCTGATGACCGGCGTCAACGGCGCCGGCAAGACGACGACCATCGGCAAGATCGGCGCGAAGCTGAAGGCGGAAGGAAAGAGCGTCATGCTCGCCGCCGGCGACACGTTCCGCGCTGCCGCCGTCGAACAGCTGAAAGTCTGGGGCGAGCGGATCGGCGCGCCTGTCTGCGCGACGAAGATCGGCGGCGACGCGGCGGGTCTTGCCTATGAGGCGCTCGCCCGCGCGAGGGAAGAAGGCACCGACGTGCTGATGATCGACACGGCTGGCCGCCTGCAGAACAAGGCCGACCTCATGGCCGAGCTCGAAAAGGTGATCCGCGTGATCCGCAAGCTCGACCCCGAAACGCCGCATGCGACGCTGCTCGTGCTCGATGCGACGACGGGCCAGAACGCGGTGAACCAGGTCGAGATTTTCGGGCAGGTCGCGGGCATCACCGGCCTCGTGATGACGAAGCTCGACGGCACGGCGCGTGGGGGCATTCTGGTCGCGATCGCGAAGAAATTCGGCCTGCCTGTGCATCTGATCGGCGTGGGCGAGGGGATCGACGATTTGCAGACTTTCAACGCCGACGCCTATGCGCGCGCGATCACGGGTGCGAAGTAAACCCGGGGGTTGATCCACGCCACCGCCCCATGCGTAACTGAATAGACTTGGAACCGGAGAGATCATGAGCGACAGCAAGGCCGACACGACGCATGGCGGCATGACGAACTCGCAATGGGTCCGCATGGCGATCGAACTCGGGCCTCTCGTCGTCTTTTTCCTGTTGAATTCGAAGGCCAACAGCCTCTTCGGCAACGAGCCGGCGCAGAACATCTTCTACGCAACCGGCGGCTTCATGGCCGCGACCGCGATCTCGCTCGCCTACTCCTATGCGAAGTTCCGGAAGATCCCGACCATGCCGCTCGTCACCGGCATTTTCGTGATGGTCTTCGGCGCCCTCACCATCTGGCTCCAGGACGACCAGTTCATCAAGGTGAAGCCGACCATCGTGAACGCGCTTTTCGCCGCCGCCTTGCTCGGCGCGGCCGCGATGGGCAAGCCGGTCATGAAGCAGCTCTTCGACGGCGCCTTCAACCTGACCGACAAGGGCTGGATGGTGCTGACGGTGCGCTGGGGCCTGTTCTTCGTTTTTCTCGGCGTCGTCAACGAAGTCGTATGGCGCAATTTCTCCACCGACTTCTGGGTGAGCTTCAAGCTCTTCGGCATCATGCCGCTGACCATGATCTTCGGCATCGCGCAGATCCCCGTGCTCACGAAACACGCACCGAAGAACGAAACGGAAGCCGCCGAATAAGTCAGCTTCCTTCCGGGTGAAGCTCGCGGTCTTTCGTCTCGGGCACGAAGATGAGCCCGACGACGAAGGTCATGGCCGCGATGATGACCGGGTACCAGAGCCCGGAATAGATGTCGCCCGTCGCCGCGACAATGGCGAATGAGACGGTCGGCAGGAAGCCGCCGAACCAGCCATTGCCGATGTGATAGGGAAGCGACATCGAGGTGTAGCGGATGCGCGTCGGGAAGAGTTCGACAAGCATCGCCGCGATCGGCCCATAGACCATCGTCACATAGAGCACGAGGATGAAGAGGATCGCGACGACCATCGGATAATTGATGGCGTCGGGAGCGGCGGCGGCGGGATAACCCGCATCCGCGAGTGCCTGCGTCAGCGCCGCCTCGAAAGCCGCGCGCCGCGACCCGTCCGCATCCATGCCCGCATCGAAAGAGGGAATGGCCGTTTCGCCGACCGCGACGCGCGCCTCTTCACCGTCTGGAAGCGCGGCATTGCCGTAAGGAATGCCGCGTTTTGCGAGCGCGCTTTTCGCAACGTCGCAGGGCGTGGTGAAGGCGGCGGTGCCCACCGGATTGAACTGGAAGGAGCAGCTGTCATTGTCGGCAATGACGATGACGGGCGAACGCTCGCGCGCCTGCTCAAGCGCCGGATTGGCGAAATGCGTGAGCGCGGAGAAGAGCGGAAAATAGGTGAGCACCGCGAGCAGGCAGCCCGCGAGAATGATCGGCTTGCGGCCAATCCGGTCCGAAAGCGCGCCGAAGATCACGAAGAAGGGCACGCCGAGAAGCAGCGCCGCGCCGATCAGGATGTTCGCCGTCTGCCCTTCCACTTTCAGCACCTGCGTCAGGAAGAAGAGCGCGTAGAATTGGCCCGTGTACCAGACGACCGCCTGACCCGCCGTCAGACCGATCAGCGCGATGATGACGATCTTGAGGTTGCCCCACCGCGCGAAGCTCTCGGTCAGCGGCGCCTTCGACAGCGTTCCCTCTTCTTTCATTTTCTGGAACAGCGGCGACTCGTTGAGCTTCAGCCTGATCCAGACGGAAATGCCGAGCAGGAAGATCGAAAGCAGAAACGGGATGCGCCAGCCCCAGGCATCGAAGCTCTCCTTGTCCATCGACAGCCGGCAGCCAAGGATGACGAGGAGCGAGAGAAAGAGCCCGAGCGTCGCCGTGGTCTGGATCCACGCCGTATAGGCGCCGCGCTTCGTATGCGGCGCATGTTCGGCGACATAGATCGCCGCGCCACCATATTCGCCGCCAAGCGCAAGGCCTTGCGCGAGGCGCAGCACGATGAGGATCGCAGGCGCCGCAAAGCCGATGGCGGCATAGTTCGGCAGCAATCCGACGATGAAGGTCGAAAGACCCATAATCAGGATGGTGATGAGGAAGGTGTATTTGCGGCCGACGAGATCGCCGAGCCGTCCAAAGACGATGGCGCCGAAGGGACGCACGGCAAAGCCGGCGGCAAAAGCAAGCAGTGCGAAGATGAAGGCGGCGGTCGGGTTCACACCGGAGAAGAACTGCACCGAGATGATCGCAGCGAGCGATCCATAGAGGTAGAAATCGTACCACTCGAAAACAGTGCCAAGCGACGAGGCAAAAATGACCCGCCGCTCCTCCGCCGTCATGCGGTGCGTCGCACCCGCCGCATTTGCCATCTGCCCCTCCCCGGAATCGACAATCGGGAAACAATGGAGGGAAACTCTTCGTTTTTCCAGTGAAGGATTGCGCTCAGCCTGCGGAAGGTGGACGCGGGAAAAGATTTCCGTTTTCGCCTTCCGGATTCGTGAAAGGCGCGATGGCGTCCCTGTCCATCACCGAACGGAATTGCGTCAGTGCCCAATAAACACTCGGAAAGGCAAGTTCGTTCCACGGGATGTCGTCCCAGCCGAAAAGATCGACTTCGAGGCTTTCCTCGCCCGGTGAAAAATGCGGTGTCCGGAGCGAAGCCCGATACATGATCTGGACCTGGGCGATGCGGGGAATGTTGTAGATCGCCAGAACATCGCGCAGCACGATGTCGGCATTGGCCTCTTCCCGCGCTTCCCGGCGTGCGCCCTCTTCCGTCGTTTCTCCCTGTTCCATGAAGCCCGCGGGCAGCGTCCAGTAGCCCCGGCGCGGCTCGATGGAGCGGCGGCATAGAAGGAACTTTCCCTCATGGGTAACGACGGAACCCACAACGATTTTGGGGTTTACATAATGAATGAAGCCGCAGCGATCGCAGATATCGCGCGGAAGGCTGTCTCCCGTTGGCACGCGGCGCGAAAATGTCACATCGTCCGCCGCACCAGTTTCCTGCGGCTTCGGCTCGGCCGGAACTTCCTTCCTGTCGTCCTGCATTGTCTTGCTTCAACCTGTTGGTCCGCCCACGGAGTTACGTTGCGGTGCGGAAATAACACTGTGTGTGGAAGCTGAAACCGGATGACCGCGCCCGGTGCATTGGCAACGGAATGTCCGCGCACAGACCTATCCACATAATTTTAACTCTGCTTTTCCCGCATTCCGCCTCTTGCATAGGTGGGGCATGCGGGTGCATATGATGATGATAGAGCGCCAGACAGAAAACGGCCACACAAACGCCGCGACTGTGCGCGACGATCATCCTCCCTTCAAACCGGGAGACATGTCCGAGAAGGACACCGCCCCCAGCGCCGGACACTTTATGGTGTCTGATAATCCAGAGGACCGAACGAATGGCAGCCAGGAAGCCAACCGGAAGTTTCGATCTTGAGAATTCGCTGAGCCATCTGTTGCGCCGCGCTCAGCAATTCGCCTACGACCAGTTCGTGCAGCAGATGGGTGCGAGTTCGATCACGCCGCGCCAGTTCATCGTGCTCTTCGCCGTGGACGAGGAAGAAGGCCTGAGCCAGACCGACCTCGTGAACCGGACGGGCATCGACCGCTCGACGCTCGCCGACATGATCAGCCGCATGATCAAGAACGGCCTTCTCGCCCGCAAGCGGACCGCCGAGGATGCGCGCGCGAACTCGGTTCGCCTCACCGCTGCCGGCCGCCGCGCGCTCAAGAGTGCGATGCCCAAGGCCATCACCGCCGAAAAGGCGCTGCTCGACGTGCTGCCGAAGACGCTGCAGGGTGATCTTCTGAAGGGCCTCGGTCAGCTCAACTCCGCGATCGAAAGCATGAAGGTCGAGGAAGAAGCGCCGAAGACCGCAAAGCGTGCGCCCGCCAGGAAGAAGCCGACGCGCAAGGCACCCGCGAAGAAGCCTGCTGCAAGCCGCAAGAAGGCCTGACGCCCAAGCCGGAGGCCGCGCCTATCCCCTTGTGGAAAGGCGCGCCTCCTTGAGCGCGGGCAGGATTTCGTCTGCGATCGCCTCGGGCGTCAGCGGCCCGACATGCTTGAGGGCGATGCGCCCCTTTCCATCCACAATATAGGTTTCAGGCACGCCATAGACGCCCCAGTCTATGGCGGCGCGCCCCGTCGCATCCTTGCCGATGCGCGCGAAGGGATTGCCGAGTTCCGCGAGGAAGCGCCGCGCCGCCGCCGGATCGTCCTTGTAGTTGAGGCCGAAGAGCGGCGCTCGCGAAACACGGCCCAACTCGACCAGAAGCGGCATCTCGTCCCGGCAGGGCACGCACCAGGACGCCCACACATTGACGATAACGGGCTCGCCCTTGCCGAAATCGGCGGACGCAAGCCCCGGCCTGTCCAGCCCCTCGACCGGCGGCAGCTCGAAATCGGGCACATAGCGCCCGATCAAGGCGGACGGCACGCGCGACGGATCGCCGCGATAGATCGCCGCGAAGAAGAGCCCCGCAAGGATCAGGAAGATCGCAACGGGAATGAGCGCCGCGAGCCGGACGTTGAAAGTCACGAGGGATCCTCTCCGCTTTGGCGGTGCGCCGCGCGGCGCACACGTCCCCCAGCCGCCTTTTCAAGCGTTTCGACGAGCCGCGCCTGCGCCCGGTAATCCGCAATGCTTTGCCAGATGAGCGCCACCGTGACGAGAACCGCCGCGCCATAGGCAGACCAGACGAAGAAGGCATATCCGCCCATATGGAAAAATTCGTCCATGTTCACACCTCCTGCGCCGCGCCCGCCTGGGCAAGACGCAGATTGCGCACACGGCGGCGCAGGATCTCGGCCCGCATGCGCACCAGCAGCAGCGTCACGAACAGCATCGTGAAACCCGCACCCATCAGCCCCAGCGGCAGCAGCATGGACGGCGCGATGGCCGGCCCGTCCATGCGGAAAACGGAAGCCGGCTGGTGCAGCGTGTTCCACCAGACCACCGAGTAGCGGATGACCGGCAGGTTGATCGAACCGACAAGCGCGAGAACCGCCGCCGCCCGCGCGGCGCGAACGGGCTCCTCGATGGTCGCCCAGAGCGCCATGTAACCGAGATAGAGAAAGAAGAGCACCAGCATCGAGACGAGGCGCGCATCGCCCCATTCCCACCACGTGCCCCACATCGGCGCGCCCCAGAGCGAGCCCGTGAGGAGCGCGAGGAAGGTGAAGGCGGCGCCGATGGGCGCGGCCGACTTCGCGCAGACATCGGCCAGCGGGTGCCGGAAGATGAGCGCGACGGCGGAGGCGACCGCCATCACCCCATAACCCATCATGGCAAGCCAGGCCGACGGCACATGCACATACATGATGCGCACCGTCTCGCCCTGCTGATAGTCGGGCGGCGAGGCGGCAAGCGCGAACCAGAGCCCCGCGCCGATGACAAGCGCCGCCAGCGCCGCCAGCGGCATGAGAAGCCGCGCCGACAGCGCCATGAAGCGCGCCGGATTGGCATAGGCATGGAACCGCTGCGCGGCGGAAATCATGTTCATGCCCGCCATTTAGCGTAAGCCCCGCAAAGAGGGCAAGCCGCGCCCAAGGGCATTTTGCCACGGCTTTGAGATGCAAACCGGCTCACACATGGCGCCTCGTCCCGGCCCCTCATCTGAGATTGGCGCGAAGCGCCGCCGCGCCGCCGAGCGGCCCGAGAACGAGGCTTGCCAGCGCCACCGCGCCGAGGAGAAGAAGGCTCTGCCGCCCCGCCTCGCCCGCAAATCCGCCCGTCGCCGCATCGGCCGCGCCGACGCCGAAAATCAGTACCGGCACATAGAAGGGCATCACGAGGAGCGAGGCGAGAAGTCCGCCGCGCCGCACGCCCACCGTCAGCGCCGCACCGATCGCGCCGAGAAAGCTCAAAGCCGGTGTGCCGGCCAGCATGGCGAGGATGAGCGGCGGATAGGCCTCTCCCGGCAGGTTGAGCATGAGGCCGAGCAGCGGCGCCGCAACGACGAGCGGCAGGCCGGTCGTGAGCCAGTGACCGAGCGCCTTGGCGACCACGATGAGTTCGAGCGGCAGGAGGCCCATGGTGAGGAGATCGAGCGAGCCGTCCTCGTAATCGGCCTGGAAAAGCCGGTCGAGCGTGAGCAGTGCCGCGAGCAGCAGCGCCACCCACAGCATCCCCGGCGCGACTTTCGCGAGCAATTCCCGATCCGGCCCGATGCCGAACGGCAGCAGCGTTATGACGACGAGGAAGAAGAAGACGGCCATGCCGCCGCCGCCGCCAAGCCGCACGGCAAGGCGAAGATCGCGGGCGAGAAGGGCGAAAAAGGCGCGCGTCATATCATGGCCTCCACGCCGAGCCGGAGCTGCTTTGTCTCGCCGAGACCGAGATCGAGATGCGTCGCCGCCACGATCATGCCGCCCTGGCCGAGATGCGAGGTCATCAGCGCAAGAAGCCGCGCAACGCTTGCGGCATCGAGCGCGACGGTCGGCTCGTCGAGCAGCCAGACGGGGCGTGGCACCGCGATGAGGCGGGCGAGAGACAGCCGCCTTCGCTGACCGGCGGAGAGATAGGCGGCGGGAAGATCGGCAAGATGGGCAAGGCCGAGCGCCTCAAGCGCCGTATCGGCTCCCTCCGGAATGCTGCCGAGATAAGTCCGCCAGAAGGAGACCGTCTCCATGACCGTCATGGAGGGCTTCAGCGCATCGAGATGGCCCACATAATGCGCCTGCTCGCCGAGGCTGAGCTCCGGGTCGCCGCCCGTGAAGGCGATCTCGCCCTGCGCCACGTCGAGAAGACCGGCGAGCTGCCTGAGCAAGCTCGATTTGCCCGCGCCGTTCGGCCCCGTCAGCACCAGCGCCTCGCCGGTCTTGAGCGAGAAGGAGAGACCCTCGAAGACGAGGCGTCCGCCGCGCTCGCAGGCGAGATCGCGAACCGAAAGCGAAAGCTCAGATATCGTCAAAACGTCCGCCCCTGCCCTTGCCCGACGCGAAGCGCGCCGCGCCTTTCAGCGTTTCACCCGAGGCGAGAACCTTGCGTCCATGCTCGAATTCATTGGCGAGCGCGCGGTCGTAAGGCAGATCCCATTGCTCATAGGCCGACATGCGATCGTGGCGCAGGCAGAGTTGCGGAAAGCGCGAAATTTCGAGCGCGAGCCGCTCCGCCTCCTCGCGTCCCTTGCCCTTCGGCGCGATGCGGTTCGCAAGCCCCATCATCAGCGCCTCTTCCGCGTTGACGGGACGGCCCGTGAGAATGAGGTCCATCGCGCGCGCGTGCCCGATGAGGCGCGGCAGGCGCACCGTGCCGCCATCGATCAGCGGCACGCCCCAGCGGCGGCAGAAGACGCCCATGATCGCGTCCTCTTCCACCACGCGCATGTCGCACCAGAGCGCAAGTTCGAGACCGCCCGCGACAGCATGGCCGGAAATCGCGCCGATCACCGGCTTGTTGAGAATCATTCGCGACGGACCCATGGGACCGTCCTGTGCGAGCCGGTTGAAATCGGCGCCGGTTGCGGGGGGCACGGATCGATTGCCCTCGCCCTTCGCAACCGCCTTGAGGTCCGCGCCCGCGCAGAACGCGCCTTCACTGCCGCAGAAGACCGCGACGAGCGCTTCCTCGTCGCGCTCGAAGGCGAGAAACGCCTCGACAAGCGCTTCGGCCGCCTTCCGGTCGACGGCATTCTTTGCGTGCGGCCGGTTCAGAATGACGCTTGTCACTGGTCCGTTTTTCTCGACGAGCACTTCCGGCATCCGCATCTCCCCGCATCGTTTGCGACGCTGATTATCACGCCCGCTTTTCCGGGCGAAGCATGGTCATTCCATGCGAAAGACATTATAGTCCCGCGCGACAAGCATATAGGTCCCAGGCTGAGAAGCGGCGGCGAAATCCTGCTTTGACGCACGCGCTGTTTTCGGCGCGGGCGGCTCCCCGCAAGGCTCCCGCCTTCCCCCCTCACCGCTCCGGACCGCGCATCATCGAGGATCATAGAGAGATGGCGAAGAAGGCGACGGCCAAATCAACCAAGGCGAAGAAGAAACCAGCGGCGAAGGCAAAGAAGGCTGCCCCGGCGAAAGCCGTGAAGAAGGTGGCGAAGAAGGCTACCGCAAAGAAGGCAGCTCCGAAGAAGGCCGCCGCTGCGAAGAAGGCAGTGAAGAAGGCTGCGCCGAAGAAGACGGCGGCGAAGAAGCCCGCCGCGAAGAAGGCAGTCGCCAAAAAGACCGCGCCGAAGAAATCCGGACCGAAAAAGGCTGCAGTGAAGAAGGCCGCAGTAAAGAAAACCGCGCCGAAGAAAACGGCAACGAAGAAGCCCGCCGCGAAGAAGGCCGTCGCCAAAAAAGCTGCGCCGAAAAAGGCAGCGGTGAAGAAGGCTGCTCCGAAGAAGGCCGCACCGAAGAAGGCTGCTGCAAAGAAAGCCGCGCCGAAAAAGACGGTCGCCGCGAAGAAGCCTGCTGCGAAAAAAGCCTTACCGAAAAAAGCTGCCGTGACCCGGAAGCCCGCGGCGAAGAAGCCTGCCGCGAAGAAGGCCGCTGCACCGAAGAAAGCCTCTGCCGCGCCGAAGAAGGCCCCGGCGAAAAAGGCAGCACCGAAAAAGCCTGCCGCGCGGAAAGAGCCCGGCAACAGCTTCGGCGCCCGCAAGACGCTCAAGGTCGGCAAGCGCAGCTACACCTATTTCAGCCTTCCCGATGCCGAGAAGAAGGGCCTCGACGGCGTGTCGCGCCTTCCCTTCTCGCTGAAGGTGCTGCTTGAAAACCTGCTGCGCTTCGAAGACGGCCGCACCGTCACGAAGGAAGACATTGAAGCGGTGAAGACCTGGCTCAAGACCCGCACTTCCGACCGCGAGATCGCCTATCGTCCGGCGCGCGTGCTGATGCAGGACTTCACGGGCGTTCCCGCCGTCGTCGATCTCGCGGCGATGCGCGACGCGGTGAAGAACCTCGGCAGCGACCCGAAGAAGATCAATCCGCTGGTGCCCGTCGATCTCGTCATCGACCACTCGGTGATGGTCGACAAGTTCGGCACGCCGACGGCCTTCAAGGAAAACACGGAAATCGAATATCAGCGCAACCGCGAACGCTACGAGTTCCTGCGCTGGGGTTCCAAGGCTTTCAACAATTTCCGCGTGGTGCCGCCGGGAACCGGCATCTGCCACCAGGTGAACCTCGAATATCTCGCCCAGACCGTCTGGACGAAGACGGAAGGCAAGGAAGAGATCGCCTATCCCGACACCTGTGTCGGCACGGACAGCCACACCACGATGGTGAACGGCCTCGCCGTGCTCGGCTGGGGCGTGGGCGGCATCGAGGCGGAAGCGGCCATGCTCGGCCAGCCGGTCTCCATGCTCATCCCGGAAGTGATCGGCTTCAAGCTGACCGGCAAGCTCAATGACGGCGTGACCGCCACCGACATGGTGCTCACTGTCACCGAGATGCTCCGCAAGAAGGGCGTGGTCGGCAAGTTCGTCGAATATTACGGCTCGGGCCTCGACCATCTCGCGCTCGAGGACCGTGCGACCATCGCCAACATGGCGCCCGAATATGGCGCGACCTGCGGCTTCTTCCCGGTCGACAACGAGACGCTGAAATACCTCAAGGCGACCGGCCGCTCGGAAGAACGCGTCGCGCTCGTCGAGGCCTATGCGAAGGCGCAGGGCATGTTCCGCGAGAAGGGCATGGCCGATCCCGTCTTCACCGACACGCTGGAACTCGACCTCGGCACCGTCGTTCCCTCGCTCGCCGGCCCGAAGCGTCCTCAGGACCGCGTCGCGCTGACCGACGTGAAGGCGAGCTTCCTGAAGTCGCTGGAAGGCGAGTTCGGCAAGCCCGGTCAGGCCGCGGCCCGCGTGCCCGTCGAAGGCAAGGATTACGATCTCGGCCATGGCGACGTCGTCATCGCCGCCATCACCTCCTGCACCAACACCTCGAACCCGAACGTGCTGGTGGCCGCCGGTCTTGTTGCGCGCAATGCCCGCAAGCTCGGCCTCAAGGTGAAGCCCTGGGTGAAGACCTCGCTCGCGCCGGGCTCCCAGGTGGTGACCGACTATCTCGCAAAGGCGGGCCTCCAGGACGATCTCGACGCTCTCGGCTTCAACCTCGTCGGCTATGGCTGCACGACCTGCATCGGCAATTCGGGTCCGCTCCCGGCGGAAATCAGCCAGGCGATCAACAAGAACGATCTCGTGGCCTCCGCCGTGCTCTCGGGCAACCGCAACTTCGAAGGCCGCGTTTCGCCGGACGTGCGGGCGAACTATCTCGCCTCGCCGCCGCTCGTCGTCGCCTATGCGCTGGCGGGTTCGACGCAGATCGACCTCACGAGCGAGCCCCTCGGCACCGGCAGCAACGGCCAGCCCGTCTATCTGAAGGACATCTGGCCGAGCTCGCGCGACGTCGCCGAAACGGTGCGCACCTGCGTGACGCCGCAGATGTTCCGCGAGCGCTACGCGAACGTCTTCGATGGCGATGCCGCCTGGAAGAGCATCGCCGTGTCGGGCGGCCTCACCTATGACTGGGACGGGGATTCGACCTATGTTCAGAACCCGCCCTATTTCGTGGGCATGAAGCCCGAGCCCGCGCCGCTCAGCGACGTCAGGGATGCGCGCATCCTCGGCCTCTTCGCGGACTCGATCACGACCGACCACATCTCGCCCGCCGGCAACATCAAGGTGCAGAGCCCGGCCGGTGCCTACCTGAACTCCAAGCAGGTCGGCGCCCAGGACTTCAACTCCTATGGCGCACGGCGCGGCAATCACGAAGTGATGATGCGCGGCACCTTCGCCAACATCCGCATCAAGAACCAGATGCTGAAGGGGATCGAAGGCGGGCTGACGAAGCTGCAGCCGGAAGGCACGCAGATGCCGATCTACGACGCTGCGATGGAGTACAAGCGCCGCGGCACCCCGCTCGTCATCTTCGCGGGCAAGGAATACGGCACGGGCTCCAGCCGCGACTGGGCGGCGAAGGGCACCATGCTGCTCGGTGTGAAAGCCGTGGTCGCGCAGAGCTTCGAGCGCATTCACCGCTCGAACCTGGTCGGCATGGGCATCGCGCCGCTCCAGTTCCTGAACGACATGAGTTGGCGGTCGCTCGGCCTCGACGGTTCGGAAACGGTGACGATCGAAGGTCTCGCCACTGTGAAGCCGCGCAGCAAGGTGAACGCCGTCATCACCTTCGCCGACGGCAGCAAACAGTCGATCGAACTTCTCTGCCGCATCGATACGCAGGATGAAGTCGATTACTACGAGAACGGCGGCATCCTGCCTTACGTGCTTCGGAACCTCACGGCATAAGGCGGAAACGCCGGACCGATACAAAGGGCGCCCTTCGGGGCGCCCTTTTTCTTTGTCGGGATCACTCCGGATCACTCCAACGTGACTCGCCCCCGCGCGGCGCCCTTCCTATTCTTGTCTGCGAAAGGAAAGGACAATCATGCCCGCCATTCGCATGACGCTCCGGCTCTGCGGACTTCTCGCCACCTTCGCGCTCGCATGCCTTCCCGCGCGCGCCGGGGAGAGCCCGGTCGTGGTCGAACTCTTCACCAGCCAGGGCTGCTCCTCCTGCCCGCCGGCGGACGCCTATATGCGCGAACTCGCGACCCGCGACGGCGTGATCGCGCTGTCCTTCAATGTGGACTACTGGAATTACCTCGGCTGGGAGGACACGCTTGCGAGCCCGGCTCACACCGAGCGCCAGCGTGCCTATGCGCGGCGCCTCGGGCTATCGGGCGTCTACACGCCGCAGATCGTGGTGAACGGCGCCACCGAAGGCGTCGGCAGCAAGCGCGGCAAGATCAACGAGCAGATTGACGCCGCGCGCACAAGGCCGCTCCCGGTCGAAGTCTCTTTCACCGACAAGGGCGACACGCTGACGCTCGATGTCGGCGCTGGAAAGACGCCGGGACAACCCGTGACGCTCTGGCTCATCCGCTTCACGAAAGAGGAAACGGTCGAGATCGGCAAGGGCGAGAACCGCGGCCGCACCATGGTCTATACCCATGCCGTGCGCGAACTAATGCCCGTCGGCATTTGGAGCGGCGAGGCGATCAGCCTGACGCTGCCGAAAGGCGATCTCCTCGCGGGTGGCATCGATGGGTGCGTGGCGCTTCTTCAGGCGGGCAAGGGCGGGCCGATCCTCGGCGCCGCACAGACGGCAGCGAACTAACGGTTCAGGGCGTCATTTGCTCCGGCATGGGGCTCATCGCATCGGCGGGCCCCGCCTCGCGCGTCAGCAGGTCCATCGTCTGGGTGAGCTGGTTGCCGAGATCCTGCGGCAGCTTGTAGGTCCAGGCCGAAAGCCGTGCATTGAGTTCTTCGGCGCGTTTTTCCGCAGGCGCGATATCCTCGCCCTCCGGCACCAGCGCCGGATCGGCTTCGGCCGCGAACTTCGCCCAGAGCGCGCCGCCCTCACCCGCCATCAGCATGGTGAGGCGCAGCCCGTCGAATGTCTCGAACACGGCGCGCGGCGCATCGTCCGGAAACTCGAGCGTCTCGGCAGGCGCCACATCGTCGAAGGGCGATCCGAGGATTGCAGTCGCCGCCTTGTTCGCGACGGCCGCTCCCCGCGACACGCGGCCTTCGGGCGCATTCTCGATAGCGAAGTTTTCATCGCCCGGCCCGCGCGAAAGCAGGACCGGAGTTTCGGTTCCCGCCCAGAGCGTGACGCGGGCGAGCTTCTCGCGCGGAATATCGATAAAGGCGGTATCGAGCCAATCGTTCACGCTCTTGTAAAGCGGCAGCCGCCCGCGCGCGAGAAAGGTTTCGTCCTCGCCGTCGCGGCGCACATAGATCAGGCCTTCGCCTTTCACGTCCACCGCCCGCTCGGGCACCTTGCCGACGAGAAGACCGGCAAGCCGCTCCTCGCCCTTGAAGAATTCGACGCGCACCGCCGACCCGATATCCTCGGGTTTCAGCAGGCCGAGATTGCGGTGCCATTCGGGATTGGCCGTGCGCGGCTCATAGGCTTCCATCTGGCCGACGCCGAGCAATGTCTTCTTGATGAGGCTTTCGCTCACCGGATAGCCGCCGCGCGAGGGCGCGACCCAGCCGCCATCCGCATTGCGCTTGAGTTCGATCTGCGAAACGCCGTTCATGCCCCGGCTCGCCGTATAGACGATCCGGTCGACGCGATCGAGTTTCGCATCGAGCTCCTCGAAGAGCGGATAGGGCACGAAGCTCGTGCGCACGCTGCTCCGGTCGTTCACGACGGCAATGGTCGCGGCGATCACCGCGATGAATGTGGCGGCGGCGAGGACCGCAAGGTTCCGCTGCGGCTTGTTGTTCCAGAGGGTCTGCCACATGACTGTCACGCCCTCTTTTCCACGCGCGCCTTGCGGCGGCGATATCGCAGGATGGCCGCCACGCCCGCGACGACCGCGAGCAGCAGCGGCACGAGGGCGATGTTGAAGAAACGAAGCTGCGCGCCCAGCCGCTCGACATCGCGGCGAAGATCGCCCTGCACGTCGCGCAACGCCTTGCGGCTTTCGAGAAGCTCGCTGCGGAATTGCTTGATCGCCGCCTCCTCCCCGTCGTCAGGGCCGCCGCTCGCGGCATCGGCGCCCGAGCCGCCCGTCTGCAATGCGGTGAGGTTGCGTTCGGCCGTTTCGATCTTCTTCTCGAGCGTTTCCTGCTCGGCGAGGAAGCGCCGTTCGGCGGAGCGGCGAAGCTCTTCCACCACGGCGAAGGGCCGGTCGGATTTGCTGCGCGCCCGAAGCGAGATGAGTTCGTTCGAACCCATCAGATTGTCGATGGCGGACAGGACGAAGACGGCGTTGTCGGCAATCGGCTGCGCCACGCGCTCGCCGAGATAGGATTCCGTCCTGACCCAGAAGCGGTCGTCGAAGATGTCGCTGTCCGCGAAGACGATGATGTTCGCGTCCTGCTGCGATTGCGCGATATGGGGTCCCGCCTTCTCCTGAGAGCGGCGGGGCGCGGCGGCGCCTTCCGGCGCCACAAGCTCTTCCTCCGGCGGACCGGAGAAGGCGCTCTTCACCGGACCAGACAGCCGCGCCGCGATGGCGTAGCGCTGCTCCGACGGCTTGAAGGCGCGAATGAGATCGTCCGGGCGCGGCCCCTTCTTCACCTCTTCGACGTCGTAGAGCTGCGATTCTTCCGACGTGGTGACGAGCGGCGAGAACACCGTCGTCGCGTTCCCGACCGGCGTGAAATAGCCCACCGTGCCGAGATTGAGACGCGAGACATTCGCCGTTACGAGATCGTTCGCATCCACATTCTCGCGCGGCACGGCGAGCCAGAGCACATAGTCGCTCTCCTGCCTGCGCGCATCGAGCCCCGTCTGCACGCGCTGCGCGAGCTTCCGGTCGCCGGCGATCTTCGAGGGGTCGTAATGGACCCCCCAGCTTTCCAGAAGCGGCCCGAGATCGGACTGCTCGGTGTAGCCGCGTATCGGATCGCCGTTCGGCCCGGCCGTGAGGCTCACCTCCGAATGCGGATCGACGAAGGCAAGCACATGCCCGCCCCGCATCACGAACTGGTCGAGTGCATAGAGCGTCGGCGTGTCGAGCGGCCTTGGATGCGCGATCATCAGTACGTCGACGCGGTCCGGCACCTTCTGGAACTGCTGTTCCAGGAACTCGATCTCGAAGCGGTTCCGCAATTCCTCATAGATCATGAAGGGCAGCGAATCGCCGCGCATCGCCGACATCAGGCCACCCGTTCCCGTGTCGAGCGGGAGATTGGTGACGATGCCGAGCACCGGGCGCTCGGGCCGGCTCAGGTTCTGGATCATCCGCGCGATGTCGTATTCGAGATACTGCTCGCGCTCGTCGCTGAAGAAGGGAATGGCTTCGAGCCCGTCCACCGAATTGGTGCCCACGAGACCGAAATAGATGATGTCGCCCGATTGCGTCGGCGCGCCCTTGAGGCCGAGCGACATGGCAAGGTCTTCTTCCTCGGAGAAGGGCGCGGGCTCGATCACTTCGAGGCGCACCTTGCCGCCCGATGCCGCGCGGATTTCCTCCAGCAGGTCGCGCACATGGCCCGCATAGGTGCGGATGCGCCCGTAGTCTGTCGCAAGTTTTTCTGAGTAGAAGAAGCGCAGCGTGATCGGCTCCTCGATCGCCGCGGCGACTTCCCGCGTGCCGTCCGAGAGCGTGTAGAGGCTGCTCTCGGTGAGGTCGATCCGCGCCGAGCGAAACACGACGTTCGAGAACATGTTCACCGAAAGAAAGAGCACGGCAAGCAGCACCAGCATGATGATGCGATAGGCCGAACGGCTGATCTGCCCGTTGAACATCGCCTACCCCGCCTTCTTCATGTCGACCACGATGCCGCAGGCGATGAGCCAGGCGCCGATCAGCGTGGTGAAGTAGACGATGTCGCGAAGATCGATGACGCCGCGCGTGATCGCCTCGAAATGCGTGAGGAAGGAGAACGACGCGATGGTGGACAGCACCTGCTGCGGCGCCCAGCTCGCGAAGAAGTCGATCACGATGGGAAGACCCGACACCGTGAAGAGAAACGACACGGCGACGCTCACGACGAAGGCGATCACCTGGTTGCGTGTGACGGCCGACAGGCACGAACCGATGGCGAGATAACCGCCCGCCATGAAGAAACTGCCGAGATAGCCCGCAAGCACCACGCCATTGTCCGGATCGCCGAGATAATTGACGGTGAGCCACATCGGAAAGGTGAGCGCGAGCGCGATGCCCGAAAAGGCCCATGCCGCGAGAAACTTGCCGAGCACCGCCGCCCAGAGCGGCACGGGCAGCGACAAGAGAAGTTCGATCGACCCCGAACGCCGCTCTTCCGCCCATAGCCGCATGGAAATGGCGGGAATGAGGAACAGGTAGAGCCAGGGATGGAAGTTGAAGAAGATCGTGAGGTCCGCCTGGTCGCTCTCGTAATAGGCGCCGAGATAGAAGGTGAAGGCGCCCATCGTGAACAGGAAGATCACAATGAAGATGAAGGCGAGCGGTGTCGCGAAATAGCCGCCGAGCTCGCGGCGGAAAACGGCGAGAAGCTCGTTCATGCCGCTTCCTTTCCGCCCGCATCGGGCCGCGTCAGGCGGCGGAACACTTCGTCGAGGCGGCCCGCCTCGCCGTAAAGCGCGCGCACCTGCCAGTTCTCCTCGCGTGCAATCCGCGCCACGGCATCGACAAGCATCGTGTCGCCTTCGCCCGAGCGTGCGGGAAAGAGCGTGAAGGTCGTCTCGTCGCCGCGCGGGGAAACCTCGATGCTCTCGATGCCCGCGAGCGAACGCAGCTTCTCCGCCGTCTCCACCGTCGTGCGGCCGCCAAGCGTCAGCGACACAGCATTGTGGTAGCGCGAGCGCGACATGAGTTCAGCGGGCGTACCGTCGGCAACGATGCGGCCACGGTCGATGATGAGCGCGCGCGTGCAGATCGCATCCACCTCTTCCAGGATATGCGTCGAGATGACGATGGCCTTTTCCGCGGCCATGCGCCCGATGAGCTTGCGCACTTCGAATTTCTGGTTCGGATCGAGACCGTCGGTCGGCTCGTCCATGATGAGCACGGGCGGATTGTGAAGGATCGCCTGCGCAAGGCCGACGCGGCGGCGAAAGCCTTTGGAAAGCGTGTCGATCGGCTGCTCGAGAACGCCGGCAAGTTCCGTCGCCTCCACCGCGCTGTCGATCGCCTTGTCCGCCTCCGCGCCCGAAAGGCGGCGCACCCGTGCGATAAATTTGAGAAAACCGCGCGTCGTCATGTCGCCATAGGCCGGCGCGCCTTCCGGCAGATAGCCGATCATGCGCTGCGCATCGAGCGTCGAGGTGACGATGTCGTGGCCGCAGACGCGCGCCGTTCCCGCGCTCGGCGCAAGAAAGCCCGTCACCATCTTCATTGTCGTGGATTTGCCGGCGCCGTTCGGTCCCAGGAAACCGAGCACTTCGCCCTTGCCGACGGAAAAGCTGATCCCGTCGACGGCGGTGAATGGACCGAACTGCTTGGTGAGCCCGTCGATGACAATCATCGGCTCGCCACCTGCTGCGCCCGCCGCGTTTCCGCTCGCCATATCCCTGTCAGACCGGTTGATCGCGTCTCTCCCTCGAGCGTCGCCGGAGCGGCCTTTCCGGCCGTTCCGCATCGCGCGCCGTCTCCCGCTCTTCCCCCGAAAAGCTCGGCAAGACGGGCTTGTGTAGGACAGGGCGCAGAGCCCTTCAAGTGAAAGATGCTTCATCTGGCGGCAGCGCGCCACCACGCCCGGAAGCCCACGGCAAGACGCACAAAAAGAAGCCGCCCGGGAGGGGGGATCCCGGGCGGCGGAGCTGTCGCTCTTTTCTTGAAGATGCTGCCTCTCCCCGGGGGAAGGGGTGGCCCGGCTCCCCCAATCTATCCCGGTGGGGCTGGGGGGCTGATGAAACCGGAACGTCGCAAGGAACCGGGCCAGTGAGGCAACGATGCAAAGATGGAGGGTCAGTGTGGCTGCCCAAGGGCTGAAACAAGGCAATATTGTGGTTTCGCCCTTATTGTCGTTTCACCGAAAAAGGGCTGTTCTCCGCGGGTTTTGTAACAATCGGGTGACGGCGGCGCGCTCCTCGTGCCATGCTTGTGCACAGTCCCGGCCCGAACCAGCGAAAGGCGCCGCATGTCCGATAGTGCCGACTACGACGCCCGCGGCGGAGCGGCGCAAACCCGCCTCAGCCTTGTCGGAACCGCGAGGCCGCCGGAAACGCCGGGCGCGCGGCCGCGGGAAGCGGAAGTCTTCTTCAACCGAGCGGAACTCGACGCGATCCTCTCCGTCTATGGGCGGAAGGTCGCCGAGGGCGAATGGTGCGACTACGCGATGGGCGGCTTTCGCGATGTGGCCATCTTCTCGGTCTTCCGTCGCGCCAGCGAAATACCGCTCTACCGCATCGAGAAGCGTCCGAAGCTCGCCCGCAAGCAGGGTGCCTACAGCGTCATCGCGGCGACGGGCCTCGTGCTCAAGCGCGGCCACGACCTCGCCCAGGTGCTCAAGGTCTTCGAAAAGCGCTCGCTCCGGCTCATCGACGCCTGAGGGAAGCATTCCTCGAACAAAAAGCCCCGGCATCGCTGCCGGGGCTTTGTCGTTCCGTTATGCGGGGCGCTTAGCCGCGCTGGTTGCCCATGAAGCGCAGCAGGAACAGGAACATGTTGATGAAGTCGAGATAGAGCGAGAGCGCGCCCATCACGGCCTTCTTGCCGGCGACGACAGCGCTGTCGGCTTCGTAATACATGCCCTTGATGCGCTGCGTGTCGTAAGCGGTGAGGCCGGCGAAGATCAGCACGCCGAGCACCGAGATCGCGAACTGCAACGCAGAGCTCTGCAGGAAGATGTTCACGACCATCGCGATGATGATGCCGAACAGGCCCATGATGAGGAACGAGCCCATGCCGGTCAGGTCGCGCTTGGTCGTATAGCCGTAAAGGCTGAGCGAGCCGAAGGCCGCCGCCGTCACGAAGAAGGTCGTCGTGATGCTCTGCCCCGTATAGACGAGGAAGATCGACGACAGCGACAGGCCCATCACGCCGGCAAAGGCCCAGAAGAGCAGCTGCGTCGCCGAGAGGCTGAGCTTCTGGATGCCGAAGCTGAGCACCATGATGAAGCCGAGCGGCGCCAGCATGACGACCCAGCGCAACGGGCTCGTATAGAGCGTCTCGCCAAAGCTCGTGAGGCCGAGGCCCTGCGCCGTTTCGACCGTCGCCGCACCGAAAGCGAAATAGGCAACGAGCCCGGTCAGCGCGAGCGCGCCCGCCATGTAATTGTAGACGCTGAGCATATAGCTCCGGAGGCCCTGATCGATCGACATGTCGGCGCGCGCGCCGACACGGGTCTGATGGAGCCGTTCCTGATCGTAATTCGCCATGTATCTGCACCCTCCTGAGTGTGCTGAGCAGTATATTGGCGGATGAAGAGACGAATTCAAGAAAAACCGGAAGGTTTGCGCCGCGGACCCGGCGGTTAAGTCTTTGAAATGTCATAAAATACGGCTTTCGCTCGTCCGGGGGATGGCGGAAATTTAATCTTCGCCGTTCAGTCGGCCCGGAGCACGGAAGCGGAGGGAACGGAAAGCGCCCGCCAGGTCCCGAGAAGCCCGAGCGCAACCGTGACCAGCGTGGCCGCTGCGATGGTTAGCGCAAGCGTGCCCGGCAGGAAGCGCCACGGCATTTCCATGACCATGGTGATGACGACATAGGCCGCCGCGGTTCCGGCCAGCGCCGCGACAAGCGCCGTCGCGAGGCCGAGCGCCGCATATTCCCGCACATAGATGCCGAGAATCCGCCCCCGGGTCGCGCCCAGCACCTTGAGCACGACTGCATCGCGCACGCGTGAGCGGAACCCCGCCGCCATCGCCCCCGCGAGCACGAGCACGCCGGCCGCAAGCGTCACCCCGCCCGTCGCCCGGACCGCCATGGCGAAATTCTCGAGGAGCCCGTTCACTGCCTGCAGCGCCTCGCGCACGCGAACGGAAGTGATGTTCGGAAACCGCGAGGTCACCTCGCGCTCCAGCGCTTCCTCCGCTTGCGGACTTCCCTCCATCTCGACCGTGGCCAGCACCGTATGCGGCGCGGCCGACAACATGCCCGGTGAAAACACGAGCACGAAATTGATGCCGAGGCTCGTCCAGTCGATGGCGCGCGTATTGGCGACCTCCGCCGTGATTTCGCGGCCGAGCACATTGACGGTGATCGTGTCGCCGACATCGATGCCGAAGCCTTGGGCGAGATCCTCGCCGAAGGAGACGAGCGGCGGCCCCTCGTAATCCTCTGCCCACCAGGTGCCCCGGACGAGCGTCGAACCTTCCGGCAGGCTTCGCGAATAGGTAATGCCGCGGTCGCCCCTGAGCGCCCATTGCGCCTCCGGCGTTACCTCCACCTGGTCCGAGGGCACGCCGTTCACCGCCGCGATCTTGCCGCGCAGCATCGGCACGCGGTTGAACGCGGTGACGCCCGGTGTCCCCGTCACCAGGTTTTCGAGTGCATCCGTCTGGTCCGGCTGTATGTCGACGAAGAAAAAGGCGGGCGCCCGCTCCGGCAGCTCGCTCGTGATCTCGCCGGTCAGATTGCCGTTGATGAGCGACACGGTGACGAGGAGCGTAAGGCCGAGACCGAGCGAAAGCACGACGGCCGGGGTCGGTGCGCCGGGCCGGTGGATATTGGCAAGCGCAAGGCGAAGCTCCGGCGAGTTGACGCGCGGCGCGCGCGCCGAAAGCGCCATGATGCCCTGCGCCGCCAGCGTGAGCACGACGAAGACGCCGGCCGCCGCCGCCACGAACCAGAGTGCGAAGAGGCGCTCCTCCGCGACCGCAACGGCAAGCGCGGCAAGCACGGCGAGCGCACCCGCCGTCGCCGCGACATAGACCGGGCGCGGCAGGCGGCGTACCGGCGCCACGATGTCGCGGAAGAGCCCCGCCGCCGGCACCTCGCGGGCACGCGCCAGCGGCCAGATCGCGAAGGCAAGCGCCGTCAGCAGGCCATAGGCAGCGGCTAGCAGCAGCGGCCCGCCATAAAGCCCCATCTCGGCGGGAATGGGGATCATGTCGCCCGCGACCGCATCGACGATGAAAGGCGCCACCATGCCGGCGGCAAGGCCGATCGCGATGCCGACAACGGCAAGCGCGAGCACCTGGATCATGTAGATACGGAAGATGAGCGTGCCCGGCGCTCCGAGGCATTTGAAGGTCGCGATCGTCTCGCGCTTGCCGTCGAGATAGGATTTGACGGCATTGGCGACGCCAACACCGCCGACGACGAGGGCGGTGAGCCCGACAAGCGAAAGAAAGAGCGCCACGCGCTCGACGAAGCGGCGCACGCCCGGCGCGCTGTCGCTGCGGTCCGTCACGCGCCAGCCCGCATCGGGAAAGCGTTCGTTGAGTGCCGCCGTCCATGCCGCAATGTCTTCCGGCGTACGCGCATTGGCGGGCAGCGCAATCCGGTACTGGTACTGGACGAGACTGCCGGGCTGCACGAGGCCCGTGCCGCCAAGCGCCTCGCGCGAGATCATGGCGCGCGGTCCGAGCGCGAAACCGTCCGACACGCGGTCCGGCTCATGCGCGATCGTCGCACGCAGTTCGAATGTTTCCTCGCCGATGCGGATGATGCCACCGGCGCCGACACCAAGACGGCTCAGCAAATTGGGTTCCACGACGGCGCCCGGCCGCCCGTCGCGCATGGCAAGCGCATCGGCAAGCGGCATGGCCGGTTCGAGCGTCATCTCGCCATAGAGCGGATAGACGCCGTCCACCGCCTTCAGCTCGACAAGCGTCTGGCCGCGTCCCTCGCTTCCCTCGGCGCCGCGCGCGCCCCCTTCTCCGGCGCTCCGCGCCATTGCGCGCATTTCGGCTGACACAGAAACCCTCGTGCTCTCGGTGATATAGGCAAGCTCTTCCGCCCCCGCCTCGCGGTGGATGAGCCGCAGCGCGATATCGCCGCCGAGAATATCCTGCCCGCCTTGCGCGAGCCCATGCGTGAGCGCCGCCGAAACGGAGCCCACGCCTGCGATTGCCGCGACACCGAGCGCAAGACAGGCGATGAAGACGCGAAATCCCGCAAGCCCGCCGCGCAGCTCGCGCCGCGCCAGCCGGAAGGCAAGCCGGAGCGGCGCGTCCACGCCGCTCATGCCGGCGCTCCCGCCTCGATGCTTTCGATCAGCCCGTCGCGCAGCCGCACGATCCGGTGGCAGCGTGCCGCCAGCGCCTCGTCATGCGTGATGAGCACGAGCGTCGCGCCCTTGCGCCTGTGCAGGTCGAACATGAGTTCGATGATTTCCGCGCCCGTCGACTGGTCGAGATTGCCGGTCGGTTCGTCGGCAAGCAGGATTTCCGGATCGCCCGCCACCGCGCGGGCAAGCGCGACGCGCTGCTGCTCGCCGCCCGAGAGCTGCCCCGGATAATGCGTGAGCCGGTGCGCGAGACCGACCAGCCGTAGCTCCTCCTCCGCCCGCTCGAAGGCGTTCTTCCGCCCGGCGAATTCGAGCGGGATCGCGACATTCTCCAGTGCCGTCATCGTCGGGATGAGGTGGAAGGACTGGAAGACGATACCTATATGATCGCGGCGGAAGCGTGCGAGCTGGTCTTCGCCATGGAGCGT
The DNA here is from genome assembly GCF_045863935.1 of Parvibaculum sp. Classification (GTDB taxonomy): domain Bacteria; phylum Pseudomonadota; class Alphaproteobacteria; order Parvibaculales; family Parvibaculaceae; genus Parvibaculum. The sequence continues at coordinate 186,899 of NZ_BTVP01000001.1, read as the reverse complement.
AAGGTCTTCGCCCGCGCAGACGATGCGCCCCGAGCTCGGCCTTTCGAGACCGGCCAGCACCATGAGAAGCGTGGACTTGCCGGAACCGGACGGCCCCACGAGACCGGCGGTTTCACCCTTTGCGATGGAAAGGTCGATCCCCCGGAGAATGTTGACCGGACCGGCCGCACTCGGCAGGCTGAGTTTCACGCTGTCGAGTTCGATGATTGTGTCGGGCAAACGCTTTAGGCCTTTGTGGTGGAGCGGGTCTCGAAGGAAGGCAAACGATATTATGCGATATGGCCTCTTGGGACCGCTTTGCAAGCTTTTCGCGGGCACCGCGCTCCTTCTCGCCCTTCTCGCGGCGCCTCCCGCCCAGGCATCGGACGAACTTACCATCGTCGCGCTCGGCGACAGCCTGACGGCGGGCTACCTGCTCGGGCCGGACGAAGGCTTCCCCGAGCAGCTTGGCCGCGCGCTTGCAAAAGCCGGGCATGACGACGTGAAGGTCGTGAACGCGGGCGTCTCGGGCGACACGACATCGGGCGGCCTTGCCCGCCTCGACTGGGCGGTGGGGCCTGGGGCCGATGCCGTCATCGTCGAACTCGGCGCCAACGACGCGCTGCGCGCCATCGACCCCGGCATCACCCGCCGGAACCTCGACGAGATCGTCGCCCGCCTGAAGGCGCGCGGCCTGCCCATCCTCCTTGCCGGCATGTATGCGCCGCCCAATCTCGGGCGCGACTACGGCGACGAATTCAACCCGATCTTCGCGGAACTTGCGGAGCGCGAAGGCCTCGTGTTCTATCCCTTCTTCCTCGAAGGCGTGGCGGCCGACCCGGCGCTCAATCTCGGCGACGGCATCCATCCGACGGCGGAAGGTGTCGCCATCATCGTCGAGCGCATCCTGCCCGACGTCGAAAAGCTGATCGAGCGCGCGCGGGCAAAGCGCAGCGCCGCCAACTGACGGAGACGGTCTCATTTCATGCGGGCGCGCCTGTCTGCGCCGTCCGCCGGCAAACCATATCGACCAACAAAACGAATAGAGAACCCAGGGGGGGAACTTCATGGAATATCGCGAACTCGGCCGCACCGGCGTCAAGGTGAGCTCGATCTGTCTCGGCACCATGACATGGGGCGAGCAGAACACGGAGGCGCAGGGCCACGAGCAGATGGATTACGCCATCGCGCAGGGCATCAACTTCTTCGACACCTCGGAAATGTATGCCGTCCCGCCGAAGCCGCAGACGCAAGGTGCGACCGAGAAGATCATCGGCACCTGGTTCAAGGCGCGCAAAAACCGCGACAAGGTGATCCTCGCCACCAAGGTCGCGGGCCGCAGCCCGATGACCTGGCTCCGAGACGATGGCGCAGGCACAGAACAGAGCAAGGCGCAGATCGTCGAGGCCGTGAACAAGAGCCTGAAACGTCTGCAGACGGATTATATCGACCTCTACCAGCTTCACTGGCCGGACCGGCCGATCAATCTTTTCGGCGGCCTCGGCTACCGGCACATCGCGGGCGAGTGCCACCCGATCGGCGAAATCCTCGAAACGCTGCACGAGATCGTGAAGTCAGGCAAGGTCCGCTTCATCGGCCTCTCGAACGAAACGCCCTGGGGCACCATGACCTTCCTGCATCACGCAAAGACGAAGGGCCTGCCGCGCGTCCAGTCGATCCAGAACGCCTACAATCTCATCAACCGCACCTTCGAGCTCGGCGGCTCTGAGATCGCGCATCGCGACGGCGTCGGCCTTCTCGCCTACTCGCCGCTCGCGCAAGGCTATCTCACCGGCAAATACCAGAACGGCGCCCTGCCGGAAGGTTCGCGCAAGGCGCTCTTCAACCGCTTGCAGCGCTACGAAAGCCCGCAGGCGAACCGCGCCATCGAAAGCTACCTCGCCATTGCGAGGAAGCACGGCCTCGATCCGTCGCAGATGGCGAACCAGTTCGTGACGACGCGTCCCTTCGTCACCTCCAACATCATCGGCGCCACGACGATGGAGCAGTTGAAGCTCGCCGTCACCAGCGTGGACGTGAAATGGACCGAGGAACTCGAAAAGGAAATCGACGCCGCGCATCTCGACCAGCCGAACCCCGCCCCCTGAACGGAACCCCATGATCCGCCTCTTCACGGCCCTCGAAATCCCCGACGAAGCGGCAGAGCGCCTCGCGCGCCTGCAGCAGGGCCTCGACGGTGCGCGCTGGATCGAGCGGCCGGACTTCCACATCACGCTGCGCTTCGCGGGCGATATCCCCGAAGACGTGGCAAGCGACTTCGCCGAGGCGTTGTCGGACATTCCCGTCGAGCCCTTCGACATCGAGATCGAGGGCTTGGGCGAATTCGGCGGCGCGCGCCCGCACACCTTGTGGGCGGGCGTCAGGCCGTCCGAGCCCTTGCGCATCCTGCAGGGACGCCACGAAAGCGCCGCGCGGCGCATCGGCCTGAAACCTGACACACGCAACTTCACGCCCCATGTCACGATCGCCCGCCTCGGCCGCGTCGAAACAGGCGCCGTCTACAATTTCATCCGCGCGAATTCGCCCTTCGCCGCGCCGGCCTTCACGGTCGAGCGCTTCACGCTCTTCTCGGCGAGAGCGAGCACGGGCGGCGGCCCTTACGTGGCGGAGAAGCACTATCCCGATCGCGATTGGGAGCAGGAAGAGTAGCGGCAAGCATTGCTCTTCTTCCCACCCTCCCCTTGGGGAAGGGTCGAAATGTGCGAGCGATAGCGAAGCAGATTTCGGGGCGGGGTCGCGGCGCTGCTGCGATGAATGCGCCGGCTTGTGTGTTCGCGGATACTCGGCCCCCGCCCCAAAACCGCTGCGCGGTTTGACCCTCCCCGAGGGGAGGGTGAGAAGACGGATGTTACTCCCGCCCCGCCGCTTCCTCGATCGCATGCATGTCCTCGTCGGAAAGGCCCATGTGATGCCCGATCTCATGCACAAGCACATGGGTGACGAGATGCCCGAGCGGCTCGTCGAATTCCGCCCAGTAGTCGAGCAGCGGCCGGCGATAGAGAAACACCATGTCCGGCATGTGCACCGGCTCCATCACCGAGCGCTCGACATGGCTGATGCCCTGATAGAGACCGAGAAGCTCGAACGGGCTTTCAAGTTCCATTTCGGCGGCCACTTCCTCATCCGGAAAATCCTCGACGCGAATGATGAGCCCCTCGCAACGCATCCGGAAGTCCTCCGGCAGCCGCGCAAAGGCCTCGTCCGCGATCCGTTCGAAATCGGCGAGCGAGGGCGCCCGCGTGTTATCCCAATCCATCGGCATATCCTCTCTTGCGCGCAGAGCTTAAGAGCGCGAGGCTCTGCCCGCAAACCATGTGCATCGAGGAGGCGAAAATGAGCGGCAATCCGGCGGTCTCGAAGCTGACGGGAAAAGAGCGGGAAAAGGCCCTCGAAAAGCTGAAGGGCTGGTCGAAGGTGAAAGGCCGCGACGCCATCGAGAAGACGTTCCGGTTCAAGGACTTCAACGAAGCCTTCGGTTTCATGTCGCGCGTCGCCCTCGCCGCCGAAAAGGCCGACCACCATCCCGAATGGGCGAATGTCTATAACCGCGTCGATGTCGTCCTCACGACGCATGACGCGGATGGCCTGTCGGAAAGGGACGTAAAACTCGCTGCCCTCATGGACAAGTGGGCCGGCAAGGCAGGAAAGACGGTGAAGAAGTAACGCCGGACGAGACGGAAACAACAAAGCCCCGGTGTTTCCACCGGGGCTTCGCTTTTCCAATTATTGGAAATGTATTAGCGCGGTGCCATGCGACCCAAGCCGCGCGTCAGCGCGGCGCCATACGAATGGCACCGTCGAGACGGACCGTCTCGCCGTTGAAGTAACCGTTGCGGATCATCTCGCAGGCGAGCGAGGCATACTCATCCGGATTGCCGAGGCGGGCCGGAAACGGCACCTGCGCGCCGAGCGCCTGGCGAACCTTCTCCGGCGCGCCCGCGAGCAGCGGCGTGTCGAAGATGCCCGGCAGGATCGTGTTCACGCGAATGCCTTCGCGGCTGAGGTCGCGCGCGATCGGCAGCGTCATGCCGACGACGCCCGCCTTCGAGGCCGAATAGGCGGCCTGGCCGATCTGGCCGTCCTGCGCGGCGACGGAGCCCGTGTTCACGATCGCACCGCGGTCGCCATCCGGCAGCGGGTCGAGGGTGAGCATGCCGGCGGCCGACTTCGCGATGCAGCGGAAGGTACCGACGAGGTTGATCTGGATGATGAGGTTGAACTTGTCGAGCGGGAAGTGCTCGGGCTTGCCCGTCTCCTTGTTCTTGGAGGCGGTCTTGATCGCGTTGCCCGTACCCGCGCAGTTCACGAGGATGCGCTCCTGGCCGATCGCCGCGCGCACCTTCTCGAAGCCCGCATCGACGCTCGCTTCGTCCGTCACGTTCACTTTCGCGAAGACGCCGCCAAGCTCCTTCGCCAGCGCCTCGCCCTTGTCTTCCTGAAGATCGAAAATGCCGATCTTCACGCCTTCCTTGGCGAGACGGCGCGCGGTCGCCGCGCCGAGGCCCGATGCGCCGCCCGTGATGATGGCGCTGATGTTGCTGTCGAGTTTCATGGGGTCATTCCTTCTCTGCGCGGACCTCTTTGGGCCGGTCCTGCGTTTCCCTGTATGCGGGGTGCCTCTGCCGGCCGCCCGATTGGCGCCGATTTAACAAATTCGGCAGCGAAAGAGCGAGCCAAAAATCGCGGAAACAAGGGCAATCTGCGTGATCCGGCGATTTACGTAACGTCCCCCTTGGCTTGCAAGCCGACGCCCTTCGCCCCATCTTGGAGACGCACGAAGGTAAAGGGGCGGCAGGCAGCACGGAGGGAGGCATGTCCTCTTCTCGAGGCGATATGGACGCGGAGAGCGCCGAAAAGGAACTCGCCGATCCGAAATACGAACTTCCCGCCGTCATGGCGCGGAACGAGAAGACCGTGCGCGAAGGCTTCTGGAAGAAGATGGCGCGCGTTGCCGGCAAGGTGCCCTTCGCCGAGGAGGCGGCGGCCGCCTGGTTCTGCGCGCGCGATCCCGAAACGCCGATGCGCGTCCGCGCGACGCTTCTCGCAGCCCTCGCCTATTTCGTCATGCCCGTCGACTTCATTCCAGACATCGTCGCCGCCTTCGGCTTCACCGACGACGCGACGGTGCTCATGGCCGCCCTCGGCCTCGTCTCCAGCTACATGAAGCCGCGCCACCGCAAGGCCGCGCGGCAAGCGCTCGGCCTGCCCGCCGAAAAAAGCGGAACGGACTGAAAGACGGCGTCTCCCGAACTTCCGGCGTCATGGCCCGATTTATTCGGGCCATCCACGTCTTTCTTCCTCGCCGATTCAGCCGGAACGTGAACGGCCCGCCATTTGGTTACAAAGGCGGACCGGACCGTTGGGATGAACGAAGTTCGGTGGACGCCGGCTTGTCGCCCTCTACATCGCCCAGACGCCGCTCGCATTCGAGCGATAACCGAGCGAACGATAGGCCGCGTCGACCAGCGCCTGTCCACGGTCGTTGAGCAGAATGCCGGACCCCATCCGGTTCATGTTGTAACCGAAACTCATCCGGGCTTCCGGGTCGGCAAAACCGAGCGATCCGCCCATGCCGACATGACCGAACGCCGCATCGCCCATGATGCAGGAAGAATTCGGCTCGTTCTTGAGCTTGCGATTGTCCATCGACTTCATGTAGCCGAGCGCGAAACGCGTCGGGATGAGAAGCGTCGCGTCCTCATGCGTCCCCATGGCGACGCGGCCCATCCGGGCGAGCGTGTCCTTGCCGACAAGCTTGCCGCCGCCATTCGCGAGCGGCTGATACATGCCCGCAAGACCGCGCCCGTTGGTGATGCCGTTCGCCGAACCGATCTCGGCGGCATGGGCCTCGCGCGAATTGAAATTGGCGTTGCCACCATTGAGCAGGAAGAGATGCGCCGGGCTTGCCGGATCGCTCATCAGCGCCTGCGTGAACTTGGAGTTCATCGCCGCGGGATCGGGTTCGGCGAAGATCATCGGCGCAATGCGCTTCTCGACCTCTTCGGGCGTGCCGATATGGAAATCGAGGCCGAGCGGCTTTGCCACCTCGTCGGCGAAAAACCGGCCCATGCGCTTGCCCGCCGCGCGATGCACGATCTCGCCGACCGTCCAGGCGAAGGTGACGCCGTGATAGCCGTTGCGCACACCGGGCTTCCAGAAGGGCTCTTCCTCTTCGAGCAGCTTCACCATGTAGTCGTAGTCGTAATAGGCGCCGTCCTTGAGCTTCGTCCTGAGATGCGGCTGCCCGGCCGAATGGTCGAGCATCATCGAGACGGTCGTCTCTTCCTTGCCGTTCTTCGCATATTCCGGCCAGTAGTCCGCGACCTTCGCATCGAGATCGAGCTTGCCTCTGTCGGCGAGCATATGCGCGCAAAGCGCCGTCGCACCCTTGGTGCAGGAGAAGACGATGGAGACAGTGTCCTTCTCCCATGCCGCGCCGCCGGGCTCCTTCCTGCCGCCCCAGATATCGACGACCGTCTTGCCCTCGAGCGTGATCGCGACATTGGCGCCCACTTCGTTGCGCGTCTCGAAATTTTCGATGAAGGCGTCCGCAACATCCTTGAACTTCGCGTCATAACTGCCGTGAAGCGAGCCCGCCTTCGTTTCCTTCGAAAAATTCTCCATCGTCTCTCTCCCTGTATCTTTTTCTATTCTTCAGCGGCTCGAACGAAGACCGCCATAGCCGGCATCGATAAGCCGTTGACGGATGATCGGGCCGAGCGTTTCGTATCCCTTGTCGTTGAGCGTGAGCCCGTCCCAGCGATAGAGGTCTTCGCGGATATTGCCTTGTTCATCGACCATGGCCGAAGACACGTCGATGAAATACATCTCCCTCTCGCCACGCACATAATCCGCGATCAGCGCATTGGCGCGCTGCTGGCCGTACCAGCGTTCCTCGCGGGCGGGCGCCGGTCTGAGCGACACGAAATAAATCGGGGATTTCTCGCCCTCCGCGCGCAGCGACAATGCGAAGGTCCGGAAGTCGTCGAGCAGGTCTTCTGGCCGCCTTCCGCGCACATCGGACAGGTCCGCCTCGCCCGCCATGACCACGATGGCACGCGGATCGTAGGGCAGCACGATACGCGCGCGGTAATGATTGATGTGGGAAAGCTGTGCGCCGCCGAAACCGCGCTGGATAATCGTGACGGGAGCCATGTCTTCGGCGAATGAGGACCACAGCCTCAGATCGCGTCCGCCCACGAAGAGCACGGCGTTTTCGGGCGGCGGGTTGGAGACATCGCGGCGCTCGAAAGCCGCGATCTCTCCTTCCCAGTATTTCGGGTCGCCCGAGGCGAGCAGCACATAAATGAGAAAGGCGAATAGCGCGACGACGGCGACGCCGAACGCGATGCCGAGCGTCACGAATGCCCGCCTCATCCTGCGCTACCCCTCATGCGCATTTATCCCCGCTTCGCCGTTTTGTGACGTTACCGTGACGGTACGATGACAATCTTGCCCTTCACCTTGCGCGCCGCCATGTCTTTCAGCGCCTGCGCCGCTTCCTCGAACTTGTAGGTCTTGGAGACGTGGGGGCGGAGCTTGCCTTCCTTGAACCACGTCATCAGTTCTTTCAGGTTTTCCTGATGGCGCTTCGGCTCGCGTCCCGTGAACGCGCCCCAGAACACGCCGACGATCTGGCAGCCCTTGAGAAGCGCGAGGTTCAGCGGAATTTTCGGGATCGGACCGGCCGCGAATCCGACCACCAGGAAGCGCCCTTCCCAGTTCGTCGCCCGCAGCGCCGCTTCCGAATAGTCGCCGCCGACAGGGTCGTACACAACGTCTGCGCCCTGCCCGCCCGTCAGTTCCTTGATCTTGTCGGTCAGCGCCTTCTGCGCATCCTTGTCGAGCGCACCGGCGGGATAGAGGATCGTCTCGTCCGCGCCATGCTCCTTGCAGACGGCAAGCTTGTCTTCCGACGACGCGGCCGCGATCACGCGCGCGCCCATCGCCTTGCCGAGTTCGACGGCGGCAAGACCGACGCCGCCCGCGGCGCCCAGCACCAGCAGCGATTCGCCGGGCTTCAGATGGGCCCGGTCCTTCAGCGCGTGATGCGACGTGCCATAGGTCATGAGAAAGGCGGACGCCGTCACATAGTCCATCTCGTCCGGGATCGGTGTCACCCGCGCTTCGTCGAGCGCAATCTCTTCGGCAAAGCCACCCCAGCCGCACGAGCCGATGACGCGATCGCCCACCTTCACCTTGGTGACGCCTTCGCCCACCTTGGTGATGATGCCGGACACCTCGCCACCCGGCGAGAAGGGCAGCGGCGGCTTGAACTGGTACTTGTTCTCGATGATCAGGACGTCCGGGAAATTGACCGCCGCCGCATGCACTTCAAGCAGGACCTCGCCCTTCTTCGGCTCCGGGCTCGGCACCTCTTCGATCACGAGGCTGTCCGGCGGTCCATATTCCTTGCACAGCACGGCTTTCATGGTCGTCTCCCTCCAAGTCTTGTCGGTTTCTCGGGTTTCGGAAATTCCGGTGCTTCTCCCTTAGCACGAGCGGGCGGATATCCGCCAGACAGAGGGCGTTTCACCGGCTCTCTGCCTTGGTTCCGCCACATGAATCGGTGAATTTCCCTCCCGGCCTGCGGACAATCCGGCAGGCCGTGAAGGGGCTTTGCGGGGCGGCAACTGGAAATCGCCTGCGCCGACCGCTATGGTCAGGCCACCTTGGAGATCATTGGGGCCGGACGACCGGAGCCCATTCGGAGCAGACGAGAGACCATGCCGCGACGCAAGACCCTTTCCCCAGTCCTCACCATGGCCATTGCCGCGCTTGCCCTGACCTTCGGGGTGGCAGGCTTCGCAGCCGGGGCCAAGGCCCAGGACGCCCCGAAACTCCTCGGCAAGTATGACGACTGGTCGGCCTATACCTATGGCTCGGGCAACGACCGCATGTGCTACGCCATGACGACGCCCGTGAAGATGCTGCCTGCTAGCGCAAGCCGGGGGGACGTCTATTTCATGGTGACGCACCGCCCCGCGCGGAAGACGAAAAACGAAGTCAGCATGCGCGTGGGCTATCCCTTCAAGTCGACGAGCCGGCCTTTCGCCACCATCGGCACCGACAAGTTCCAGATGTTCTCCGGCGTCAAGGAGGGCGGCGAGCACCGCTTCTGGGCCTGGCTCGAGAACCCCTCCGAGGAGGGCAAGATGGTGCAGGCGCTGAAATCCGGCAGCTCCATGGAAATCAAGGGCACTTCGGAGCGGGACACGCTGACGACGGACACCTATTCGCTGAAAGGTTCCTCGGCAGCGCTCAAGAAGATCGACGACGCCTGCAAGTAGGGCCTTGGGGTTCCGCCAGACGCCCCGATTGGCGCCAAATGCGCCCTTTGTGATATGAGAAGCGATGATCCGCGCCCGCTCCGGCAGGCGCGGCAAAGCGTATTTTCAGGACCGGGAACCGGTTGAACCGACATGACCACGCTCGACATAGCGCATGAAAGCCGGGAGGCCGCGCCCGCGGGTGCCGCGCCGCGCGCAAAGCCGAGCCTTGTCGGGCTCACGCGGCCGCAACTCATGGATGCGCTCAAGGATTTCGGCCTGCCCGAGAAGCACCTGCGCATGCGCGCCGGCCAGATATGGAACGGCATCTACAATCGCGGACTGACGAGTTTCGACGGCATGACAACGCTGTCGAAGGAGCTGCGTGACAAGCTCGGACAGAACTTCGACATTTCGCGCCTCGACATCGTGACCGAGCAGAAATCGGTCGACGGCACGCGGAAATGGCTGCTGCGTCTTCCCTCCGCGGTGCCGGGGGTGCCGGGACCTGAGATCGAGACCGTCTACATTCCGGAAGAGGGACGCGGCACGCTCTGCGTCTCTTCCCAGGTCGGCTGCACGCTGACCTGCACCTTCTGCCATACCGGCACGCAGAAGCTCGTGCGCAATCTCACGGCGGGCGAAATCGTCGGACAGATTCTGATCGCGCGCGACGCGCTCGGCGAATGGCCGGACGGCGGGCGGAACTCGGAAGACCGCCTCATCACCAATATCGTGATGATGGGCATGGGCGAGCCGCTCTACAATTTCGAGAATGTGCGCGACGCGCTCGAAGTCGTCTCGGACGGCGAAGGCCTGTCGCTCTCGAAGCGCCGCATCACGCTCTCGACCTCCGGCGTCGTGCCGATGATCGAGAAGGCGGGCGAGGAAATCGGTTGCATGCTCGCGATCTCGCTTCACGCCGTGAACGACGAGACGCGCAACAAGCTGGTGCCCTTGAACAAGAAATATCCGATCAGGGAATTGCTCGACGCCTGCCGGAATTATCCCGGCGTATCGAACGCGCGGCGCATCACCTTCGAATATGTGATGCTGAAAGGCGTGAACGACAGCATCGAGGACGCGAAGGAACTCGTCCGCCTTCTGAAAGGCATTCCGGCGAAGATCAACCTGATCCCCTTCAATCCCTGGCCGGGCAGCCCATACGAATGTTCCGACTGGGCGCAGATCGAGAAATTCGCCGATTTCGTCAATCGCGCCGGCTATGCAAGCCCCGTGCGCACACCGCGCGGCCGCGACATCATGGCGGCCTGCGGACAGCTGAAAAGCGAAACGGTGAAGAGGCGCGCGAGCGAGCGGTTCAGGAAAGGGCAGACGGAGGCTTGAACGTATGAAAGCCGCCATCTATCGCTGGAAGGTCGCAGCCAGAGACGAAGAATACTTCGCGCGGCGCTGGCACGAGATCACTGAAGACATCATGCGCGATCATGGCGGCGGCGGCTCGCGGCTGCACCGCGCGGAGAATGGCGACTTCGTCGCCTATGCGCGCTGGCCCTCGAAGCAAGCGCGCGACAAGGCCTTTGCCGATTACTCGAAAGACCTCAATCGCGCCATTCCGCAACGCGAGGGCAAGGCGGAACTCATCGAGGAAGTCTGGCTCGACATCGCCGACGACCTGCTGATCCCCGAAGCAGACCTCCCCAAACGTTTCAAGTAAGTCAGGCAGCCCGCCGTGCAAGTTGGTCCGTCGCGGCAAAGCTCGGCCGCGCTCGCATCATGTCGAGCCATGCAGCGGCTTTCGGGAAGTGCCGGAGAAGCGCCTGCCCCTCCGGCGTCATCGACAGGAAATGCATGTGCGGGAAGAGGAAGCAGTCGGCAAGGGAAAGCTTGTCGCCGGCGAGAAAGGGATGTGTTTCGAGGTCCGCCGAAATAACGCCCAACTGGATTTCCGCTTCTTTCACCGCCTCGGCGACGCGCTCCTCATCCGTTTTTCCGCCCTGCGAGGGCACGAGAAGCCGCTCCTTCGCGATTCCGTTTGTCATCGTCGGAAATATGAATGAATTGACGAGGCTCGCCCAGCGCAGCACCCGCGCCTGACCGAGCGCGTCGCCGGGCTGGAGCGCCGGGCCGTCGAAAGCGCGGTCGATGTAGTGCATGATCGCGAGCGTCTCGTAGAGGCGAACCTTGCCATGCTCCAGTACGGGCGATTTCGCGAAGGGATTGAGCGCGCGGTGCGTGGCGCTCCCCGCTTCGATCACATTCACCGACCAGTCGATGCCCTTCTCCTCGGCGGCAAGAGTTGCCGTCCAGAGATAGACGCTCATGGGCTGCGAGTGGAAAACGATCGTGCTCATAGGGGCTCTCCGGTTGCGATCATATGCAGCGGAGATCGGGAGCGGCAACGAACCTCGCAAGCGGCAATCACAGTGGCCCCTGACGCTTTGCGCGATTGGCCCCGCCTATCGCTTCGCCCAGTCGAGGGCGGCGTCGAGCCGGTCATTGCCCCAGAAGAGTTCGTCGCCCACCACGAAACTCGGCGCGCCGAATATGCCCTTCGCTATCGCTTCTTCCGTCTGCGCCTTGAGCCTGTCCTTGTTCGCCTGTTCATTCGAGCGCGCGAGAAGGGCGCCCGCATCGAGACCGAGCGCCTCGAGAATGCCGGAAAGCACCGCCTCGTCGGAAATGTCCTGCTGCCCGGCGAAATTCGCGAGATAGACGCGGCGCGTGAATTCCGGTCCCCAATCTTCGTCCTGTCCGAGCAGCGCAAGCCGCGCGGCTTTCAGCCCGTTCTGCGGGAAACGCACAGGCTCCTTCAGCGTGAGACCCTGCGCCTCGCATATGCGCGCCATGTCGCGCCACATGTAGCGGCCCTTGGCGGGATAGATGTTGAACGGGCTGTCGTTCCAGCCCTGCGCGCCGAAAATCGGCCCGAGCAGGAAAGGCCGCCAGACGAGCCCGACGCCCGCATCCTTCGCCGCCTGCTCGACGCGCATCGCCGCCGGGTATGAATAGGTGCTTGCGAACTCGTACCAGAACTCGACTTGCATGGAACCTCCGGGAATGAATGCGCGAGCCTGCCGCAGATCGCCGCGCGCGGAAAGAGCCTGCAGCGCAATCCGCTTTGCGCGCTCACACCTTCGTCTCCGCGTCGAGTTTCAACGTCTCCGCGATCTCGCGGATGAAGGCGATGTCCTCGACAAAGGCGCGGATATGATCGCTTTGGCGCAGATCCTTCCACGGCGAAGGCTGCGCGAAGTAGCCGCGCCGCCCATCGATCACGAGAAGAAGATCGTTGCCGTCAAAAGCGGCCTGCATCGGCCCGTCGCTCGCATCGGCAAGCCGCACGAGCCGTTCCATGAAGGCCGGCGTGAGCAGGTAACGCGCTTCCACCTGGTCGCTCGAAAAGACGTCGAACCTCTCTTCGAAGCGCGGGTCCTCGAGATGAACCCTTTCGCCGCCGGCGCCGGCATGGCCGAGCGCATTCAGAAAGCCCCTGTCGCCGCGGACGATCGTGCGTCCCGAAAAGCGCTTCGGGAACGCATAACGCGCGACAAGCCCCCGAAAGACGAGATCGTATTCGTCGCGCTTGTCGCGGCGCACCTTCTTTTCGAGAAAGGCTTCCGCAAGCTCGAAGGGAACGCCATCGATCTCGCCAAGCACGTGGTCTTCGGTCGAAGCGCGGTCATAGCCCGGCAGGAGGCTGCACTGCCTGAAGGGAGCGAGAAAGTTCTCCGGCGCCTCGGGCGAATAGAGATAGCCGAAATGGCCGAAGATTTTCGCCGAGAGTTCCTCCGCGAATGTCCGCCCCCAGGTTATGACGGAGGTGAGCATCAGCGCACCGACGATCATGACGGCGAAGCTGCCGAAAAGGGCGAAGCCTCGCGCATCTTCGCTCTCGATGACCTGCGAGGAAACGGCAAAGGCAAGAAGCCCCGCCGCGATGACCGGCAGGGCCCGCCACAGCGCGTGCTGGACCACGAGTTTCCGCTCCGCTTCCTTTTTCTCGATGAAGGGTGCGATCTCGCGCGCGAAGAAACCGTCGAAATCCGCACCCGGCGTCATGAGGAACTCACGGCATCAGCTTGTTGACATCGGCAGGCTCGCGCGCCGCCGCGTCCACGACCTCGTAAAAGGGGAACGGTTGTACATTCGCGAGCCGCGCGATCACGGAGCCCGGGAAAATCTCGACCGCATTGTTGAGCCGCGTCACGGCCGAATTGTAGAAGCGGCGCGCGGCGGCGATGTTGCCCTCCACTTCCTCGAATGTCGCCTGAGCCCGCGTCACCGTTTCGGCGGAGCGGAGTTCGGGATAGTTCTCGGCGACCGCGAAGAGCCGCGCCATGCCCGCCTCGAGCTTCCGGGAAGCATCGAGATGCTCTTCCACGGCCTTCGGATTGTCCTTTGCGTAGGGAGCGGCCACCCTGGCGCGCAGCGCCGTCAGCCCCTCCAGCAGCTCTTTCTCATGGGTCATGAACTTCGCCGCCAGGGCCACAATGTTGGGCAGGAGGTCGAAGCGCTGCCGGAGCTGCACGTCGATCGAGCCCATCGCCTCCCTGACCTCGTTCCGCCGCGTGATGAGGCTCGCATACCAGGCATAGCCGCCAACGGCCACGAGACCGAGCAGGACGAGAAGAACGACCGACGAATCCATGGGATACCCCCGAAATTGGCCTCTTGCCGGCCGATTATGGCAGGCAAAGCCCGGTTCGTCGCGCCCCTCTCCCCTCCCCTTGCCGCAAGGGCGGATTTCCCTATAGTGCGCCGCAAAATCGACCCTCAATAAGGTGACGACATGAGCGCCGACAAATCCGTGAAAAAGGTGGTGCTGGCCTATTCGGGCGGCCTCGACACCTCCGTCATCCTGAAATGGCTTCAGGAAACCTATGGCTGCGAGGTGGTGACCTTCACCGCCGACCTCGGTCAGGGCGAGGAACTGGAGCCGGCGCGCAAGAAAGCCGAGATGTTCGGCATAAAGGAAATCTACATCGAGGACCTGCGCGAGACCTTCGTGCGCGACTATGTCTTCCCGATGTTCCGGGCGAACGCGCTTTATGAAGGCGTCTACCTGCTCGGCACCTCCATCGCCCGGCCGCTGATCGCCAGGCGCCAGATCGAGATTGCCGCCGAAACCGGCGCCGATGCCGTCTGCCATGGCGCGACAGGCAAGGGCAACGACCAGGTGCGCTTCGAGCTCGGCTATTACGCGCTCAATCCGGGCATCAAGGTGATTGCGCCCTGGCGCGAATGGGACCTGACCTCGCGCACGAAGCTCATCGAGTTTGCCGAGAAGCACCAGATACCGATCGCCAAGGACAAGCGCGGCGAGGCGCCGTTCTCGGTGGACGCAAACCTTCTGCACATCTCGGCCGAGGGCAAGGTGCTGGAAAACCCGGCCGAGGAAGCGCCGGAATATGTCTATTCCCGCTCCGTCTCGCCGGAGGAAGCGCCCGACAAGCCGACCTACATCGAGGTGGGCTTCGAAAAGGGCGATGCCGTCTCCATCGACGGCGTGAAGATGAGCCCGGCAACGCTGCTGACGAAACTGAACGAACTCGGCGGCGCGAACGGCATCGGCCGCCTCGACCTCGTCGAGAACCGCTATGTCGGCATGAAGTCGCGCGGCGTCTACGAAACGCCGGGCGGCACGGTACTGCTTGCCGCCCATCGCGGCATGGAGAGTCTGACGCTCGACCGCGGCGCGGCCCATCTCAAGGACGAGCTCATGCCGCGCTATGCCGAGCTCATCTATAACGGCTTCTGGTGGAGCCCCGAGCGCGAGATGCTGCAGGCGCTGATCGACAAGAGCCAGGAAATGGTGACGGGCACGGTCCGCCTGAAGCTCTACAAGGGCTCGGCTACCGTCGTCGGCCGCTCCTCGCCTTATTCGCTCTATTCCGAAGCACACGTCACCTTCGAAGACGACGCCGGCGCCTACGACCAGAAGGATGCCGCGGGCTTCATCAAGCTCAATGCGCTGCGCCTGCGCCTGCTCGCGGCCCGTGACAAGAGAGTTGAGAAATAATGCGTATCGACGCAATCCCGATCGGCAAGAATCCGCCGGACGATATCAACGTGATCGTCGAGGTGCCGCATGGCGGCCACCCGGTGAAATACGAGATGGACAAAGAATCCGGCACGCTCTTTGTCGACCGCTTCATGCACACGGCCATGCAGTATCCCTGCAACTACGGCTTCGTGCCGCACACGCTGTCGGATGACGGCGACCCGGTCGATGTGCTCGTGGTGAGCCGCATTCCGGTCGTGCCCGGCGCGGTCATCCGCTCACGTCCCATCGGCGTTCTGATGATGCATGACGAGGCGGGGCAGGATGAAAAGATCCTCGCCGTGCCGGTCGAGAAGCTCAATCCCTATTACAAGAACGTCCAGAACTACACCGACATGCCGGACATTCTGATCCAGCGCATCACTCACTTCTTCGAGCACTACAAGGATCTCGAAGAAGGCAAATGGGTGAAGGTCGACGGCTGGAGGGACGCGAGCATCGCTCGCGAGCTGATCATGAAGGCGATCGAGGCTGGGAAGAAGAGCTAATCCGGATCGGCAGAAAGCGCCAGCACGCGGCTGATCGCCATGAGCGGACGGCCGCTCTCCTTGCGCCAGACGTTGAACGCCTCCTGCACCGCACGCATGGCCTTCGCCGAAGTCGGCGCCTTGTCGATGACACCCGCCTTCACAAGCGCCGCAACAACCGAAGGCGACATCACCCAGCCGTCGACGCCCATCTGCCGCAGGAAAAACTGGGCAGACGCACCGGACAGACGGTCCCCGCGCTTCTTGAGAGTGTCGAGAAGGCCGGCAAAGTCCTCCGGCTTCGACGCGGCGAAGAACGCACCGGCCGAGCCGTGTTCGTTTGCCAGATCGCAGACGAAGCGCGCATTGTTTCGTGTCGCGACGATCTTCGCGCCATTGCGCACGATGCGCGCATCGCCCGCGAGCCGCTCGATATCTTCATCGGCATAAAAGGCGATGCGGTGCGGGTCGAAATGGTCGAAGGCCTCCTCGAAGCCCGGCCACTTGTTCTCGATCATCTTCCACACGAAGCCCGCCTGGAAGACGGACTTGGTCATGGCCGAAAGCCAGCGGTCGTCCCCGATCTTGCGGAGGGCGGCGGCGTTTTTCGGCTTCGGCAGTTCCGCTTCGACGGCTTTGGCACCGCCATGTCTTTTCGCGGCGCGGGCGAAGATCGTTTCGAATTTTTCCATGACCCCTCCCGGAACACCGGAAAAGACTAGCCCAGCCTCAGGGCAGCCGCCACGGGTCTTCCGGCCCGAGCACATGACCCGAGACTTCCTGCATCAGTATTTTTCCCTTGTCCGCATTCGTGAGAATGACGACGCCGGCGCGCCGCGAAGGATCGATCACCATCATTCCGCGCATACCGATATTGGTGCTGGTTTGCCAGAGGGTCAGGCCGCCCTCGTGCTCGCGCGTGCCGAAACCGAGCCCCCAGCCGAACCGGTCTCCCTTTCTTTCGGCAACCGTCACGCGACTCTCGATCATGGTCGCGCGCAACGGTGGCCCGACAAGCGCTCCGTCGACAAAGCCCGTGACGAAGAGAGCAAGATCATGAGCACTCGAGCGAAGCGACAGCGCGGCATTGAAGTCGTCGCCGTCTCGCGCAGGCAGAGGCACCTGCCAGGTCATGAAAAACAGGCTCATGAGCAGCACGGCCACAAAGAGGACCGGGCTGAACGAAGAGCGCCGCACGCCCCGCGACAGCACCCCGTCCGACCACCCGCGATCGAAGATGAAACGGAGATACTGAACCGCGGCAACGATGAGCGCGATCGCCGCCAGCCACACGATGAAATAGCCAAGGCAGAAGAGGAGCGCCCAGCCGCCTTGCAGATAATAGAGAATGGCGCTGGCGCCAACCGGGGCTATGACAGCGGCGGGAACGAGGTCGAATGGCTCGAGCTTCAGCCGGTGAAATCCGAGCCGTAGCACCAGAACGGTCGCGATCGCGAGGATCGCGAAGATGGCGGCCATCGGGCCTGCGAACGCGGAGATCGGCATCCAGAGCGCGTGGTGACCGCGCGCGACTTCCCCGACAAGCCCTTCGGGAATGATATAGCCCGAAGACGACATGCCGAGCGGCCGGAACAGGCGTTGCCGCATCAGGCGGTCAAAGGGAACGCCCTCGATCTCCGACATCACATCGGCGAGGTAAACATATCCCATGCCCGAATAGCCGAACTCGGTCCCCGGCTCGAAAGACAGGCCGCGCGACCCGAGCCGCACCCGATCCGAAAGTCCCGACCGATGGTTGAGCACATGGCGGAGCGTCACTGTCGCGGACGCTTCCTCGTCGGGCAGCCAAGGTGCTTTCAGATAGTCCGACAATGGCGTGTCGAGCGACATTTTTCGCTCACGCACCTGCAGCATCGCCGCGTAGGCCTCGAGCGGCAGACCGAGACCTCCGACTTCGAAAAGCGTATTTGGCGTCACATCCTGATCGCCGTCCGCGTCGGCGTAACCATAGCCCTTTTCGTAGACGATGCGCCCATCGGCGATGACAGCGAGCGCAACGCCCGGAATATCGAGCTCCCTCATGCGCCGTTCGATGAAATAGTCGAGTGCGTGGCGCATCTCCGCCTGCGGCCAGCCGATCATGCCCGCTTCAGGGTCGTCCTGCGCCATGGCTGCCTGAGCCATGGCCATGTGTGGCATGAGACACAATGTGAACAAAAGAAACAGGCCGGTGCGCCGCCGGAATTGACCCGCTGCCACATCCGCGATTACTGATAGAGCTTCACGCCAGATGGAGCGTTGATGTCTGTATTCGGAGAAAAGCGCGGCCGCTGAGAGGGAAGCCCCCTTTTTGCCAGGCCGTTCCACAGGACGGGAGCCCACCCGCGCAGCGCGATTGCCTGCACGCGGTGTGAGGCCCGCCTCGCTTTGGCTTTTCTCCGGAACTCTATTCATGAATATCTCGAAGTTCGAGCAGCGCACGCTGCACGCGCTCGCGCGCGGCGGACACATCTGCGTCGAGAAGGACGGCAAGGGCAAGATCGTCGAAGCCGCCTGCGTCACTCGCGAGGGATGGGTGCTTGCCGACTGCACCCTGGCCACATTCCGGCGCTTGAGAAAAAGACGGCTGATCGCGTCGCGGGAAGGCAAACCTTATCTCATCACCCGCGAGGGACTGCACGCCGTGCGGGCGCAACTCGACAACAGGTGAAGGCAGGACCGGTTCGCACATCTAGAGCGTTCCGTCCCCGTCGATCGGCATGCGCGGCATCTGGAAGTTGAGCCGCAGCGCATCAATGCGCTTACGCGTCTCTTCTTCCAGCGGCCCGCGTGCCTCGGCATCGAGAATGGCGGTAAGCTCTGCACGATTCTTGACACCGAGCACCAGCGTGTCGACGCCCTGCATGTGGAGCGCATAGCGATGCGCGACGATGGCCGGGTCTTCGCCGAGGTCGCGGCAAAGCGTCCTGAAAGGTGCCGCCTTCTCATAGTCACGCACTTCCGGATCGTCTGCCGCCAGCGGCCTGTCGATCGCCGCGGTGAGCGCACCCGCTTGCACCGCGCGAATCCCCATCACACCGACGTCGTTGTTCTTCGCGGTGCGGATGATGTTGCGCGGCTCTGGTGGCTCTTCATATCGCCGCATCCCGCCGGGCGAATCGAGGAGGTTCGTCACGGCCTGCACGACGGCCGGCTTCGGCGTGCCTCGAAGTGCATCCATGATGCTGCGCGGCAGTCCCGTGCCCGTGATGCCCCAATTTCCAATGAGGCCTTTCTCCTTTAGCGCCTCGAAGGCGGGGGCGACCTCGTTGACGAAGGCCGACCAGGGCACGACGCCATAATCCTCGAACGCCGGATCGCGCCCGTAAACGTAATCGTCCGGACAGATATTCGAGTGCAGGATGAAGATGTCCGCCTGTTCGCGCTTCAGCGTCGAGAGGCTGCGCACGACCGACTTCTCGAGACGCTCCGCGATGCCGGCAAGATGTCGCTGCCCCACCATGCATTTCGTCGTGACGCGAACGCCGTCCGGCCAGCCGGCGCCGAAGGTTTCACCCGCCACCGCCTCAGCTTCGCCACGGCCATAGAGCGGCGCAAGATCGATCAGCGTGATCCCGCGCTCGACGGCGAGGCGAAGCGTTGCGACGGCTTCCTCGCGCGAGGTCTCGCCCCATATCTGGCCAAGCCCGCCGCCACCAAGTGTGAGCGCGCTGACAGGCCAGAGCTTTCCGAGCTTGCGCATTTCCATGAGCGTCAAAAATCCTTCGGCAGTTCGATGCCTTTGGCCCGGCAGGCGGCAATCACGGTATTGCGCAGCAGGCAGGCAACCGTCATGAGACCGACGCCGCCGGGAACGGGCGTGATCGCGCCCGCGACTTCCGCCACCTCATCGAAGGCGACGTCGCCGACGAGCCTGGTCTTGCCCTCGCCCTTCTCCGGCGCGGGAACGCGATTGATGCCGACATCGATGACGATGGCGCCGGGCTTCACCCAGTCGCGCTTCACCATTTGCGGCCGACCCACCGCCGCAACGAGAATGTCCGCTTCGCGCGCGATGGCCGGTAGATCGTGCGAACGGCTATGCGCGATCGTGACGGTGCAGTTCTCCCTGAGCAGCAATTGCGCGACGGGCTTGCCGACAAGGTTCGAGCGCCCGATTACGACGGCATGCTTGCCTGAAAGATCGCCGCCCGCCTTCTTCGCCATGATGAGGCAGCCCTCCGGCGTCGCGGGAACCATCGCGGGCAAGCCGCTCGCGAGCCGCCCGGCATTGAGCGGGTGGAGCCCGTCTGCATCCTTCGACGGATCGATCGCATCGATCACATTCTGCTGGGAAATATGGTCGGGCACCGGAAACTGAACCAGAAATCCGTGTACGCTCGGATCGGCATTGAGCTCGCGCACCTTGGCGAGAACATCCGCCTCGCTCGTCTCGGCGGGCAGCCTGTACTCGTATGAGTTCATGCCTGCCTCGCGTGTCGCGATGCCCTTGTTGCGGACATAGACCTCGCTCGCCGGATCGTTCCCGACAAGCACGACGGCAAGGCCGGGCGTGAGCCCATACTCCTGCTTCAGCCGCGAAACCTCCGCCGCCACGCGGGCGCGCAGTTCCGCGGAAATGGTCTTGCCGTCGATGATGGAAGCTTTTACCGAACGCGTCATGAGGGCACCTCGTTGTCTGGATAGGGTGCCCAGGCGAGCGGCGCATAGCCCTTGCGCTCCACGGTGGTTCGCTCCACCTCTTCTCGCCAGTCACGCAAGGGCAGCGGCACTATAATAAGGAGGGCAGTCCCGCGACAAGTCCGCGTCTGCATCACTTCGGTCTTTCCGGGAGGCTTTCGAGCCAGGCTTCTATCCGGGCCTTGAGGTCCGCGGGATCGCCCGCCACCGCAACTGTCTTGTTTCGCCCCGTCTCGCCCGATGCAATCGAGAGCGAGGAGCGCGGCACCCCCCAGGCCTTCGCGAGAAGTTTCAGCACGGCGGCGTTCGCCTTGCCCTTCTCCGCCACGTCCGAGACGCGGAGCTTGAGATGCGGCTCTCCGTTCGCATCCTCTCCGCGCCCATCGATCCGGTCGCTTCCGCCGCGCGGCGTCACCCGCAACCGAACCGTCACGCCGCCCGCTGCAGGCCTGACAAGCATCGGGCGTCAGTAGCGGCCAGCGCCGAGCCACATCGGAACGTCGTAGCGGATGAGATTCTGCACGAAGAAGAGCGCCAGCAGCAGGATGACCGGCGACACATCGAGACCGCCCAGATTGGGCAGAAAATTGCGGATCGGCCTCAAGACCGGCTCGGTAAGCCGGTTGATCGTGTCCACCGCGATATAGATGAAGCGATTATGCGTGTTGATGACGTTGAAGGCGATGAGCCAGCTCAGCACAACGCCAATGATGATCACCCAGATATAGAGAGTGATGAGCGTGTCGATCAGGTTCAGAAGAGCAATCATGGGGGCTCGCCGGTTGCTGGTTTTTGGGAGGGGACGGCTCACGCGGACGGCCGGGAAACAGCCGGAAACGGGGTGCCGGATAGCTCGCCTCCATGAGATGTAACCGCCGGGGAGGGCCTGTTCAAGGAGAGCTTTGCCGCCCGGTCCCGCTTGCGGCGCACAAACCGGACCGCCGGACGGCGCCGGCTCCGGTCCGGGGGCAACAAGGACAAAGGACATTCGGGCTCTCCCGATTGCTTCCGCGGACGCCTCTCTTGACACCTCGCTCGCTGCCGCCTAATAAGCGGCCTCCGGCGCATGAAAAAGCGCAGGGCTCCGGGGCCGTAGCTCAGTTGGGAGAGCGCCTCGTTCGCAATGAGGAGGTCAGCGGTTCGATCCCGCTCGGCTCCACCATTTTCCGGAAGCCCCCAGAAAATCCACCCGCATGCCTCAGGCCGGCTCAGCCTCGCCCCTTGGCACGTCTGCTTCCGCCGGCAGCCAGCGATCGAGAAAGCGGCCGAGCCAGGCTCTGAGCGCGGCGTCATGCTCCGCCCGTCCCTTCCGGTGCAGCTCGACGGGCTGCGCGCCCGGCTGGGACAGCCTGTGGCTCGCAAAGGTGAGCCAGGCATCCATCATCGGCGTGGTGAGTTCGGGATGGAACTGGATGCCATAGGCCTGAGCCCCGTAGCGCATCGCCTGGACGGGAAACTCGTCGCCTTCCGCAAGCTGCACCGCTCCTGAGGGAAGATCGAAGCCCTGCGCATGCCACTGATAGACATATTGCGGATTGTCGAAGAGATGCTGGCCTTCGCCCGTCGGCCGGATCGGGTAGTAGCCCACTTCGACCCTCTCGTCCTCGCGACTATAGACACGGGCGCCGAGATGCCGCGCCATGAGCTGCGCCCCGAGGCAGATACCCAGATAGGGCTTCTCCTCCCTGAGCGGAACGCCGATCCACCCGGTTTCCGCCTTGATGAAGGGCAGGTCGTCATTGGCGCTCATCGGCCCACCGAAAATGATGGCCGCGTGGTGGCCTTCCATGCTGGCTGGAAGGGGATCGCCGAGCGAGGGACGTCGAATATCGAGTTCGCATCCGCGCCGGACCAGCGCCTGACCGACCCGGCCGGGACTGGACCTCTCCTGATGGAGCACGATGAGAATGCGGCGTGTCATGGCTGCTGACCAATTTGGGGCCGCCCCGGCTCCGGCGCAAGAGCCGGGGCGCAACCCGATCAGCCTGCCATGAAAGCCCTTACATGGCGCTAATGCCGCCGTCGATCTTGATTTCGGAGCCGGTGATGAACTTCGATTCGTCCGAGGCCAGATAAAGAACGCAATAGGCGACGTCGTCCGGATCTCCGACGACACCGAGCGGCACCTGCTTCGCGAGCTTCTTCACAAGCTCCTCCTTCGACATTCCGCGCGCCATGCCGTCGAGGATCGGCGTGTCGATGAAGGTCGGATGGATCGAGTTCGAGCGGATCCTGTAGCCCCGCTTCGCGCAATGAAGCGCGACCGACTTCGACAGCAGCCAGACGCCGGCCTTCGCCGCGTTGTAGGCGGCCATGTTGTGCCCGGCGATCAGCCCCGCGATCGACGACGTGTTGATGATCGAGCCCGGTGCATGCGGCACAATGTAGGGGATCGCATATTTGCAGCCGAGAAAGACGGAATCGACGTCGACCGCCTGGACCTTCTTGAAGGTCTCGAAATCGGTGTCCTCGACCGTCGTGCCGCCGCCGATACCGGCATTGTTGAAAAGCACATTGATGCCGCCCATCGCCTTGTTGGCCTCGGCAAGCGCTTCCTTCCAATGGTCTTCGCGCGTGACGTCGAGTCCGACCGCAAAGGCCGCGCCCGGATGCTCGGAATTGATCTCGGCCGCAACTTCCGCCGCACCCTTCTCGTTGATATCGGCGAGCGTCACCTTTGCGCCCTCGCGCGCGAGCATGATGGCGGACGCCTTGCCGAGCCCCTGCGCCCCGCCGGTCACGAAAGCCATCTTGCCTTCAACGCGGCCCTTTCTTTCCTTTGCCATAGTCTTCCTGTCCTTGATGTTTCGGAATGCGGCGACCCTACAGCGCCGCACGGAGCGGCGAAAGCCACGAAAAGACTCTTCTATTTCATTGGGTTAGAGCATGGCGGTATTGGTCGGCACACCGAGCAGCAGCCGCCCCGTCAACTCGTAGGTCGCGTCCGAGACCATCATGTGCTGGGTCGCGACATGAACGTCGCGGAACTGCCGCTGCAGAGGCGAATTGCGATAGACCGAGCTGCCGCCGGCAAGCGTGTACATGAGGTCGACAGCCCGCGCCGCCGACTGCACCGCATGCGTCGTCGCAAGGCGGATGTCGCGACGATGGGCGACGGTGATCTCGCCATCCTTCGTAGCCGCGTCCCATGCCGCTTCGACGGTCTCCATCAGAAAGGCACGCGCCGAACGCGTCAGCGCCTCCGCTTGCGAAACGTCGAGATGCGCCTTGGCGCGAAGCGCAAGCGGCTTCGACGAACCTTGCGGCGTCTTCCCGCCCGCAAGTTCCACCAGCGTATCGATCGCGCCACGCGCAAGACCGAGAGAGACCGCCGCAATGCCGATCCCGAGAAGCCCGAAGGTCGGGAAACAATAGAGCGGACGCGCAAGCGGTTTGTCGCTGACGAGGCTTACCGCCCGGGCTGCAGGCACGAAGAGATCCTTTACCTCGAAATCCGTGCTGCCCGTCCCGCAAAGGCCGGAGACGTCCCACGTATCGTGAAGCAGCACGTCTTCCGCCCGGAACATCATCATCCGGTTTTGTGGCAGGCCTTCCGCGGCCATTTCGGGCTTCCCGTCATCGCCGATGATGAGCGCACCCCCGGAAATCCACGAGGCATTGCGCGAGCCCGAGCCCCACTGCCATCGGCCGGTGACGCGGTAGCCGTCGACGCCACCCTCGTTTGCATGCACCGCCTTGCCCCGCGGCGCGAAAACGCCGGCGGTAATGGTGAATGGATCGCCGAAAATCCGTTCCGCTTCGGAGGGCTCCAGAAAGGCGGCAACGACACCCGATGTCGCGCCGATGAAGACGCACCATGCCGCCGATCCGTCGTCCTGCGCAATCCGCTCGACCACTTTCACAAGCTCGCCGGGATGGCTCTCGAGCCCTCCATAGACTTCCGGAACGCAGAGCCGGTAGAGACCTGCTTCCGCGAAGCGTTTCGCCATATCCTGCGGCAGGAAGCGGTTTGCCTCGATCTCCGCCGCGCGCTCCGCAATCTCTGGCGCAAAGCGTTCGGCAGCCGCGAGGAGGTCTGCACCTGTCTTCTTCGCCGTCTCCGTTGCGGTCATGCCGCCCTCCCTTTTCAGGCCCCGAGCTTCAACCGGTTCGCAATATTGTTTTTCTGCATGTTGGACGAACCGCCGACGATCGGCAGGCTGACTGCGTCACGTACATAGCGCTCCATGTCCATCTGGTCGGAAAGTCCGTAGGCGCCCGTGACGCGCATGCACATCTGCGTGACTTCCGCCGCGCCTTCGCAGCAGAAGAGCTTTGCCATCGAGGTTTCGACAGAGCAAGGCCGTCCCTGATCGGCGAGCCAGGCGGCGCTGTAGAGCATGAGCCGCATGGCGCGAACTTTCGTCTGCGCTTCGGCCAGCGTGTGACGCACCGCCTGATGCCCGGCGATCGCGCGTCCGAACTGCACGCGCTCTTCGGCGTAACGCCAGGCGTCCGCAAGTGCAGCCTCCGCAAGACCGAGCGCGCAGGCGGAAAGTTCGAGCTTCTCCACTTCGAGGGCACGGCCCGCAAGCTGGTTCCAGCCCTTGTTCCACATCGCCTCGCCGCCAAGAATATTCGCGGCAGGCACGCGCACATCCTCGAAGATCACGTCCTTCGTTTCGACACCGCGAATACCGAGATGCCCGAGCGGCGTGATGGTGATGCCCGGAAGCTTGGGCGGGATCAGCACGATGGAAAGATTCTTGTATTTGTCTTCCTTCGGTCCTGAACGCAACAGGCAGAATATATAGTCAGCGATATGCGCGCCGGTACACCAGCGCTTCGTGCCATTGATGACGAGTTCGTCACCCTCGCGCCGCGCTGTCGTCTCCACCGTTGCAAGATCGCCGCCGACATTGGGTTCCGAAAGTCCATAAGCGAAGAGAAGGTTGCCTGCTGCGACTTTCGGCAACAGCTCCTGCTTCTGCTCCTCGTTCGCGCTCTCGCCGAGGTTCATGCCCGCGTAGCAAACCGCCATAATGTAGGGGCAGGCAACCGCGACGGAGCGTTTCGCAATTTCTTCGATCACGGCCATCGTCGCATAGATGTCGACGCCGGCACCGCCGAACCTCTCCTCGACCGTGAGCCCCATCAGGCCCATGGCACCGAGCTTCTTCATTGTCTCGGCGGGATAGATATTTCCCCTGTCCCATTCTCGCGCCTTCTCGCGCGGCATTTCCGCCTCTACAAAGCGGCGCGTCGTCTCGCGCAGCATGCGCACATGCTCGGGCTCGTCGAAGTTGAGCGGCATGTCTGTCATCGCGGCATCCACCTCTCAACGTCCTGTAAAGGCGGGCTTGCGCTTCTCGAGGAAGGACCGCACCGCTTCCTTGTGATCCTCCGTCGTGAAGGTGAGCATCTCATAGCCGATCGACGTATCGAGGATCGAATGAGCGAGCTGCTTCAGCCCGATATTCACCGAGACCTTGGAGTACTTGATCGCCTGGGTCGCACCGCCTGCCAGCTTGTCGGCAAAGGCCTCGACGCGGGCATCGAGCTCGGCATCGGGCGCCACATGATTGATGAGACCGATGCGCTCGGCTTCCACGGCAGGCACAGGATCGCCCGTCATCAGATATTCCTTGGCACGCGCATATCCGACGAGTTGTGGCCAGATGATCGCGCCACCATCGCCCGCCACGATGCCGGCACGCACATGAGGATCGGCGAAGCGCGCATTGTCGCTTGCGAAGATCACGTCGCACATGAGGGCGATTGTCGCCCCAAGCCCGACGGCAGGGCCGCGCACTTTCGCGATAATGGGTTTTTCGAGATCGAGGAGGGAAAAGACGATGCGTTTGGCCTCGGCCGCATCGGGCCCCTTCTCGCCCGCCTCGAAGCCGCGCTTCATCCAGTTCAAATCGCCGCCCGCCGAGAAGGCATCGCCTTCGCCGGTAAGAACGACGACGTCCGAATCCGGATCGTCGGCGGCATCGAGAAAGATGCGGGAAAGCTCGCGGTGCATTTCGCCGTCCACGGC
Organism: Parvibaculum sp.; assembly: GCF_045863935.1. Taxonomy (GTDB): domain Bacteria; phylum Pseudomonadota; class Alphaproteobacteria; order Parvibaculales; family Parvibaculaceae; genus Parvibaculum. Next base: position 160,514 of record NZ_BTVP01000001.1, on the reverse strand, counting down.
GTTCATCAGCGCCGGATTGCTGAGCGCCAGCGTCAGCACGCGGCCTTTTCGGCTAGCCTTGATACGCGTATAGCGCGCGAAATCGATCTTCTCCGTCATGCTCTCTCCCTCGGCCCGGCTCTTGTGCGAGCTCTTGGATCGATTGTGGCCCGCGCGCGGTCCAAAGAAAAGCGTTCCGGAAGCAGCGCAAAAAAGAACCCCGGCACCAGGGCCGGGGTTCTCGATTGCCGGAAGTCGGGAGCCCGATCAGCTGTCGCTGTCGGCCTGCGCCGTGATCTTTGCGCCGACGGCTTCACGTGCCTTTTCCATGTCGTCGGGCATCACCTTCGCGCCGGGCTCGCCGAAGACAACGATCTGCCCGTCGGGACCGTCGGTCACCGCCGCATAGCCGAGACGGTCGGAGCGAGTCACTTCCGTGAAGCTCTTGCCGCCATTGTCGCTATAGCCGACATAGCCCTGCAGGCCTACAAGGACGATCTTGCCGCTGCCGAGCTGCACGCCGCCAGCGATCGACTTGTCCGTGCCGGTGTCGACCTTCTCCCAGGTCTGGCCCTTGTCATAGGAGCGGAACGCGTTGCCGCGCATGCCGAACACCATGACCGAACCATCCGACATGCCGAACCCGCCCCAGAAGGAGCCTTCATACTGAGTCTGGATCCGGTTGAAGGTGCGGCCCTTGTCGGTCGAATGATAGACGACGCCGAACTCGGCGGAGACGAACAGATCGCCATCCTTGTCGGAGAAGAGCTTGTTGAGATGGTAGTCGTCGAGCAGGCCGTCGCTCAGCGAGCGCTCTTCCCAAGTCTCCCCACCGTCATTCGTTTCGACGATGAAGGAGAAGGCGCCCATCGCAAAGCCGCGCTTCTCGTTTTCGAAATAGACCGTCATGAAGGCCATTTCGGATTCGCTGTCGTTGTAGACGAGCTCCCATGTCTCGCCGCTATCCGTCGTGCGAATGACCGTCGCATCGTGACCGACGGCAAAGCCGAGATCCTTGTTTACGAAAGTCACGCCGGTCAGCGTCGACTGCGTCGGGACAGTCTTGGCCTGATGGAAGGTGACGCCGCGATCGTCCGACAGCACGACGTGGCCGAACTCGCCGACGGCGACCAGCCGGTCGCCCGCATAGGTCGCGTCAAGCAGCAGCGATTCGGCCGCAAGATCGGACGGAACCGCATACTCGACATCGGACGAAGCGGCCTCCTCCTGGGCGGCAGCAGGCCGCGGGCCGAAACTGGTGAGCGCCAGCGCAATGGCGCACGCGCCGGCAAGGGACATGAGCCGCAGACGCGGTGCCCCGCTCGATACGATCCGGGAAAAAAACGAAGACATTTTACCTAGGCTCCTGCACTCGGGCGTTTCTGGCCGCCGCAACTGCACCGCTCCCGGTTTCCCCCGAGCCCCGATGCCGCCAGGCGGCGCGCTTCCTGTTTTCTTGGTTTGTTATAGCCGTTTTCCGTTCTTATAGCGCAAATTTCGCGATCCGTCTTGGACTCTCGCCCGATTCCGGCACCGCCCGTAAAACAAGGTTAAACGGGGCGGCAGCTGGAGACGGCCATTCGCACAGCAGAAGGCCGGACCCCGTTTCCGGGGCCCGGCCCTTGCCATTTCCAGTCCGCTTTAGCGGACGCCGAGCTGACGGATCGCGTTCGGCGTGTAGCGGTTCTTGTCCAGCTCGTCGGCGAAGTAGTTCACCGGGGGCTCTTCGTTCTGCATCGAGAGCGCCAGATAGCGGCCCGCCTGCAGGTCGTACACGATTTCGCCGGCCGAACCGCAGAGCGGCACGTTGTAGCGCTGGATCTGCTGCATTTCCTGCACGCGCCAGAGCTGGCCACGGCCGTCATAAAGCTCCACGGCCGCCATCTGCCAGGCGTCCTCGTCATTGTGGTAGACGCGGCGCGAGTAGACGTGGCGCGTATCCGGGCGCAGCTTGCCCTCAAATTCCCAGACACGGCGCAGTTCGTAACGCACCTTGTCCTGGTTCAGGTGAAGCGGGCTCAGGAACTCCTTGTAAGGAGTTGACTCAGCCACATAGGCGTTGACGGCGATCAGCCGCTTGTTCTTGCCGAGCACGGTCCAGTCGTAGCGGTCCGGAGCACCATTGTAGCCGTCGAAGCTGTCCGAGGTGGACAGGCCGTCGGAGTTCGTGCCGGGATTGTCATACGCGATGTTCGGCGCGCGACGCACGCGGCGGGTGCCCGGGCTGTACTGCCAGGCTTGGCGCGGCTGAATCTGGGCGTTCAGGGCTTCATACACCAGGATCACGTTACCCGCGGCACGGGCCGGGGCAATGGTGTTGGCGATGTAATAGAGCGAGATGTTGTCGAGATCCTCGGCGCGCGATGCGGAAGGATCCGACCACTGCAGGATGGCTTCGTCCTGCACGATCTGCAGCGTGTAGTCACCGCTGCGGGTGACCGGCGCCGCCGCGAACTGACGCACGACTTTGAAAGCACGATAGCGCAGCGTGTGGTTCCAGATCATCTCGAGCGCGTTGTTCGCGATCGGGAACGGCGAGCCGAAAATGGCTTCGCTGACGCCCGCGCCGCCGCCGACGAGTTCGCCGACAGCCGCGTTGCGCTTGTTGGCCTGATAGAACTTGTCCGGGAAGGCGCAGGAGCGGCGCGATTCGTAGACATTCATCTTGTAGGTCGGATAGGCCTTCAGCAGGGCCTTGTAACCCGGTGTCAGGACATCGTCGTACTGATCCGCATTGCCGCCGGTGATCGTGTATTTGACCGGATCGCTGGCGAAGGGGTCGGCGAGCTTGTCGCCCGGCTTGTAGCTGACATTGCTCGGCACGGTGGCAAGGCCGCCGGTCCATGCAGGAATATCGCCATCGCCGGCCTTCTCCGACCCCATCGGGGTGAGGTCCTGACCCAGACGATTCACCTGGGCTTCCGGAACCTTGGCGAGCGCGCCGGTTGCGAACACGGCTGTCGCAAGGGCGGACACCAACAAGGTAGTCCTTTTCATATACGTTCCCTCCACTGGATTTCTTATAAGGCTTTCGGCGCCAGCGTTTGCCCTTTGGCTTTATATACTGTTCACCGAGGCCGGTTTCCCCGCCTTACTCAAACGGGATGATAGCAAATTGGCCGAAGCTCGCAAATCGCACGCTGCGGATTCTGTGTCCTTCGCGCCTCTATTCGCCCCGATTTTCGGGCAGTTTGGCCTTTGTGCGCATTAAATCTTTTTAATGAACGCCCCGCGGACGGCGCGGCGGCGAAAGCGCGCTCATTCCGCCTACGGATGATTCCCGCGCCGTCCGGCCGCTCTGCAGCGCAGTATGGCGGGGCATTGCGCTTGCGGGCCGCGCCTCCCCACACTCCTCTCCCCCGGACCCTCCCTTGTAATCAAGGAGGCCGGCGGCCCGGAGGCTGCCAAAGACAGCGTCACTCTTCACAAAACCTGGGCGGGCGGTTCCGAAGAAGCGAGTCCTTGCGAAGATTAGGTGCCGCTACGCGCCTTCTGGATTGCCGGGTCAAGCCCGGCAAAGACGAACAGAAGAAAAACGGCATGCCCCCAAAAGAAAAGACCCGGCGGTGTCGCCACCGCCGGGTTCCATTTCGCCTACGCGTTTCGAAAGATCAGAACGCGTAGGAGACCGTCATGGTAACGAAGTCCTTGTCGCTGGCAAAGTTCTTGAACTCGTTTCCAAAACTGTTCGTGTACTGGATATTGGCACGCCACGTATTCTGAAGATTGGCGGTAACGCCGACACTGACGGTCTTTTTTCCTTCGACGAAACCGGGGCCGACCGGACCGGCCGATACGCCATTCACGTCATGTGCCCACTGAATGGTGGGCGTGAGCGTCCACGCCGTTCCGAAAGCGTTGTTGTAGTCCGAGGTCGCCGCGAGACGGTAACCCCAGGAACTGGATGTTGCGTAGGCAAGTTTGCAATCCGGAACCAGGGGGTTGGCCGCGGCTGCACCGCAAGCCGAATCGCCAAGGATCAACGCGGTGGCCAGATCGGGATGCGTGGTCGCCGAGCGTGGCGCGGCCAGCCGGTTCGTGCTGTCCGCAAGATCGGGAAGATACTGAAACCCGACATTCGCGATCAGGATCATCAGATCCGAACCGATCAGGGACGGAAGAGCCGCCGACGGGTTGAGCGTGCTGATCATTCCAAGCTGACCCGTTATGGCATCGAACTCGTCATAGCCCCGGATCGTGTCGCCCGGCGCATAAGCGAAGCCGGCATTCTGGCTTCCCTGGCTCAAACAGCCGACCGGACCTCCCGCAAATTCGCAGGCACGGATCGCATCCAGCTCGGCGGAGTTGATTTCCGGATCGCTGAGCGCAAACGGCATATCGGGTGTGAACGCCATTTCGCCGAAAAAGGCCGACCCGCCGAAAAGCGGAATCGAGGTATTGAAGCTCGCGCCGATGGTTCTGACGTCTTCGGGATACTGGATCAGGTAGTTCTTTGTCCCGGCGGTGGCGCCGACACCGGCTTTCAGGGCCGTTATCCCGCCAAGCGCCGGAATCGGAGTTGTTGCGCAGCCAAGAAGGGTCGCCTGTCCGAAAGCACCGCAAAAGGTCGCTATGTCGGAAACCGGAGCACCGAGAATACTTGCCGTCGCGGCGCCGAAATCGCCCAGCGTAAACGTGCCAATCGGCAGGACCAGACTCTGCTGCGTGAAATACAGGCCGAGATCGGTGCCCATGCCGAGGTTTTCGGCATAATGCTTGATCGCAACGCCGAAGGTGCCCGTATCGTCGCCCTCCTCGGACGCACGACGGGGAATCTGGACTTGACCCGGATATTCGTCGCCGAGCATGACGTATGCACCGCCCTCGCAGGCGGCGTCGGAGGTGCTGAAGAAGGTGCCGCAGGCGTCCGGTTCCGTTTTCTGCCACCCGAACTGCCAGAAAGCCTCGACCGTTACGCTGCCCGGCAGCCCGATGGACGCGAACACGGAAGGCGTAGGCATCAGCGCCTCCTTCAGTTCCGAACCGGGCGTGCGAATGGCCGTCACGTCGATCGGCAGAAAGGAATTGATACCGCCCTGGATGAAGAGGCTTTCCCCCCAGTTCACAACCTGCTTGCCGACGCGGACATTCAACGGCATGCCCGCAACGTCGAAATTGCCGTACACGAAAGCATCGAGAAGGTCGAAGCTTCTTCCGCCGAAATCGCGCGCCTGATCGCCGCGCGCCGCGTCGGTGATGGGACGGCTGCCGAACCGGTTGTTCCTGGTGCCGAGTTCCTCGTTCACCCAATAGTCGTAGAACGCCTTGGTGCGAACGAATGCCCCGTAATTTTGCCATTGAAGATCGAAGTCGGTCGTGATCTTGACGCTTGCGGTGTAGGGATCCCACTGGTCTGTATTGATGTTGCCGTCATCGTCGTTGATGCCCATGCCGGCGCCGTTTCCGGCGGAGCAGCCGCCGTTCGGCTTCGCAACGTGGGTACAATCCTGTTTGGAGGTCCGGAATCCGGTGCCGACCGAAACCAGATTGTCGATCTGGAGATTGGCTTCCCCGAACTTGAATTCGACGGCATGAGCCGTTCCGACGGCCAGCAGCATTGCCGCACCCGTCATGCCGCCCAAAAACACTCTTTGGGCAATTCTTTTTTTCATGGAGCGATCCTCCTCGATCCTCGATGGCTTCACTAACTTTGCAGCCTGGCCGGGAGGAGGAATCGGAAAGCATTTCGACTGTTTCCCCCCGGTCAGTCAGCATCCCTCGAGCACTAGCCGACATTTATTGGAGGTTTGAGTCAAGCCTGCGGGGTGAGGTTGCCACACACGAATGCAATATTGATGCTCTCTATGGCATTTATGACACGCGCGTAATGTCCGCTGGAGAGCGCGGAGCCCGGTTTCGTAAGAATATTGCGCCGCACACTGATTATATGCAGTGCAGCAATTTCCGGATCCGAATCAGTCGCCCCAAGCCCGGCAAAGACGATGCTGAGAGAGAACTCCCGACACCTCAACGCCCGCCCTGACCGGCGGCGCGCACCGTGGCTTCGGTCTCGATCCTGCCCGCCTTTTCGAAGACCAGCGTCAGCGGAACCGATGCGCCTTCCTCGATGGGCCCGTGAAGCCCGATCAGCATGATGTGCTTGCCGCCCGGCGCAAGCGTCACGGTCTCTCCCGCCTCAACCGGGAGCGCGTCGAGCTTGCGCATCTTCATCACCATGCCTTCCATCGTCATGTCGTGAATTTCGACCCGCTCCGCCACGGGCGACAGCGCCTCGATCAGCGTGTCGTCTGCCCCGCCCCTGTTCTCGATCCTGGCATAGGCAGCGCCCGTATCGGTCACGCTTGCCCGCGCCCAGACATCGTTCACCGCTATGTCGCTCGTCGCGTTCTCACCGCAGGAGGCAAGGATCGGCGCGAGCAGCAGAAGAACCGGCAGGAGCGGGCGAAACATGGTGAGCCTCTCTGGACAGTGGGATGCAAGACCGCAAGCATAACAGAGTCCGGAGGGCGCGCATCCGCGGCGGCGCCCTGCCATCGCGGGCATTGTGTCGCGGATGTTTTCCTAGGAACCGTTCCGCTCGCGGCCCGCCTGACGCCAGCGCGAAACGATCGCCTCGAGGCCGGCCCGGTCGAGATTGGGCCGGCTCCAGGATTGCGAGAAGCCGCTGTTGAGGTTCCGCGGCACGCCCCTGGGGGCGATATCGGCGAACCTGATGCGCATCGGCATGCCGACGCCCTGCCCCAGAACGATGGCCTCGCGGTCGCCGAGAAGCGGCAGGAAGTCGAGCAGGTCGAGCGCCCCGTCATGGGTGTTGGCGCGCATCACCTGCTGATCGCGCTCGGTCGAAAGACGCATCGCGACGACCGTACTGCACTGGGAGAGAATGGTGGTATCGAGCTCCGAGGGACGTTGCGTAACAAGGGCAAGCGACAGCCCGTACTTGCGGCCTTCCTTTGCAATGCGCGACAGCGCCTGCCGCGTCGGCGCGAAACTTTCGCCCGCATTCGCCGGTGCGTATCGATGCGCCTCCTCGCAGACGAGGAGCATCGGCAAGCCGCCCTTGCTCCAGACGGCAAGGTCGAAGGCAAGCCGCGAGATGACGGAAATCACGACATCGAGAATTTCCGGTGGCACCGTCGACAGATCGATGACCGTGATCGGACGGCCGTCGTTCGGTACTCGGAACAATCGCCCGAGGATGTCGGTCATCGTATCCTGCACCTGCAGGCTGCCGAACATGAAGCTGTAGCGCTGATCGCTCGCCAGCGTCTCGATCCGGCTCTTGAGCCTCCGGAAGGGGAGTGTCTTCTGCGTCCGGTCGAGCTTGCCGAGCTGCTCGTCGATGAAGGCGACGACATCGGAGAGACGGAACGGCGTCGGCGCATCGACCGTCACGCCGCCATTGTCGCCAGGCCGGCGCGCGATCTGCCTCTGTGACGAAGCGTCGGAATAGCGGCGTTTCGCGGCAATCACGGCATCGCTCAGGATCTCGACTTCCGCATCGTGAGAGGTATCGCCGCTCGTCAACGCAGCGGAAAGCTCCTGAAAATTCAGGAGCCAGAACGGCAGGTGAAGATTGCTTGGATTGATGAGTTCAGCACGCTCGCCAAAGGCCGTTGGATACTCGTTGTGCACATCGAGCATGACGATATGCGCATGATTATGATCTTCGAGGACACGCTGCAGAATGGCTGTCAGCGCGCAGGATTTGCCGCACCCCGTCGTACCGACAACGATGAAATGCTTCGCCAGAAGATCGTCGATGATGAAGCGCGCGGGAACGGCGGCATCCTGGAAGAGAGTGCCGACCTCGATCGTCGCCACGTTCGGCTGCGTATAGACGCGCGTCAGGTCGTATCGATCCGCCGACAGAACGGGGTCGCCGATCGTCGGCAGGTGAGACACGCCGCGGCGGAACGAGAGCCGTCCGTCATCCGGGTCGTCGACCACTTCGCCGGCGAGGTTGAGTTCGATGAGCCTTATGTCCTCGGCATCGCCGCCACTTGCCAGCGTGGGCGCGCTGACCGCGGAGACGAGGCCGACAACCGTCGAAAGCGGTGTCGGCACCTTCACAAGCTGACCGATTTCGACGCGCGGTCCGCCATCGGGCGAGTGCCGGTCGCGCTCGAGAACGGCGATCGCCTGCGATCCCGATACCGAGACGATATGCGCAATCCGTTGCGGTGCCGCCGCTGGCTTTCCTCGCCGGTCGAGAAAGGGCGGGGCCTCCGGGCCATCGCTCGCATCCGCAGGTGCTTCTGCGTCGGTGCTGGGCAAGGTCGTCATGACAAATGATCCTGATGATGCAAAGTCTTCTCGCCATCGCGAAGTGGCGGGAGGGTGAAGAACACGGTCGTTCCTTTTCCGGGTTCGCTGTAAATCTGGAACTCGCCGCCATGAAGTTTCGTAAGCGCCGCGGCAATCGGAAGGCCGAGCCCCGTTCCCTCATGCCCGCGCGCATAGCTCGCCTGTACCTGTCCGAAGGGCGTCATCGCATATGCGATCTGCTCTTTCGTCATGCCGATGCCGGTATCGGCGACGGCAATCGTCGCGCCATCCTCGGGCGTCCGCGTCGCAACGAGCACGATGCGCCCGCCTTCTGCCGTAAACTTGTGCGCGTTGGAAAGCAGGTTGATGAGCACCTGCTTGACACGGCGTACATCGACGGGCACCTGCGGCAGGACCGGGTCGGCCTTGATTTCCAGCACCTGCTTCTTCTCGCGGATACGCGGTTCGATAAGCACGATACAGGCCTCGATCAGCTCCCGGAGGTCGCAGTTCTCCTTCGCGAGCTGGAAGGTCCCGCTTTCGATTTTCGAAATGTCGAGGATGTCCGAGATGATATTGAGCAGGTGGCGGCCGGCGCCCGCTATATGGGAAGCATACTCCACCGTCTTGTCGGAGGGCTGTCCGTTCGCCCCGATATGCTGGATGAATTCGGAGAAGCCGATGATGGCGTTGAGCGGCGTCCTGAGCTCATGGCTCATATTGGCGAGGAATTCCGACTTCGTGCGGCTGGCCATGTCGGATTCCGCCTTGGCCGAACGCAATGCAGCCTCGGCCTTCTGGCGCGAGACGAGTTCGCCCAGATTTGCCGAGTAGTCTGCCAGAAGCGACTTCCGGCGGCCGTACGAAATGCGTCGCTGGCTCTGCATCTGGTGATTTTTCCCGCCTGCTTGCGTTTCCCTGAGAATAGGGACGGGATCGTTGCGGCCGGGTAAACGCGGCGTTAGTAAAATCCGCGAGTTCAGTAAGGCCCCGGACATATCGACTTGTCCGCGCAAGCTCCCCATTCTGGGGCGTGAAAGAACAAGAACGTCCGGAACGGGCGTAGGGGAGGACGAAGAGAGTGGAAAAAGGTCTGTTTGACGGCCTTCTGGTCATCGATTGCGCGAGTTTCATCGCGGGCCCGGCGGCCGCGACCATCATGTCGGATTTCGGCGCAAGGGTGATCAAGATCGAGCCGCCGGTAACCGGCGACAGCTACCGCCAGTTGATCAACGTGCCCGGCATGCCGCCGACAGATGAGGACTATTTCTGGCTCCTCGACAATCGCAACAAGGAAAGCGTCGCCCTCGATCTGAAGAACCCGGCGGCGCGCGCGGTCCTTGAAAGGCTGATCGCGAAGGCGGATGTCTTCATCACCAATTTTCCCGGCCCCATCCGCGAAAGGTTGAACCTGACGCCGGACGATGTCCTGCCGCTCAACGAGCGCCTCATCTATGCCTCGCTGACACCCTATGGCGAGGAAGGCCCCGAAAAGGACCGGACGGGATATGACGCCACCGCATGGTGGGCGCGTTCGGGCCTCATGGACAGCGTTCGCGCCAATCCCGAGGTCGAACCCGCGATTTCCGTTCCCGGCATGGGCGATCATCCGACGGCCGTCGCGCTTTTCGGCGCGATCATGGCGGCCCTTTATCGGCGCGAAAAGACAGGCAAGGGCGGTGTGGTCTCAACCTCGCTGCTCGCCAACGGCCTCTGGTCGAACGGGCTCTGGATGCAGGCCGTGATGTGCGATGCGGATTTCTCCGTCCGGTTGCGCCGCGGACAGCGCGGCGCCCTGACGGAACTCTACAAATGCCGCGACGATCGCTGGTTCATGCTCGCCCTGCTGAACCATCAGCGCGAATGGCCGCTCCTCGCCAGATGCATCGAACGCCCGGAATGGCTGGAGGATCCCCGTTTCGCAACGCCCGAAGCGCGAAGGGAAAACACGGGCGAACTGGTGAGCCTGCTCGAGGAGGTCTTTCTCACCGCCGACTGGAAGGAATGGCAGCTGCGCTTTACGGAAGCGACGATCACCTTCGGGCCGATCACCCAGCCGGGCGATCACCTCGAATGCCGGCAGGTCGCGGCCAACGGCTTTCTGCCCGAGATCGAAGGCGCGGGCGGCCTGAGAACGGTGGACAGCCCGATCCGGATGGCAGGTGAGGAAAAGCGCAAGCCCCGCCGCGCGCCCTTGACCGGCGAACACACGAGGGCAGTCCTCGCCGATTTCGGGTTCGGCGAAGACGAGATAGCAAGAATGATCGAAAACGGCGCTGTGGCGGGTTAGCCGAGCGCCGTTTCGTTGGTCTCACCGGTGCGGATGCGCACGACCTGTTCGAGCGGCTGAACGAAAATCTTGCCATCGCCGGTCTTGCCGGTGCTGGCTGCACGTTCGATCACGCGAACGGCCTTCTCGACGAGCTCGGCGCTTACGGCCACGTCGATGCGGACCTTCGGCACCTCCATCACCTGGTATTCGGCGCCACGATAGATCTCCGAATGCCCGCGCTGCCGGCCGAAGCCCTGAACCTGCGTAACGGTGATGCCTTCGATCCCGATGGCGACCAGCGCGTCGCGCAATTCCTCATATTTATGGGGCCGGATGATGGCGGTGATCATGCGCATGGGAAAGCTCTTCTCATATTCGAGACCGTGAAGGACAAGCCGCCGGATCGCCTCCGACCGAGACGGCAGGTCCGCCTGCTCGCGGCGCCATCGGTCAACCACGTTGTTGAACTCGACCGAAGCCACCAGCTGAATTCTCTGGTCAAGTTTTTCCATATTCAAAGCCTCGTACACACTGTCGGGGCGTTACATGCCGCCCCGAGGACCCGGAAAAAACGCCGGAAACGCAAGGAGTTGGCCCTTTTCTAGCAGCGGAGCGGCAGCCTGTCCAAAGAATGTGTATCTCCCGCTTTTAAGCTTATTGACAAACTTACACATCTTACTCATATTGTCCGTCAAGAAATGCAGTCCAGCACAGGAGGCTTCCGTGACCGATCTGACCTATAGGGGCGCCACCCATCACGGCGATCGCAATGTGGCGCCGTCAAAGGACGTTGTTCTGAACTATCGCGGCGCAAGCTACCACTCCGCCGAAGGCCACAAGGACAAGCCCCGGGCGAGCAGAGCGGGCCTGCGTTATCGCGGCGCACCGCAACACGGCTGAAGAGACTGCCCGCGCCTGCCACTCGTCTGAGGGTTGCCTTCCCCGGCGCGTACAAGATGGCGGGCAGCCTCCGACAGGCGAAAGGCCGCTCCTTCCCGCGAAGGAACGGCCTTTCCGTTTGCAGGCACAATCACAACGCGTCAGACGACGCGGAAATTCTTGAACTGCCAGGGATCGTCCTCGTCGAGGTCTTCCTTGAACAGAAGTCCCCGGTCGAGAAGCGGCGTCCAGTCGCTATAGGCGCCGACCATCTGGCCGAGATAGGGGCGTGCGATCTCAAGGATGCGGGCGAAGTCCATCTCTTCGGGCTCGGTGATCCAGCGTTGCGGGTTCTCTATCGCCCAGACGACGCCTGCGAGCACGGCCACCGTCACCTGCAGGCTCGTCGCATTGTTATGTGGCACGAGCCGCCGCGCTTCCTCGATTGAAAGGTTCGAGCCGTACCAGTAGGCGCCCTTGGCATGTCCCATGAGGAGCACGCCGAGTTCGTCCGCGCCTTCTGAAATTTCCTCCATCATCAGCCGCTTGTGCGGCTGCGCCTTCCAGTTCTTGCCTGCGAGTTCATGGAGCGACAAAACGGCGACATGGCAGGGGTGATAGGCGTAATGCACGGTCGGCCGGCACTTCACCTCGTCGCCGTCCCGCATCGTGAGATAGTCCGCTAGCGAGATGGACTCGCCATGCGTGATGAGCCAGCCGTGATAGGGGCCTTCGTTCGGCGTCCAGCTTCTGACCCGCGTCGACGCGCCAGGCCGCGCGAGGTAGATCGCACAGCGCGACCCGCTCGAATGCGAATGTCCGTCAGGCGGAAAGTGCCTCTCATGCGTACCCCAGCCAAGTTCGGCCGGCTGGCATCCCTCCCCGACAAAGCCGTCGACGGACCAGGTGTTCACGAATTCGCCGATCGCTTTCGGGATTGGCGAGACCTGCGTGTCGCGTTCTGCAATGTGAATGACCTTGATACCGAGCCGCGCCGAAAGACGGGCCCATTCCTCGCGATTCTTCGGGACGTTCGTCTCGACACCCGTCTCGCCTGCGATGTCGAGCAACGCCTGCTTGACGAAATGCGAGACGAGACCCGGATTGGCGCCATGCGTGAGGATCGCCGTCGGCCCGCTCTCATATTTGTCGCGCAGCGCCAGCGCGCTCTCCCGCAGCGCATAATTCGATCGCTGCGAGGGCGAACGCTTCGTGTCGGTGTATTGCCCGCTCCATGGTTCGATGCAGGTATCGAGATAGAGCGCGCCCTTGGAACGGCAGAACTCGACCAGCGCAAGGCTCGAGACATCGACGGAAAGATTGACGAGGAAATCTCCCGCCGCGAGAAGCGGCTCGAGAATGGAAAGATAGTTGCCCTGCCTGAGCGGGCTCACCATGAACTTGACGCCAAGTTCCTCGGCTTCCGCCCGGCCCCGCTCCTCGGCAGTAACGATCGTGATCCGGTCCGGCTGGATGTCGATATGACGAAGGAGAAGCGGCAGCACGCCCTGTCCGATGCTCCCGAAGCCGACCATGACCATGCGGCCGTCGAAGCGGGCAATCTTGTCCGAGGAAGCATCGCTCATGGGGAACCTCATCTGCGCCGGATGCGCTCTGCGCACGGCAGCACGCGCGCGAATCTAGTGGGACTGGCCGCGGGACACCAGAACGGAAAACCGGAACGACGGAAACGGGAAAGTGGTGCCGCTTGGGTGACTCGAACACCCGACCCCCTCATTACGAATGAGGTGCTCTACCAACTGAGCTAAAGCGGCGCCGGGACCGGCGAAAACCGCCAGCCTGCGAGGGCCCTCAGATACCCCGCCACCGAGGCTTTGGCAACAGGAAGAAAGAGGCCCGGCGTCATTTGAGGCCCTATTCCGCTGTCGTGCTTTCCAGCAGGGGGGCATCGCGGGCCTCCTGAGGCGCCTCCGACGGTCCGGCCGCAACCTCGGCCTGCCCCTTCGAAAGGAAGGTGCGAACGGCCGCGGCGCTCTCCGCGGGCACCTCTTCCATCGGAACATGACCGGCATTCTCGAAAATCGCCAGTTCCGCTTGGGGAATACGCTCCTTGAACGCGTAGGCCGCCGAGACGGGAATGAGCCCGTCCTTGTCGCCCCAGATGACGAGCACCTGCACGCCGATTTCGCCAAGCCGCGCCGCGAAAGCCTCCTCGTCGCGCGAGGCGTTGTTTGCAAAGCGCATCCGCGTCGCCTCGCGATTGCCCTCATGCAGCGACAGATCGAAATAGCGCGAGACCATTTCGTCCGTCACCTTCGACTGATCGACGAAAACCTTGCGCACGCCCTCCTCGACCAGCGAGCGCGGCAGCACGTAGCGCATCACCTTGCTGATAACGGGCATGCCTGCGATCTTGAAGGCGAGCGGCACGTCGTCATCGTCGCGCTTCACCGGAATGCCCGCCGCATCGACCAAGATGAGCGCCGACACCTGATCCGGATGCTCAAGCGTATAGAGCGCGGCGACGCCGCCGCCCATCGAATTACCCGCGATCGCAAAACGCTCGACATGGAGCGTACCCATCAGTTCGTGAACGAAGGACGCCATGCCGTCGCGCGTATAATTATCGCCGGGCACGCGCCCCGTCAGCCCGTGCCCCGGCAGGTCCATGCTGATGATACGATAGGTGTCGCCGAGCTCTGCGACCCAGGGTTCCCAGGTATGCAGGGAGGCATTGGAGCCGTGCACAAGCACCAGCACCGGGCCCCCGGGATTGCCCTCGTCGCGCACATGCGCGCTGGCGCTGCTCGGCAAAGTCACAAACTGCGATGCGCCGCCTGCGTACTTGCCGACAAGTTTCTCGCGCGGCAAATCGAACTGCACCACCGAGATCACGATCACCGCCAGCGCCAGCAGAACGAGCGTCGCCGTGCCCGCCAATATCCGCTTTACCATTTGCGTTCCCCCTCCCGCCTGTCCTCGCCCTTGTCGTCCTCGCCCTCATCGTCCGGACCGGGATCGTCGGGCAGGGGCGGCTGGAAGGCAAGCACCTCGCTCGCATTCCCGGCTTCTTCAAGCGCGCGGACCGTGTCGACGGCAGCTTCCGGTGCCTCTTCCTTCTCGGCCGGAGCGACGCTTTCCTCGGCTTTCCCGGCAACTGCGGGAACCTCCTCCTGCGCCAGCACGCCCGATGGCGCCGTCCATTCGAGAGCATCGAATTCGCCGGTGACCGGATTGATCGGAGACCACCTCGCCGAGCGATAGCCGTTGCCCGTCCAGTGCGGATCCTGCGGCGCATGCAGCGCTCGCGTCAGCCAGCCGCGCGCCGCGCCGCGATCGCCATACTCGCCTTCTTCGATCTCCGCCATCAGTTCGCAGACACGTTGCGTAGGCAGCTCGCTCGCCGACGGTCCCGCATGGGGCGCAAGCGCCTCACGCGCCGCCTGCCAATCGCGCGCGCCGATCGCGCCACGGGCGACGAGGATATGGCTCTCGACATTTTCGGGATTGCGTGCAGCAAGGGCTTTCGCGCGTTCTGCGCGCGCATAGCCGCTCTCGTCCTCGATCATGTCGAGCCAGACATCGGCGAGATCCGGGTGCGGCACGGCGCTCCACGCATCCTCGATGAGTTTCATGCCCTTGCGAATGCGGCCCGTCTCCGCGCAGAGCGCGGCGGCAAGCGCGACAGCCGGCACGAAACGCGGTTCGAGCGAAACGGCGTCGAGTGCGAGCTTCGAGGCCTCATCGAGCGCGGGTTTGCGCGCCTCGCCCGTCTGTCCCCGCGCGGCTTCTGCCGCCGTCATCGCGCGCGCCGTGAGCAACACGGCACGGCGGCGGCGTGCATCGTCGCGCGGAATGAGCTTTGCGCTCACCACGCGGTCGAGCGTCTTGAGCGCACCGTCCCAGTCTTCTTCCGCCGCCTCGATCTCGAACACGGCCTGTGCGGCCCAGGGCGTCTGCGGACGCAGGCCGAACGCGCGGCGCGCATAGGCAAGCGCTGCATCGCGGTCGCCCGCCCGGCGCGCCTGAATGAAAAGACCGCGAAGGCCGAGAAATTCCGTCTCCGGTGCAGCGAGCATCTTCTCGAAATGCTTCGTCGCGCCTGCCTCGTCGCCCTCGAGCTGCGCCGCCTGCGCGGCGAGGAGCAACGTGAGAGGCGGTGCATCCAGAAGCTTGTGCGCTTGCGCCGCGTAGCGCTTCGCGTCCTGCGCGTCGCCCGCCGCCACCGCGACCATGCCGCGCGAAAGCGCGAGGAAGCCCTTCTGCTGCCGCCGTTTCTCGAGATAGGCCGAAACGCTTGCCGGCGTCTCGATGAAGCTCACCACGATCCGGTAGGCAAGGAGAACGAGAAATGCCGCAAGCGCCATCGCCCCCACGCCGACGACAAAACTCGTGCGAATTTCGTAGCCGCGCCAATGCATCACGAGCTCGCCCGGATTGTCGGCGAGCCAGATCGCAATGCCGCTGAGCACCGCGACGATCAGGAAGGTGTAGAGCGCGCGCAGCATGGGGATCAGCCCCTCGTCTTTGCAAGTTGCTCCGCAACGCGCGCGCTGAGTTCGCGAACGAGCTTGTCCGTCTTGAGCCGGTCGCTTGCATCCGCAATCCACGGCGCCGCTGCTTCGGCCGCGGGTCCTTCGAGCGTTTCTGCTTCCGCCACCGCACCGGCAAGATCGTGAACCTTCAGCCGTTCTTCCATGCGCGCGACTTTTGCCTCGGTCGTGTCGCCGGAAATCTCGCCTGTGCGGCGGACGGTGATGAGCGATTTGGCATTGGCGGCGAAGCGCGACCACCAGCCGTCTTCACCCGCATGCCGTTCGGCATCGAAAATATTCTGGGCAAGCGTGGGAAAACGCGCTTCGAGCGCAGCGCGCGTCGGCACCCCTGTGGCGGCAGCTTCGGAGAGATCGCCAAGCGCGGGCTCGTCCGGCAAAAAGGCCTTTACGGCGCCGAGCTCCGTTTCGAAGGAACCGGCGCTCTCGGCGGCGCGCGCAAGATTGGCGAGCGCCAGACCGAGCGCGGCACGGGCCGCGGCGTCGGGATCTTCTTCCGCTTGCTCGAGCACGGCAACGCGCTCTTCCATTTTCTGGACGTCGGGTGCGAGCGCGGCGAGACGGAGATCGAGTGCCCGCACCAGCGCGTCGATGCTGCCGACCTGATCCGCGATACCGGCCGGCGGAAGGTTCTGTGACATCTCGCCGACCTTGCCTTCGAGTTCGCGCATCGTGGAGCGCGTGTCGTTGAGCGCCGTTTTGAGTTGCTGCGCATCGGCGGCAAGCGTGTCGATCTGCTCGCGGAGTGCCGCCGCGCTGTTCGGCGTTTCCGACGCTGCGGCGATATCCTTTTCGAGCCGGTCAATACGTTCGCCGAGAGAGGCGATCGTCGCTCCCGTCTCGTTCGCGCGCGCATCGGCTCCGCTTTCCAGCGCAGCGATACGCTGTTCGAAAGCGCCCAGCGCATCCCGGTCTCCCGCTCGCTCGGGCAGGCCGACCGACCAGACGGCCGCAAGCGCGACAGCGGCGCCGCCCAAGCCGGCAATCCCGGCGGCAAGAAAGAGCGGAACGGCGGAGCGCGCCGCTTTCGGACCTTGCGTCTTTTCCGTCCGCCCGCTTTCGGGGTCGCCGCCTTTGGCTTCGGAAACATGTTCGGCCGTGCCTTCGAGGATACGCGGCTCCTTCTGACGCCTCGCCGAACGCGGGGGCGCTTCGCCCTCGGGCTTCAGGTATTCCGCCTGCGTTTCCTCGCCGGGTTCCGATCCGGAGACGTTTTCGCCGTCCTTGCTGCTGTCGTCTGGATTGCTCATCTGAGGCCTTCTGGGGGAATCCGCCGCTTGCGGTCACTATAGAGGCTCAAAGCGCGCGGGTCAGGGCGAAGTTCCGGGAAAATCAGGCAGGCAGAATCAGGCAGGCAGAATACTGAGCAAACCCGCCTGGTCCGGCCGTCGCGCAATTTTCACCGTAAGATATGGAAGAGACTCAAGCGCGGCGGCTACGGCGGGCGACAGACAATAGGCGGCAAGACCCTTCACACAGGCCTCTAGCCCCGCGTCGATGACAAGCGACGCAAAGGCCCGCGCTGTCCGTGGCGAATAGAGGATGACCCCGTCAAGCTTCCCCGCTTCGAGAGCCTCGCGGGCGACGTCGGGCAAAGTGCGCGCCATCGCAGCCTCATAGAGTACGGCCCGCACCACCTGAAATCCTTTTGCGCCGAGCAGCGCCGCAAGATCGCCCGCGACCACGCTTCCCGCCACATGGAGAAGCGGTCCTTTCTCTGGAACGAGAACTTCGGCCACGTGTTCGGCCAGCGTCTCCACATCGCCCCCCGCCGTCTCGACATGAACGAAGCCTGCCGCCCGTGCCGCATCGGCGCTTGCGGCGCCGACGGCAAAGACGGGAAGCTGCAGGAGCGGCTGCGCATTCTTGCGCCGTCCCAGCGCCCGCGCGCCATTCGCGCTGGTGACGAGGAGCGCCTGCCACGCCCCTTCCGGCAAAGGCGCATCGTCCAGAAAGCGGATTGTGAGCAGCGGCGCCATCACCGCCTCATGGCCGAGCGCCGCCAGCGCATCGGCAAGCGGCGTGCTGTCTTCCTCCGGCCGCGTGACGAGCAGGCGCACGAGATCAGACCGTATCGAAGAAATCGGGACCGGCTCGCCCCTTGAGCTCCACGCCAGCATCCTCGCCCAAGGCGACCGCATCGGCGGCAAGGCCTTCCCTTTCCGTCTCGTGGATCTCTCCACCGTCGGGCGTCAGGATCATCGCGCGAAGCCTCATGCGCTCGCCCGTTATTTCGGCGAGAGCCGCAATTGGCGTGCGGCAGGAACCATCGAGAACCGCGAGGCACGCCCGCTCCGCCGCGACGCGAAGCCCCGTTTCCACATGGTGCAGCTTGGCCAGGAGATGTGCGGCCTCGTCATCGGCGATGCGGCGCTCGACGCCGATCGCGCCCTGCGCAACGGCAGGCAGCATGTCTTCGGGCGAGAGCGGCGCGGTGATCTTGTCGGCAAGGCCCATGCGGGTGAGGCCCGCCACTGCGAGAAAGGTTGCATCCGCAACGCCCTCACCGAGCTTTCGAAGCCGCGTATCGACATTGCCGCGGAACGGCACCACTTCGAGGTCAGGCCGTCGTGCCCGCAATTGCGCGGCGCGGCGGAGCGAGGAGGTTCCGACGCGCGCGCCTGCGGGCAATTCGGCGAGCGACCCTGCAGTCAGCGAAATGAAGGCATCGCGCGGATCGGCGCGCTCCAGCAGACAATCGATAATAAGCCCATCGGGCAGCACGGTCGGCATGTCCTTCATCGAATGGACAGCGACATCGATCCGCGCATCGGCCAGTTGCTCTTCGATTTCCTGCGTAAAGAGCCCCTTGCCGCCGATTTCCGACAGGGCGCGGTCCTGCACCCGGTCGCCCGCCGTGCTGATGACGACAATCTCCGTCACCTCCTCGACAGGCGCATGGCTCGCAAGCGCAATACGGCGGGCAACTTCGTTTGCCTGTATCAGGGCGAGCTTCGATCCTCGTGTGCCGATGCGGTAGCGGCGTTGCATGCAGGGTCTCTAAGGTTGTATGCCAGCGGAATATCCCGGGCGGCTCTCAGCCGCCGGGGCTCCTTATAGCCCGTTCGGCCCGCCGATGAGAGAGGGTGCGGGCCTTTTTTCGAGCGTTTCTGTGGCAGAACCTCTGACCATTCTGGGTATCGAGACAAGTTGCGACGAGACCGCCGCCGCCATCGTGCGCTGGCGTGGCCGCGAAACGCCGGGTGAAATTCTCTCCAATGTCGTCTTCTCGCAGATCGAGGAGCACACCCCCTTCGGCGGCGTCGTGCCGGAGATCGCGGCGCGCGCCCATGTCGAACATCTGGACGGGCTCATCGCGCGGGCGCTGAAAGAAGCGGGGTGCGGCTGGGACGACCTCGACGGCATCGCGGCGACGGCGGGGCCGGGGCTGATCGGCGGCGTGATCGTGGGCCTCATGACCGCCAAGGGCATCGCCGCCGCACGCGGGCTTCCCTTCATCGCGCTCAACCATCTCGAAGGCCATGCGCTGACCGTCCGCATGACGGACGCCCTTCCCTTTCCCTATCTGTTGCTGCTCGTCTCCGGCGGCCACAGCCAGCTTCTCGTGGTGGATGGCGTTGGCCGGTATCGCCGTCTTGGCACGACCATCGACGATGCGGTGGGCGAAGCCTTCGACAAGGTCGCGAAGCTGCTGGGGCTCGGTTATCCGGGCGGACCGGCGGTCGAGCGCGCGGCCCGCGACGGCGACCCGTCGCGCTTTTCCCTGCCCCGTCCCATGAAGGGCCGGCCCGGCTACGATTTTTCCTTTTCCGGCCTCAAGACCGCGGTGCGCCAGGCGGCGGAAAGCCTTGGAACCCTGACGGACCGGGACAAGGCCGACATCGCCGCCTCGTTTCAATGCGCGGTCGCGGACGTCCTCTCGGAGCGCACCGAAAACGCGATGGCGCTCGCCAGCGAGGCGATTCCGCCCGGCCACCGCCGCCTCGTCGTCGCGGGCGGCGTTGCAGCCAACATGCTGTTGCGCGAACGATTGATGGTGTCGGCTCACGCATGCGGATACGAATTTGTTGTGCCGCCGCTCAAACTCTGCACGGATAATGGCGCGATGATCGCATGGGCGGGGGCGGAAAGGCTTGCGCTCGGACTGACGGACCCAATCGACGCCGGTCCGCGCGCACGTTGGCCGCTCGATCCCGATGCGGCGCCTGCGCGGGGCGCCGGCGTAAAGGCCTGAGAGGACTTCCCCGAATGAGTTTTCAGCTATCGCTGCTCAACCTGCTGATGCGCTGGCAGGTGAAACGCCGCTTCCGCAAGAATCCCGACGTGCAGCTCCTGCGGCCGGTCATGCTGCAGATGGAGCCGCGCATGTCGAAGCTCCCTGCCGATATCGCGCTCGAAGAGCTGACGCTTGGCGGCGTCGCGGCGGAAAGACTTTCAGCGCCGGGCGCCAGGGAAGGGGCGGCGTTCCTTTATATTCACGGCGGCGGCTTCGTCGCAGGCTCGCCGCGCACGCACCGCCCGCTCACCTGGCGGCTCGCAAAGGACATCGGCATACCCGTCTATGCGATCGATTACCGGCTGGCGCCCGAGCACCCCTATCCTGCCGGTCTCGACGATTGCGTGGCTGCCTATAGGGGCCTCCTTGAGAAGGGCGTCCCCGCGAAATCGATCCTCGTGGGTGGCGATTCCGCTGGCGGCAATCTGACGCTTGCCCTTGCCTTGCGGCTGAAGGCCGAGGGCCTGCACCTGCCGGTAGCGCTGATCTGTCTTTCGCCCGCGACGGATATGACTGCGAGCGGCGAATCCTACAGCACCAACGCCGAAGCCGATTCGCTTTTCGTACCGGAGATCTTCCACAGCCTGAAGCCCGCCTACTTCCCGGACCTCGACGAACGCGACCCGTTCGTCTCGCCGCTCTATGGCGACGTCACGGGCTTTCCGCCCACCCTTTTCCAGGTCGGCGAGAAGGAAATGCTGCGGGACGATTCAATCCGTATGGCGGCATCGCTGAAGGCAGCGGGCGCCGAAACCGCGATCGAGGTCTGGCCGAAAGTCTGGCACGTCTGGCAGCTCAATGCCGACATGCTGCCGGAAGGCCGCGAGGCCATCGCGCATATCGTCCGCTTCGCGAAGCAGCACCTCGCCTGAGACCAAAAAAGAACCCCGCCGCTGGGGGAAGCGGCGGGGCCAAGCGCCCTCCGGGGGGAGGGCTCGGGGATCACCGGGCCTTGCTTGAGGGGAGGGATAAGGCCCGGTCGAGGAAAACTGTGTGTCAGACGATGCGGGCGACGCCCGAGGTCTGCACGATCAGTACGAGCGTGTAGGCCACGAGCAGCGCGGCGGCGGCTTTGGCGACGACGCGCTCCGCGGTCTGGCGGATATTCGGCTTCTGCGTCATGTCGATCTTCCTTCTCGCATCCGGGCGGCAGCGCCGCCGATGTGACGTTCGTTTTGCCGGATCAGGCCGCGTACTGGGCGGCGATCTGGGCGGCGAAGGCCAGCGTGTAGCCGGCGATGGCGAGGGTGATGACGCGGTTCGTCAGCTTGCTGTTCAGATAGGTCATGGCTCGTCTCCTGATGCCGGTGAGCGGGCTTTTTTCCGGGGTCGCCCGCTGACAGGCTGGATGTAGGAGACGCCTGAATGAAAAACAATGAACAAAATCAAAAATATTCAATCGTCAGGATTTATGTTGCCGCACTGCAACACAAACCAGCGCGAAGACACCCTTATTCACGTAAAATCAGTGGCTTAATAGATAGTGCGCCGCAAGCATCGCATTGATGCAATGCAACGGGACCAAGGGGTAATGAAAGAGTCTGGAACGACTCAAGCCTCGACGGAGACTTTTTCCGGGTCGCAGCACGCGGCGCCGGCCCTGAGCCCCGCCACCATAATCTGATAGACGCCTTCGAGCTCTCGTTCGAGCTTGGGTAGCGGCAGGCGGGTGAAGAGCTGCGGGTAGCTGAATTTGAGCGTCGCCGCCTGGATCATCTCCGCCGCGAAATCGGGATCGGGCACGCTGAACTCGCCCGAAAGATTGCCGAGCTCGACGATGCGGCACAGCACCTCGCGTTCGCGCGCCAGCCCCTCATTGTGAAATTCGGGGCGCTCGGCGGTGACGATCTGCGCCATCTCGACAATTTTCGGATCTTCCTCGAGCTTGTGGAAAGTCTCCCGGAGATCGGTGAAGAGGAAGTCGTGGAGCCGCTCCGAAGCGCTGCGTCCCGGTGTCGTCAGGATGCGCGAGAGATCCTCCGCCGTCTGCATCGAAGCCTCGCGGCAGATCGCTTCGGCGATATCGAGCTTGCCCGCAAAATAGCGGTAGAGATTGCCCGGCGACATGTCGCAATCGACGGCAAGCTCGGCCATCGTTGTTTTGGTATAGCCGTAATGCGTGAAGCGGCGTTTGGCCGCCGCGATGATTTTCTGGTGCGGATCGTCTGGAGTGGTCATACACATGATTGTAAGGCGGCGGAGTAAATATTCAACGAATCGTTCAATCGTTAGCTGCCGCCACACGCAAGAGCGCCGGGGAGAGCCATTTTGAGCAATAAATACAACAAGATAGCTGTCGTCGGCGCAGGCGCCTGGGGCACCGCGCTGGCCCAGGTCGCGGCCATGGCGGGACGCGAAGCGGTGCTCTGGGCGCGCGAGCCGGAAGTCGTGGAAAGCGTCAATGGCGCCCATGAAAACCGCCTCTTCCTGCCCGGCATCGCGCTCGACCCGAAGCTGCGCGCGACAGGAGACTTGAGCGAGGCGGCGGAGGCGGACGCGATCCTGATGGTGACGCCGGCGCAGCACATGCGCGGTGTGCTTGAAAAACTGGCGCCCGATGTCGCGGAAGGAAAACCCGTCATGCTCTGCGCCAAGGGCGTCGAGCAATCGACCAATTATCTGCTTACGGAGGTTCTGGCCGAGGCGATGCCGCAGGCGATGCCCGCCGTCCTCTCCGGTCCGAGCTTTGCGGCCGAGGTCGCGCGTGGGTTACCGACGGCGGTGACGCTTGCCTGCGAGGACGAGGAGGTGGCCGAAGCGCTCGGCAACGCGATCGGCCTGCCGACGTTCCGCCCCTATTATTCATCCGACCTCATCGGCGCGGAGATCGGCGGCGCGGTGAAGAACGTGCTCGCGATCGGCTGCGGCATCGTGGAGGGAAAGAAGTTCGGCGACAGCGCGCGCGCCGCACTCACCACCCGCGGCTTCGCGGAACTGGCCAGGCTCGGCCTTGCGATGGGCGCGCATATGGAAACGCTCGCCGGTCTCTCCGGTCTCGGCGATCTGATCCTCACCTGCAACTCGCCGAAGTCGCGCAACATGTCGCTCGGCATCGCGCTTGGCGAGGGCAAGACGCTCGAGGAGGTGATGGGCGCGCGCAACTCGGTGAGCGAAGGCGTGCACTCGGCAACCGCCGTCATTGCGCTTGCGCGAAAATACGATATTGAAATGCCGATCGCCGAAGCGGTCGCCGCTATCGTGACGGCGAAGGCGACGGTCGACGATGTGATCGCCGCGCTTCTCGCCCGCCCCTTCCGCGCCGAAAACTGACGCCAGAAACGGAAACACCGAATGCTCTTCTGCCTCGTCTGCACCGACAAACCGGACGCGCTGGACCTGCGCCTCGCCAATCGCGACGCGCATCTGAAATACTGGAAGGAAACCGGCCGCCTGAAGATCGCAGGGCCCTTCACGAATGACGACCAGAGCGTGATGAACGGTTCGCTCATCGTCATTGAGGCCGCAGACAAGGCCGAAGCGGAAACGCTCGCCGCAAGCGATCCCTACAAGACGGCCGGCCTTTTCCAGAGCACGGAGATTCGCGCCTGGAAGTGGGTCCTCGGCGCACCGGAATAGGCGGAGACAAACGCGATGGCCTATTGGCTTTTCAAATCCGAACCCTCCACCTGGTCATGGGACGACCAGAAAAAGAAGGGCGCGAAGGGCGAACCCTGGAACGGCGTTCGCAACTACCAGGCGAACAACAACATGAAGGCGATGAAAAAGGGCGACCTCGGTTTCTTCTACCATTCGGTGGATGAGAAACGGATCGTCGGCATCGTGCGCGTGATCGGCGAACACCGCCCCGACCCGACGGACGAGAAGGGAAAGTTCGGCCTTGTCGTGATCGAGGCGGTGGAAGACATGCCGAAGCCCGTGACGCTGGACGATGTGAAGAAGGAGCCAGCACTTCACGAGATGGTGCTCGCCAACAATTCGCGCCTCTCCGTGCAGCCCGTGCGCGAGGAGGAATGGAAACTCGTCTGCAAGATGGGCGGGCTGAAGAAGGCGCCGTGAGGAAACGCGGCGATCCACTTCCGGGCACGGCACTCTGCGCGCTGGACGAGATCGACGAGCCGGGCGCGAAGGGACTGGCGTCGGGCGAAGGCACATCGCGCCTCGACATCTTCCTTATACGGAAGGATGGCGCCGTCTACGCCTATCTCAATCGCTGCCCGCATGCCGCGACACGCCTCGACAACTGGCCGGACAGGTTTCTCACGCAGGACGAGACACAAATTCTCTGCGGCAATCACGCAGCACTTTTCCGCATCGAGGACGGGTTCTGCACGAGCGGGCCTTGCGCGGGGAAGAGCCTGGAGGCGGTGCCTGTCGAGGTGAAGGACGGCATGGTGCGGATCGCCGCTTAATCCCCGGCGCCGGGGATAAAGCGGGGCGACTGTCATCGAAATGTCATCGAAACGTCACGAATGGATTTCGGACGCTTCGAGGTGACGATGAGAGAGACGGCGCGGTCTCTTTCCCTGTCACCGTCACCACTCTCGATTGCCGCGACTTATCCCCGCCGTGGCACAAGGGAGACGGAGTTGTCCCCGCTGTGGCACGCGGGTGACCCCGGCTTTCGCCGGGACAAGCGGCGAGAAAAGTAATCCCCGTCTTTCTTTCGTCCTTGCGAGCGCCTGCAAGACGCGAAGAGGGGGAGGGTGGTCCAGATGTCAACTTGCTGTATAAGACGTATACAGACGAAAGAAGAGGAAGCTCATGACAAGCCGGCGCGAAACGCAGTCGACCATTGCCCTGTGGGGCGAGGAGACATTCGGTCCGGTGAGCGATCCCGCTGCGCTCGCAAGGCGCGCAAGCATCGAGATGGAGGAACTCATCGAGGCGCTGGAGAAGGGCGACACCGAAGAGGCCGCGCGCGAGACGGCAGACGTTCTCATTCTTCTCAACCGGCTCGGCACCACGCTCGGCTTCGATCTTCTGGAAGCTGTCGATGCGAAGATGAAGGTGAACCGCGCCCGCCACTGGGTTCCGGCCGGCGACGGAACGGGCAGGCATGTGGGCTAGGAGGCGGGCGCACTCCCCGCCAGCCGCTCATAAAGCGCCGCATTTCTCCGGAGACTTTCGCAGAAACATTCCAGAACTTCCGGCCTGCACCCCGAACAACCGGCAACGTCCCTCTTTGTACTGAGGATTTTCTCTTTCATTTCGATATCCTCCCGCTGCACCGCCTGAACCAGTCGGAGAGCGCCATTTCTTTCATCTCGCCCGAAGCCAGCCGAATAAAGGTTTCGTACTTTTCGGTGGCGCTGGCGTCGAGCCGGTATCCGTTCAGGCGAAGGAAGGTCAGCGCCGCGACATAGGCGGTGCGCTTGTTTCCATCCACGAAGGGGTGATTGGTCGCGATGCCATAAGCGTAGGCCGCTGCCAGATCGAAGAGGTCGGGCTCTTCATAGGCGAATTTATTGAGTGGCCTGTTAAGCGCGGAATCGAGAAGCCCTTCGTCACGCATGCCCGCGCCGCCGCCATGTTCCGCCAGTTGGCGTGAATGGAAAGCGAGAACGGCATTGCGAAGCAGCCAAACAGGTTCGGGGCGATCGGCCATCCGCCGTTACTTCGCAAGCGCCTTTAGCACATCCCGGTCTTCACGCATGACGGCTTCGGCGGCTTCAAGTTGTTCCGCCATTGCCGGATCATAGGGCGTCAGCATGTAGCCATCCGGCGTCTCGATGAGAAAGAGATTGTCGCCCTTGGATGCATGCAGACGCTCGAGCACCGCCTTTGGCAGGGCGACGCCGACGGAATTGCCGATCTGCGTAAGCTTGAGCGAAATCATGACCAGGGTCTCCGGCTGTCAAAGAGGACGGAAGAACGTTATAACGAACGTATTAACGTTTCAAGTCCCTTGGCTAACCCCTTACGCCGCCTCGAATTTCCGGAAATCCGCGATCAGGCCCTCGACCGAAAGGGCGATGAGCTTCTCGCCATCCGCCGGGTCGGCGAGAGAGGGGTCCGAGCCGATGCGCCCATCGGGGAAGGCGGCGCGGTAGCTTTCGGCGTCCGTGTAGCGGCCCCAGGGCGCGACCTTCGGCGACATCCCGATGTCTTTGATCGCGTGGGGATGGAGGAACTGCGTGACCGCGATCTCGGACGGCGTCGCATGGACGCCATGCGCCGAGCCGTAGCGCTGCTGGCAGAACGCCATGACGGGCTTGAAGTCCCACCAGTTCGCGCGCCTGCACTTCACCGGGCCGCGATTGGAAGCGGCGGCGCCGAGCGAGCGGTCGGCATAGATTTCCGAAAAGGCCGCCTCGATGGTCGCGACATTGCCGCCATGCCCGTTGAAAAAATAGATGCGCTCGAAACCGTGCCGCGAGAGCGAGGAGACCCAGTCGTGGATCGCGGCGATCATGGTGGAGGGGCGGAGCGTCATCGTGCCGGGAAAGGCGAGGTGGTGCTGGGCGATGCCGACATTGAAGGTGGGGCCAACGAGGAAGCCCGCTTCCGCACCCGCGCGGCTCGCGATGGCTTCCGGGCAGATGGCATCGGTGCCGATGAGGCCGGAAGGCCCGTGCTGCTCCGTCGAGCCGACGGGGATCACGATCCCTCTCGACTTTTCAAGATAGGCCTCGATCTCCGGCCAGCTCGAATGATGCAGCAGCATGGGGAGAGCATAGGGGAGAAGGGAGAGAATGTGGAATCGGGGGATTTGCTCCCTCCGTCCCTCCATCATGTCACCCCCGGGCTTGACCCGGGGGTCCAGAAGGCGCGTGAAACGCGCCGTCTCTTTTCACGAAGGAAGCTGACGAAGAGGAATGCGCCTTCGGCGCCTCCTGGATTGCCGGGTCAAGCCCGGCAAAGACAAGAGTGAGAGGATCGGTGCCGCTGGGCGGGGTCGAGCAAGGCGCCGCCTGCTAGCGCCAAAGCTTCAATGTCACCAGTACGAGGAACGAAATGAGCGCCAAAACTCTGTATACCCTCCGTACCTTTCTGGCGGATTCAATAGCGCGAATGCCGCTTCGCGTGAAATGCTCCGGGCTCGGCTCCCCCTTATAAACGTTGTACTTCGCGGGGCACGATTCCACCTGCCATCGTCTCGTCCCGGGCATTGTGGAACGAGACGCGAGTTCAAACAGAACACCTGCAATCGCTTCCGAGATAAAATACCCGCCGACCAAGACAATAAAGGACAATGCAATCATGCGCTGCGCCACTGGCATTGTTGAGCCATGTCAATCTACCACCGCACAACGTTCGAACCAAATTGATGGTCGTCTCCATGAAGCTTGCTGTTCATGACGCATAGCACCAACGAACCTTCCTACAATCGTCTTGCCCGGGCCCTCCTTTGAACTCCAAGAAGGCCGGGCATGACGTATTTTATTTGAACGACTTTCTTTTGTATCCGCAGCGGCGCTACAACCTCCCCCATGCACATCCACCGCGCGAGCGAAGACGACTGGCAGGAGATCGCGGAGATATTTCTCGCCGCGCGCAGGACCATGACTTATCTGAACGCCGGCCTGCACAGCGACGCGGAGACGCGGCTCTTCATCCGCCGCATGGTGAAGCGGAGCGAGGTCTGGGTGGCGGAGCAGGGCGGCGAGATCATGGGCTTTGCTGCGCTTGCCCGGGAAGAGGACGGCGACTGGCTCCACCATCTCTATGTCGACCCGCCCGCGCATAACGCAGGGGCAGGCACCCTCCTTCTCGCCAGGGCGAAGGAGGAGATGCCGAAAGGCTTTTCCCTCTGGACGTTTCAGGCCAATCTCGGCGCCCGGCGCTTCTATGAGCGCCACGGACTGACCGAGACGCGCCGCACCAGAGGCGCGGACAATGAGGAATGTCTGCCCGACATATTGTATGAGTGGCGCCCGTAAAGAGGTGCCATGCAGAACAAGAAGACGACGAGCGGGGAAATGCGTTGAGCGACCAGGCGAACGAAAAGAAGAGCAAGACCCTCGAAACCGAGAACAAGGGCCCGCTGAAAGGCGTGCGCATCGTCGATCTCACCGCCGTCGTCTTCGGCGCCTATGCGACGCAGATCCTGGGCGACATGGGCGCGGACGTGATCAAGGTGGAAGCGCCCTCGCCGACCGGCGGCGGCGGCGCGGGCGGCGACATCATGCGCTGGCCGGGGCACATGCCCGAAGGCGCGGCGCCGGACCTCGGCCCCATCTTCCTCACCATCAACCGCAACAAGCGCTCCGTGCTGCTCGACCTCGGCACGAAAGAGGGCCGCGAGGCGCTGCTGAAGATCGTCGCCACCGCCGATGTGCTCACCTCCAACATCCGCTATGCGGCGATGAAGAAGCTCGGCCTCGCTTATGAAGACGTGAAGGCGGTGAAGCCCGACATCATTTTCGTGCATGCGGCAGGCTATGGCTCGGACGGGCCTTACGCAGGCCTGCCGGCTTACGACGACCTCATTCAGGCAGGCTCGGGCGCGGCGGACCTGCTCGGCCGCATGGATGGCGACCCGAAGCCCCGCTATATTCCGACCATCATGGCGGACAAGGTGTCGGGATTGTTCATGGTGCAGGCGGTGACGGCGGCGCTCTTCCACAAGGAGCGGACCGGCGAAGGGCAGTTCGTGGAAGTGCCGATGCTCGAAGCCGTTACCTCCTTCGTGCTCGCCGAACATTTCTACGACCATGTCTACGATCCGCCGACGGGCCAGTGGACCTATGGCCGCATCACCAATCCGGACCGCCGCCCCTATCGCACCAAGGACGGGCATATCGGCCTGTTGCCTTATTCCGACAAGCAGTGGGAACAGTTCTTCGAGCTGGCAGGCCGCCGCGACGACTACATCAACGATCCGCGCTTCAACAACTACAAGGCGCGCACCGTCCATATCCGCGAGCTCTATGCGATGATCGAGGAGACGACGGAGACGAAGACGACGGAGGAATGGCTGGCGCTGTTGAAGCCGCTGTCGATCCCTGCCGTGAAGATGAACCGGCTGGACGATCTGCAGGACGATCCGCATCTGAAGGCGGTCGATTTCTTCGCCCGCTACGACCACCCGCATGCCGGGCCCTATTTCGCGCTGAAGCCGCCGGTGCGTTTCAGCGAGAGCCCCTCCAGCATTCGCCGCCACCCGCCGCGCCTCGGCGAGCAGACGGAAGAGGTGCTCCGGGAAGCGGGGATGAGCGCGGATGAGATCGCGGCGCTTGCCGGAGATGCCGCGAAGGGGTGACGTAACGCCTTCTCTTGCCCCCTCCTCCTGCGGGAAAGAAGGAAGAAAGACAGGCGCGCCTTGTTCCCGTCACGCGCGGCGGACATAATGGGAAAAACGAAAACACACGCGCCTTTCAGGGAGACCTCCATGTCCGACGACCTGTTCCCCGTTCCCGCCGAGTGGAAGAAGCGCGCCATCGTGGATGCGGAGAAATACCGCAACATGTACGAGGCGAGCGTGAACGACCCGGAGAGCTTCTGGCGGCGCGAGGGGCTCCGGATCGACTGGATGAAGCCCTATACGAAGGTCAAGAACACGAGCTTCGATCCGCATAACGTCTCGATCAAGTGGTTCGAGGACGGGACGCTCAACGCGAGCGTGAACTGCGTGGACCGGCATCTGGCCGAACGCGGCGACCAGGTCGCGATCATCTGGGAGGGCGACGAGCCAACGGATCACAAGTCGATCACCTACAGGGAACTTCACGGGGAAGTCTGCCGCTTTGCCAATGTGCTGAAAGCCCAAGGCGTGAAGAAGGGCGACCGCGTCACGATCTACATGCCGATGATCCCGGAAGCGGCCTACGCCATGCTCGCCTGCACGCGCATCGGCGCGATCCATTCCGTCGTCTTCGGCGGCTTCTCGCCGGACAGCCTTGCCGGCCGCATCGCCGACTGCGCGTCGAACTGCGTCATCACCGCGGATGAAGGCCTGCGCGGCGGACGCAAGATTCCGCTGAAAGCCAATACCGACGAGGCGCTGAAGAAGTGCCCGGACGTCACGAGCGTCATCGTCGTGAAGCGCACCGGCGGCAGCGTCAACATGGAGAAGGGCCGCGACGTCTGGTATGGCGAAGAAGCGGCGAAGGTTTCCGCCGAATGCGCGCCGGAAGAAATGAGCGCGGAAGACCCGCTCTTCATTCTGTATACGTCGGGTTCGACCGGCAAGCCCAAGGGCGTGCTGCACACGACCGGCGGCTACATGGTCTATGCGTCGATGACGCATAAATATGTCTTCGACTATCAGGACGGCGACATCTACTGGTGCACGGCCGATGTGGGCTGGGTGACGGGACACAGCTACATCGTCTATGGGCCGCTCGCGAACGGCGCGACGACGCTGATGTTCGAGGGCGTGCCGAATTATCCCGACGCCTCGCGCTGCTGGCAGGTGATCGACAAGCACGACGTCAACATCTTCTACACCGCGCCGACCGCGCTCCGCGCGCTGATGCGCGAGGGCGATGCGCCGGTGAAGAAGACGAGCCGCAAGTCGCTGCGCCTGCTGGGCTCGGTCGGCGAACCGATCAATCCCGAAGCCTGGCTCTGGTATCACCGCGTGGTGGGCGACGGGCGCTGCCCGATCGTCGATACATGGTGGCAGACGGAAACGGGCGGCATCCTGATTTCGCCGCTGCCGGGCGCGACGGCCTTGAAGCCCGGCTCGGCGACGCGGCCCTTCTTCGGCGTGAAGCCCGTGGTGGTCGATACCGAGGGGAAGGTGCTCGAAGGCGCGACGGCGGGAAATCTCTGCATCGACGATAGCTGGCCCGGCCAGATGCGCACCGTCTATGGCGATCACCAGCGCTTCGTCGAGACCTATTTCATCCAGTATCCCGGCCGCTACTTCACCGGCGACGGCTGCCGCCGCGACGCGGACGGCTATTACTGGATCACGGGCCGCGTGGACGATGTGCTGAACGTGTCGGGCCACCGCATGGGCACGGCGGAAGTCGAAAGCGCGCTTGTGGCTCACGCAAAAGTCGCCGAAGCCGCCGTCGTCGGCTATCCGCACGACATCAAGGGCCAGGGCATCTATGCCTATGTGACGCTGAACGCGGGCGAGGAACCGTCGGAAGAACTGCGCAAGGAACTCGTGGCCTGGGTCCGGAAGGAAATCGGCCCCATCGCCTCGCCGGACCTGATCCAGTTTTCGCCGGGCCTGCCGAAAACGCGTTCCGGCAAGATCATGCGGCGCATCCTGCGCAAGATCGCGGAGGACGATTTCTCCAATCTCGGCGACACCTCGACGCTCGCCGATCCGGGCGTGGTCGACGATCT
Source organism: Parvibaculum sp. (assembly GCF_045863935.1). Classification (GTDB taxonomy): domain Bacteria; phylum Pseudomonadota; class Alphaproteobacteria; order Parvibaculales; family Parvibaculaceae; genus Parvibaculum. The sequence goes on along the minus strand of NZ_BTVP01000001.1, from coordinate 129,199 downwards.
CGTGCATAACCGGCAGAACAAGGCGGGGTAGCATATATAGTAAATAGGGGGCTAAAGTGCCCCCTATTCTGTTGACCTGTCGACGATACAGCGATTTACCGACAGATGAGACGGATATGTTGACGCCTCGGACATATTGTCCGAACATGTCGATAAATTCGGGATTTATCGACATATGAAAAGCTGGCACCCAGATAAGCCCTATAATGATCTTCCCCTCCTTCCTCCCAAGGCCGAGGTTGAGACGAAGGAAGTGCTCAAGGCATGCGTGCGGGCACGTGCCGCGCTGGCAGAATTGAAGCAGGCGGCCGAACTCATCCCCAATCAGGCCATTCTCATCAACACAATTCCAACACTGGAAGCCCAAGCGAGCTCGGAAATCGAGAACATCGTCACGACAACCGACAGGCTGTTTCGCTATTCCGAGGCAAGTCATGAAGCGCAGGCCGACCCCCCCACGCGCGAAGCCCTGCGCTATCGGCGCGCGCTCCGGACCGGATATATGAGGATTCGGGAACGCCCACTCTCCACAGCCACCGCGCTCGACATCTGCAGCACGATAAAAAATGTCCAGATGGAGATTCGAAAAATTCCCGGCACGGCCCTCCAGAACGACTCAACCGGCAAGATTATCTATACACCGCCCGTCGGCGAGCCAAAGCTGCGGGAGCTTCTCGCCAACTGGGAACGCTTTATTCATGATGAAGAGGATGGCCTCGATCCCCTCGTTCGCATGGCGGTCATGCATTACCAGTTCGAAGCCATCCATCCGTTTACGGACGGAAATGGACGCACAGGCCGCATTCTGAACGTCTTGTATCTCATCGAAAAGGAGCTGCTCGATCTGCCGGTACTATACCTGAGCCGGCATATCATCCGTAACAAGATCGACTACTACAGGCTACTTCAGGAAGTCACGACGAAAGGAAACTGGACCGACTGGCTGATATATATCCTGAACGGTGTCGCCGAGACCTCCTCCTGGACCACATCGAAAATCCGGGCAATACGGCATCTGAAGCAAATCGCCACTGACTACATAAAAAGGGCGGAACCCCAGATTTATTCGCACGAACTCATCGAACAAATATTCGAGCAGCCCTATTGCCGCATCTCGAACATTGTCGATGCAGGGTTGGCCAAACGCCAAACGGCATCGACCTATCTCAGAAGATTGGCGGATATAGGCGTGCTATTTGAAGCCAAGGTCGGGCGGGAGAAGCTCTTTGTCCATCCGGCACTGCACGCACTCCTTACGTCGGAAAGCAACGAAGTCGAGCCCTACACGCCTCCTCCGGAACTCGACGTCGATCTAAGCAGATTGTTACGCACCAAAAGTTGAGCCTCTTGCACCTGCCGCCCCGCGTCCCTACCTGACCATCTTCGCATTTCGGGTCAGGGAGGGACAATCATGGCGGACTGGACAATCGGCGACGTGAAGATCACGCGCGTGGTGGAGGTCGAGGTGGCGCTGCCGGGCGGTGGCGCGGGCTCGATGGTGGAGAAGGCCTATCCCGACGCGGTGAAGGAGATCGGCTGGCTGCGCCCGCATTTTGCGACCGATGAAGGACATATCCGCGTCGCGATCCAGGCACTGCTGATCGAAACCCCCAGGAAACGCATCGTGGTCGACACCTGCGTCGGCAACGACAAGGAACGCGGCAATCCCTTCTTCAACAAGCTGCAGACGCAATTCCTGAAGGATTTCGAGAAGACGGGCTGGACGCGCGAGAGCGTGGACATCGTTCTCTGCACGCATCTCCATGTCGATCATGTCGGCTGGAACACCATGCTCGAGGGCGGCAAATGGGTGCCGACCTTCCCGAAGGCGCGCTACCTGATCGGCAAGCGCGAATGGGACTTCTGGGCGAACGAGGACGATGAGGACAATGCGCCGGTGCTCGCCGACAGCGTGCAGCCGGTCTTCGAGGCGGGCCTCGCCGATCTCGTCGCCGACGATCATGTGGTCTGCGAGGAAGTGCGGCTCCGGCCGACACCCGGCCATACGCCGGGCCATGTCAGCATCGTCATCTCCTCGAAGGGCGAGAGCGCGGTCATCACCGGCGACCTGATGCACCACCCCTGCCAGATGGCGAAGACGGATTGGCGCAGCGCCTTCGACACGGATGGCGACATGGCGGAGAAAACGCGCCACGCCTTCCTCGCCGAAATGGCGGACGGGCCGACCCTCGTCATCGGCACGCATTTCGCGACGCCGGCCGCTGGCCTCGTGAAGCGCGACGGCGAAAGCTACAGGCTCGAGGTCGGCTGAGGGGAACCGACGCGCCTTCTCGCTCGTTCCTTACCCGGAGGGACCTTGGGGACAAGGACCTTGGGGCACGAAGGAGGAGAGAGACATGCGCGGCATCCTGCTCTGGGCCATCGGCGTGCCCATTCCCATCATCATCCTGATCTATCTGCTGTTCTGACGCGTCAGCCTTCCGCGCCGCACCAGCCGGAGCGTGCGCCACCGCCATAGGCGCGGACAAAGCCGCCCTCGACCAGCGCGGCGGCAACATCGTCATGCGCGCCGGTCGCGACGCGGGCAAGGACGCGGCCGCCATATTTGTCGCTCTCGATATCGGCCAGCATCACCGGGCCTTCGCCGACGAGACGGAGAAGGGCCTCGCGCGCGGCAAGCGCCCGCGCCTTTTCCTCGGCGCATTTGCCCCGGAGTTCCGGCGCATCGACGCCCGCGAGGCGGACATGCGTCTCGACCGTCTGGCCGAGCCAGATGCGGGCCCGCGCGACCAGCGTGTCGCCATCGACGACGCGCAGGACTTCCGCCTCGACGGGGCCCTGAAGCCGCTCGACGGCATGAACGGGGAGCAGACTGGAAAGAAGCACCAGAATGACGATCGGGATACGCATGACTGAACCGGACTGGAGGAATTTATTCCTTCTATGGAAAGGGTTTTATTCCTTTCCCTCCGGCTCTGCAAGCCCTGCCCTTCACCGGCAGATGCCCCATCGCGCCATTTCGAAGTGAAAGTGGTTGGCGTGGAGCGCGTTGTAATCCGGCCCGAGCACGGTCGCAAAGAGGCCGCAGGCGCCTTCATGTATATCGGCCAGGAAGCGGCCTTCCGGCGTCTCCTTGCCCCAATCGGCAAGCACGCTGACGCGCCGCCCGTCGGCGAGATCGAAGCCCGCAATGTCGATCGCGTCGCCGCGCGCATGGCCGCTGCGGCGCCCCCCTTGCGCATGGTTCACGTTCCGGCAGGCATAGGTGCCGAAATGACGGACGCGCACGATCTCCGAGCCGAGATGTTCCTGCGCCGCCGGTGCAACGACATGGCGCTCCCACATGAGAAGCGCGGCTGTGGCGGGACAAGTGAGCTCAATGCCGCCGCCATAAGAGATATGCGACTGTTCGAGATGGAGGCCTTGCGCCATGCCGCAGCCTTCCGAAGCCGACGCGATGCTGTCGCGGCGCGCCTTTGCGCCCGACGCGCGCACGACGGAAACGCAAATGTCGTATTCGTTTGCGAGGCCCCTGAGCTTCAGCCCCGTGACGATGTTCGGCTTTTCCTCGATCCGGGGCGGTACGAAGGGATTGTAGGCGTCGGGGAAATGAATGAAGGCGAACCAGACGGCAAGGGCGAGCCCGCCGAAGAAGAGGAAGAAGCGAAAGACGAGGCCGGCGGCGATGAGGGCGCGGCGCAGGCGGGGCGAAGGTCTTTCGGGCAAGTTCACTCCCCGGTCCGGATGCAGGCCCCCGGATTTCCGTCAGAAATCGCTGATGATGCCCTTCACTTCCCAGTCGCCATAGCGCGTGGGTTCGGCACCGCCGCGCCCGGCGATTTCGCGCGGAGGGGCAGGCTCAGCATCCGCGAGGCGCCGGCGCTCCTCGGCCTCGGCAAGCGCGCGTTTCGCAGCAGGCGAGAGCACCTTGCGGGGCGCAGGCCCGCTTTCGCCGCCGCCCTGCGGCTTTTCCTCATCGGCCATGAGAGACCCGCCTTTCTTGAACCGGACACGATCAGGATACATATAAAGCCGCGAGGCGGACCCTTCCACCCCGGAAGCGGCCGCCCGAAAGCAAAGCAAACCGGAGAGGTTAAAGACGCCACCGATGAACACGATCAGAACCTTCATGCTTCTCGCGGCGATGACCGCGCTTTTCATGGGGCTCGGCTATCTGATCGGCGGCGCGGGCGGCGCGGCGATCGCTTTTCTCGCCGCCGCGGCCATGAACCTCTTCGCCTGGTGGAATTCCGACAAGATGGTGCTGCGCATGTACAAGGCGCGGCGTGTGGACGAGACGGTTGCGCCCAATTACGTGCACATCGTCAAGGAACTCGCGCGGCGCGCGAACATGCCGATGCCCGCGACCTACATCATCGACACCCCGCAGCCCAACGCCTTCGCGACGGGGCGCAATCCCGAGCATGCCGCCGTCGCCGCGACGACCGGCCTCATCGCCATGCTCACGCCGGAAGAACTCGCCGGCGTGATGGCGCATGAACTCGCCCATATCAGGAACCGCGACACGCTGACCATGACCGTGACGGCGACGATTGCCGGCGCGATCTCGATGCTGGCGAATTTCGCGTTCTTCTTCGGCGGCAACCGCGACAACGGCCCCGGTATCGCCGGCACGCTGGCGCTTGCCATTCTCGCGCCCATGGCCGCCGCGCTGGTGCAGATGGCGATCAGCCGCACACGCGAATATTCGGCCGACGCGGGCGGCGCGGAAATTTCCGGCAACCCGCTCTGGCTCGCCTCCGCGCTGGAGAGGATGGACGCCGCCGCCCGCCGCGCGCCGAACGAGGCGGCGGAGGCAAATCCCGCCACCGCGCATATGTTCATCGTCAATCCGCTGAACGGACGCGGCCGCGACAATCTCTTCTCGACCCATCCCGCGACGGAGAACCGCATCTCGGCGCTGCGGCAGCTCGCACAGACCATGGGTGAGGCGGCGCGCCGTCCCTGGGGCTGAATTATCGCGCGTCAACCGCTTTGCGCGGCGGCCGCGACTATGCTCTAAAGCCGCGCATGAAAGCCAGGACAGACGAACCCGGGCTCGCCGCCCGCGAAGGGGCGGCGGCTCTTCTGACCGCCGTGTTGAAGGAAAAGCAGGCCTTCGACGAGGCCTTTGCGCGCGAAGCGGCGGCAGGCCGCCTTGCGCGGGCCGAGCCGCGCGACCGCGCCTTTGCCCGCGCCATCGCGGCGACGGCACTGCGCCGCCTCGGGACGATCGACACCCTCATCGCGCGCTGCCTCGACAAGGAGCTGCCGAACCGCGCGGGGCCCACGCGGAACATCCTGCGGGCAGGCACGGCCGAACTCCTCTTCCTGCGCGTCGCCGCGCACGCCGCCGTGGGCATGAACGTGGAAGCCGCCTCGCGCGACGATGCGGGCCGTCACTTCAAGGCGCTGGTGAACGCCGTGCTCCGCCGCCTCTCGCGTGAGGGCGACGCCATGCTCGATAGTCTCGATACGGAGCGTCTCGATACGCCGGACTGGCTCTGGGAGAGCTGGGTCGCCGCTTATGGCGAGGAAACGGCGCGCGCGATCATCCGCGCGCACTATGCCGATCCGCCGCTCGACATCAGCGTGAAGAAGGCGGACGAGCGCGACGCCTGGGCCGAAAGGCTCGGCGCGCAGGTCCTGCCGACGGGCACGCTCCGCCTCGACGATGCGGGCCGCATCGAGGAGTTGCAGGGTTTCGACGAAGGCGCCTGGTGGGTGCAGGACGTGGCCGCCGCGCTTCCCGCCAGGCTGCTCGGCGACGTGGCGGGCCGCGAGGTGCTCGACCTTTGCGCCGCGCCGGGCGGCAAGACGGCGGAGCTTGCCGCGATGGGTGCGCGCGTGACCGCACTCGACCGCTCGAAGCCGCGCCTCGAACGGCTCACCCAGAATCTCTCGCGGCTTCACCTCACGGCCGAAACCGTCGTGGCGGACGCCGCGACCTACGCGCCCGGACGGCAATGGGACGCGGTATTGCTCGACGCGCCCTGCACCGCGACCGGCACGGCACGCCGCCATCCCGATGTGCTTCGCCTCAAATCCCCCGCCGACCGCGACAAGCTTGCCGCCCTGCAGGCGCGCCTGCTCGAGCATGCCGCAACGCTCCTCGCGCCGGGCGGCACGCTCGTCTATTGCACCTGTTCGCTGGAACCCGAAGAAGGTGTCCGGCAGATCGGCGCTTTCCTTGCGGCGCATGAAGACTTCGAGCGCGTGCCGGTTTCGCCGCAGGAGACCGGCGGTATAACCGAGATCGTCACAGGTGAAGGAGACCTGAGAAGCCTGCCTTGTCACCTCGCCATCGAAGGCGGTATGGACGGCTTCTACGCCGCGCGCCTGAAGCGCCGTCAACCTCGCCATTCCCTTGTTGACGGATGAGGGGGTGGGCGGCAGTCTGACGCTACTTCTTCCAGGGGGAATCCGTGACGCTGACTGAACCCGTGACGACGGACGCGACGGCGCTTGAGCCGTCGAGCTGCATGATCTGCGGCGGGCGCTCCTTTCGCCCCGCCGGCATATCCTCCGGCTATCGCATCTTCCGTTGCACGGAGTGCGGATTCCACTTCGTCTATCCGACGCCGCCCCTTTCCGAAATCGCCGCGATCTACGAGAAATATCTCTCGAACACGCATTATTCGGCGAAGGCGGAGCGCAAGATCCTGCGCGCGATGAAACAGATCAAACGCTATCGCCACCTCGCGCGCGGAACCCGCTTCATCGATTTCGGCTGCAACATCGGCACCGCCGTGGAAGCGGCGAACCGGCTCGGCTTCGAGGCCTATGGCGTCGATATCGACGAGGAAAGCGTGGGGCTCGCGCGGAAGGAATATCCGGGCGGCCACTACCATGCGGGGGCCGTCGAAAGCCTGCCCGCGGACTGGAAGGATTTCGACTTCGCCTTCATGATCGAGGTGATCGAGCACCTGCCCGACCCGCATGCCTATTTCGAAGCGATGAAGGCGAGATTGAAGCCCGGCGCGCTGCTCTATCTCACCACGCCGGACGCAGGCCACTGGTCCGTGCCGAAGGATTTCCCGGCCTGGAAAGAAGTCTTTCCGCCGCAGCACCTCCATTATTTCACGAAGGCCGCGATGCGCCGCTTCCTGACCGATCACGGCTTCGAGGTGATCCGCTTCGTCTGGAGCGCGAAGTCGCGGCTCAAGGTGCTCGCCCGCAAGCTGTGACGGCTTTGCTTTTTGCGGGCTTTCGTTTTTCTGGCGTTTTCCCGGGACCCCGGTATCTTGAGGCGGATTGGGTGAGGCCGTGCGAGCCATGCGCGGCGCCCGAACTTGCCGGGGCAGCCCGGAACAGCCGGGGATAGAATGTCTGTTTCGCCTTTTCTCTTCTGGACGCTCGTGGTGCTCGCCGTGGTCTTCGCGGGCGCCTTCGCGGCGACGCTGTCTTACGCGTTGCGCCAGCGCGTGCGCATGAAGCTCCGTCCGAATTTCGGCAAGCCGCCGGTGCCGCATGTCGCCATCGACGTATGGGACGAGGTTTTCAGATCGACCGGCCTCGGCCCGAACCGCGCCTCCGAGATCTCCTTCATCGGCCAGGCCGGCGCGCTCGCCAGCATCAACGACACGGAAACATGGGTGCTTGGCGCACTGGCGAAGAAGGCAAGGCGCATCTTCGAATTCGGCACGGCGACGGGACGCACCACCTATGTGCTCGCGCGCAACGCACCGGACGATGCGAAGGTCGACACGCTGACCTATCTTGCCGATGGCGACGACAGCTACGAGTTCGACGCAAACGATCCGGATGCGGAGAAATGGCGCAAGATCGCGCTTGGCGAATCCCACTACGACAAGTTCTACTATGAGGACACGCCAGTCGCCCACAAGGTGGCGCAGCATTTCGGCGACAGCGCGAAATTCGACGAAGCGCCCTACGCGGCACAGATCGACCTCATCTTCGTCGATGGAGCGCATTCCTATTCTTATGTGAAGAGCGACAGCACCAAGGCGCTGCGCATGGTGGCGCCCGGCGGCTATGTTCTGTGGCACGATTATTCGCCGCGCTGCCCCGGTGTCTTCAAGGCGCTGAACGAACTCGGCCGCGAGTTGCCGCTGGCGCATCTGAAAGGCACGACGCTCGTCGCCTATCGCAAGCCCGCATGACGGACGCGCCGGAGAACATCGCGCGCATCGCCGTCTTTTCGGGCGGCGAACTTCTTGGCGACGGGCTTTTCAAGCTGCCTTTTCTTCGCAGCCTCCGCGCCACTTTCCCGGATGCCGAAATCGTCTGGGTCGCGGCGAGGAAAACCGCCTATGCGGGTGTGCTGAAGGATCTCGCCGCGCCTTATCTCTCGCGCGTGATCGAGGAGACGGAGATCGGCTCGTCCGTCGGCGAGCTCGCCGTGCCGCGCCGCATCGGAACGGGCGCAATCGACATCGCCATCGACACGCAGACGGTCGCCTGGCGCTCGTTCGCCGTGAAGCGCGCCCTGAAGCCGAAGCTCTTCATCGCAAGCGCGGCGGACTACCTTTTTTCCGGCGTGAAGCCTGAACGGATCGACGCCACATGGACGCGCAAGAAGCCCGCGCATTTCGTGGACGGACTTTTGCGCCTCGTCGAGCTTGCCTCAGGGGGACACGCCATCCGCGATCCGGCGGCAATCGTCGTTCCGGAGGCTTACGTGGCACTTGCCGCAACGCTGCTGCCCGAAGGCGCACGCTATGCGGGCTTCGCGCCCGGCTCTGGCGATCCAACGAAGCGCTGGCCGCTCGACCGCTTCATCGCCCTGGCGCGGCAGGCAAGCGCGAAGGGCCTGCGGCCCGTCTTCTTCGTCGGTCCGAGCGAGCGCTTCATGCTGGACGATATTCGCCAGGGCGTGCCGGACGCGCTCTTCCCCGAGGACGAGGCGCCGGAAGGCGCGCCGAAGGGTCCCCTCCTCGTCGCCGCGCTCGGGCGGCGGCTCGACGTGGCGGTCGCGAACGATTCCGGCCTCGGCCACATGCTCGCCATTTCCGAGGTGCCGCTGATCCTGCTCTACGGCCGCCACTCGCCCGCGAAATACGCCCCCCGGACGCCCCACCTCACGACCTTCTGGGCGCAGGATTTCGGCGGGCCGGAACATGACCGGATTCCGCTCGACAGGGTCGCCCGCGCCCTCGACGAGGTGCTCGGGCAAAGCCGGCCGGGCCTGCTTGCACCCCGCGAATCTAGCTGTTAAGCACTGACGGATACGGATTTCCGGGCGTCACGCCCGAAGTCCGCTCGTCACCTGTTTCCGGCATCGGATTTCACATGAGCGGCATCAAGATCGCCCCGTCGATTCTGGCCTCCGACTTCGCCCGCCTCGGCGAGGAAGTGCGCGCCATCACGGAAGCCGGCGCCGACTACATCCATGTCGACGTGATGGACGGGCATTTCGTGCCGAACATTACCATCGGCCCCGACGTCGTGAAGGCGCTTCGGCCGCATTCCGGCAAGGTCTTCGACGTGCATCTCATGATCTCGCCCGTGGACCCCTATATCGAGGGCTTCGCGAAGGCGGGCGCCGACATCATCACCTTTCACCCGGAAGCAGGCCCCCATCCCCACCGCACGATCCAGGCGATCAAGGCGGCGGGCTGCAAGGCGGGGCTCTCGCTCAATCCGGGCACGCCGCTCGAACTGCTCTGGCCGCTCCTCGGCGACATCGACCTTGTGCTCGTCATGTCGGTGAACCCCGGCTTCGGCGGGCAGAGCTTCATCGAGAGCCAGTTGAAGCGCATCGAAATCATCCGTAAGCGGATCGATGCCGAGAAGCCGGACGTCGAACTGGAAGTGGATGGCGGCATCAATCTCGAAACCGCGCCCCGCGCCATCGCGGCCGGCGCGACAGTGCTTGTGGCAGGCACAGCGACTTTCAAGGGCGGGCCGTCCGCCTATGCGAAGAACATTGCGGCATTGCGCGGTGACGCCTGAACGGGCGGCGCCGGAAACGGGGATAGAGGGCGCGTGAACGGAGGGCCGTCTCCAATGGCCGAGACGCGTGCGAGGACCGCAGAGCAAGGACGCAGCGCCGTCATGCGCCGCACGCCTGCATCCGCAGGCAACCGCACGATCGATCTCGCAGGCGCGGCGCTCGTCCGCGCGCGCGATGCCGCGCTCGCCCGCGCTTTCAACACATGGGTCTACGGCCAGACGCTGCTCGGGCCCATGCCCGACCACATGGTGCTTTATCCGTCCGAGCTTCGGCCCGGACGCACCTCGCAGGCCGACGCGCTTTTTCAGGGCCGCTGGTTCCTGCCCGGCGGGCAGGTGCGCGCACCGGGCGGCTCATCGCCCTTCGCCGCCGATCCGCCGAGCGAAACCTGGGCGGAGGAGCTGCACGGCTTTTCCTGGCTGCGCCACTTCACGACCGCGAACGAGACCGGCACCGGCGACACGGCGCGGCGCTATGCGCAGAAGCTCGTCGCCGACTGGATTTCAACCGAGGGCAACTGGCATCCCATCGCCTGGCGGCCACAGGTCATCGGGCGCCGCCTTATGTCCTGGGTCGCGAATGGTGCGCTCATCATCGACGGATCGGAACTCGTCTACCGCTCGACGCTGCTGCGCAACATGGCGAGGCAGGCGCGCCACCTCGCCCGCGTCGCCGCCATTGCGCCGGCCGGCGAGCCGCGCATCACGGCGGCCATGGGCCTCGCCTTTTCCGGCCTCTGCCTCTCCGAAGGCCACAAGCGGCTGGCGAAGGGGCTGAAACTTCTCTGCCGCGAACTCGACCGGCAGATCCTGCCCGATGGCGGCCATGTGAGCCGCAATCCGTCGGCGCAATTGTCGATCCTGCTCGATCTTCTGTCGCTGCGCGACGCGCTCTCCGCGCGCCGCATCGACGTACCCAAGCCTGTGCGCGACGCCATCGACCGGATGACGCCGATGCTGCGTTTCTTCCGGCACGGCGATGGCAAGCTCGCCCTCTTCAACGGTTCGACGGAAGGACCGGAAGGCGCGATCGACGCCGCCCTCGAACGCGACGACGCCAAGGGCCGCCCCTTCGGCTTCGCACCGCATTCGGGCTATCAGCGCCTGGCTGCCGGACCTGTGAACCTCGTTGCCGATACCGGACCGCCGCCGCCCGGCGCCTTCAGCCATGAGGCGCATGCGGGCTGCCTCTCCTTCGAGATGAGCGCGGGCCGCGCCCGCATGATCGTGAATTGCGGCGCGACGAAAGTGCTCGGGCCGGACTGGGAAGCAGCGAGCCGCGCGACGGCGGCGCATTCGACGCTCGTCCTTGCCGACACCTCCTCGGCGCGCATGTTGAAGGGGAAGCTGTCGCGGCGGCTTCTCGGGCCCCGCGTGATGGAAGGCCCCGTCGAGGTCGAAAGCCGCCGCAACGAGAACGAAGCGGGCGTCTGGCTCGAGACGGCGCATGACGGCTATGCCGGTCTTTTCGGCCTCATCCATCACCGCCGCCTCTTCCTGTCGGCGACGGGCGAGGACCTGCGGGGCGAGGACAGGCTCGATACCGCCGCCGCACCGCGCCGCCGCATGCCCTGGCAGTCGCTCTTCCGGCACCGCATGCCGCAAGACCCCGGCTTCACCATCCGTTTCCACATTCATCCCGACGCCCGCGTCTCGCTCGCGCATGACAGGACCAACGTGCTGGTGCTGCTGCCGAACGGCGACGGCTGGCAGTTCCGCGCGCGCTCGGGCGGCGGCGAATGCGAAATCGCGATCGAGGAAAGCGTCTATCTCGGCTCCGGCGACACGACGCGGCGCGCCGAGCAGATCGTGGTGGCGGGCCGCGTCTTCCGGGGCGAGGCGCGCGTCAACTGGGCCTGGCGGCGCCTGTCGACGCGCAATGCAGGGCATCCGAAGCGCGAGGACGCCGAGGTGCCGGAACTTCCCGATCTGGAGCTTCCGCCGGGGGAGTGAACTAACCCTTCCTCGCCTCGAGCACCATCTGGCTCTGCGTGACGACCGCGCAGAGGCGGCCATCGCCCCGCGTGACCTTTGTCTGCCAGACCATCAGCCGCCCGCCCTTGTGGAAGGGTTCGCAGGTCGCCGTCGCGACATCGCCAAGCGGCACGGGGGCGAGGAAATTGGTCTTGCTCTCGACCGTCGTCGTGGTTGCCCCGCCGGAGAGATTGAGCACGGTGGCCACCGCCCCTGCCGTATCGGCGAGCGACATGATCGCACCGCCATGCAGGATATCGGGGATCGTGCAGAGTTCCTTGCCGACGGCGAGCGTCGCCACCACCCGGTCGGGGCTCGCCTCCACGAGTTCGATGCCGAGAAGCTTCGCGAAGGGCAGATAGGAAATGTCGGGTTTTGGGCTCATCCGGGGGGGAATCCTTTGGGTTTCGGCCTCTTTCGGAGCGGGAGCCTATCTCCCGGCCTTGCCCGGGCCGACAGCCATTTGCCGGAAGGATATGGGGCCAATTCCGCCGCCGCGCCTTGGCCCCCGCTCCGCTTCATGCTATTGCCCCGGCCATTCCCGCCGCCCACCGGAGCCCCGTCCCCATGGTATCCCTGAAAGCCCACCCGAAAGCCGCCGACGTCCAGCGCGTCCGCCGCGCCCTCATTTCCGTCTCCGACAAGACGGGCCTTGCCGAGTTCGCCCGCGCACTGCACGAGGCGGGCGTCGAACTCGTTTCGACCGGCGGCACGGCGAAGGCGATCAAGGAGGCGGCGCTGCCGGTGAAGGACGTGTCGGACCTGACGGGCTTTCCCGAGATGATGGACGGGCGCGTGAAGACGCTGCATCCGAAGGTCCATGGCGGGCTGCTCGCGATCCGCGACGATGCGGACCATGCCGCCTCGATGAAGGAGCACGGCATCGGCGGCATCGATCTCCTCGTCGTCAATCTCTATCCCTTCGAAGCGACGGTGGCGAAGGGCGCGGCCTATGACGAATGCGTCGAGAATATCGATATCGGCGGTCCGGCCATGATCCGCGCGGCGGCGAAGAACCACGCCTATGTGGCCGTCGTGGTGGACGCGGCCGACTACGAAGCGGTGCTTTCCGAAATCGGCGCGAAGGGTGGCACTTCGCTCGCGCTGCGCACGAAGCTTGCGCAGAAGGCCTATGCGCGCACGGCGGCCTATGACGCGGCGATCTCGAACTGGATGGCGGACGCGATCGGCGAGACGGCGCCCGACTACCGCGCCTTTGGCGGCAGCCTGAAACAGACGCTGCGCTACGGCGAGAACCCGCACCAGATCGCGAGCTTCTATGTGACGGGCGAAAACCGCCCCGGCGTGTCGAACGCCGAACAGTTGCAGGGCAAGGAGCTTTCCTACAACAACATCAACGACACGGACGCCGCCTTCGAACTCGCCGCCGAATTCGATCCGAAGCTCGCGCCCGCCATCGCGATCATCAAGCATGCGAACCCCTGCGGCGTCGCAACCGGCGAAACGCTCGCCGACGCCTACCGCAAGGCGCTGGCCTGCGACCCGGTTTCGGCCTTTGGCGGCATCATCGCCGCGAACATGCCCCTCGACGGCGAGACGGCCGAAGAGATCGCGCGCATCTTCACCGAAGTAATCATCGCGCCCGATGCCGACGAGGACGCACGCCGCATCATCGGGCAGAAGAAGAACCTCCGCCTGCTGATCACGCATGGCCTGCCGGATGCGGGCGCGCCGGGCCTCAACTTCAAGGCGGTCGCTGGCGGCATGCTGGTGCAGTCGCGCGACAATGGACGCATCGACAACCTCGATCTCAAGGTCGTGACGAAGCGCGCGCCGACCGCGCAGGAAATGGCCGACCTCAAATTCGCCTTCCGCGTCTGCAAGCATGTGAAGTCGAATGCGATCGTCTATGTGAAGAACGGCGCGACGGTGGGCATCGGCGCGGGCCAGATGAGCCGCGTGGATTCGGCGCGCATCGCCGCGCGCAAGGCGCAGGACGCGGCGGAAGCCGCCGGCGAAAAGACGCCCGCCACCATTGGCTCCGTCGTTGCATCGGATGCCTTCTTCCCCTTCGCGGACGGGTTGCTCTCGGCGGCCGAAGCGGGCGCGACGGCGGTGATCCAGCCGGGCGGCTCGGTGCGCGACGACGAAGTGATCGCGGCCGCCGACGAAAAGGGCCTCGCCATGGTCATGACAGGCATGCGCCACTTCCGGCACTGAGAAGTATCGTTTTCCGAAGAGCCGTCGCGGCGCAAGCCGCGGCGGTTTTTTCGTGTCTCAGTGAACGACGCTTGTCGCGCGCTCTTCCTTGACGAAGAGGAAGAGCAGAAGGCCGACAAGGATCATCGGCGCCGTCACCATGAGCCCATAACGCTGGTTCTGCGTCGCCTCGGTGACGATGCCGATGAGGAGCGGCGCGATCCAGGCCGTCGCCTTGCCGACAAGGGCGAAGAGACCGAAGAACTCCGTCATCATTTCCCTTGGCGAGATGCGCGCCATCATGGTGCGGCTCGAGGCGATGACCGGTCCGACCATCATGCCGAACAGGCCGACGGTGAGCAGGAAGAGCTGCTGCGGCAGCGTCGAGAAGGCTTTGGCGTCCGGCGCAACGGCGACTTCCACGACATAGAAGATCCGGTCGCGGTCGAAGGAGAGCAGCAGCAGGAAGGTCAGGAGGACGCCGATGAGCGCCCAGACGAGCGTGCGCTTCGAGCCGATCTTCAAATCGACCCAGCCGCCGACAAAGGCGCCGAAGGCGGCAAAGAGCGTCACCCAGATGCCGTAGACGGCCATCTCCATCGCGCCCCAATGGAAGATCGACGAGGCGAGAATACCGCCGAAGACGAAGATCGCCGTCATGCCGTCATAGAAGATCATGCGCGCAACGAGATAGAGACCAACATTGCGGAAATGGCGGACCGAGCGGATCGTGCTCCACAGACGCATGACGCCCGCCTTCGCCGCCGCGCGCCGCCCGAGGCCGCGCCCCTTCTGATCCGGCACGAGGAAAAGAAGCGGCAGCATGAAGACGACGAACCAGACGCCGGAAATCGGCCCGACGATGCGGTCGGTCTCATGCGCTTCCTTCGAGAGGCCGAACAGCGGCTCGTCGGGAATGAAGGGTGCCTGCACCTCGCCCGGCAGTTGCAGCAGGAGAAGCACGAGGATAAGCGCGACGATGGCGGCAAGCTGGCCGACGCCGATGCCGATACCCGACAGAAGGCCGATGCGCCGGTCGGACGCGATGGTCGGCAGCATGGCATTCGCAAAGATGATGGTGAGCTCCATGCCGATGGCGGCGACGATGAGCGCGATCGCGACCGGCAGCAGCGGTTGCCCCGGCACGGCGAACCAGAGGCCGAAACAGCCGGCCGCGCAGAACAGCATGGAAAAGACGATCCAGGGTTTGCGCGGGCCCGCCGCATCCGCCATGGCGCCGAGGAGCGGGCTCATGAGCGCGATGGAAATGCCTGAGACCGCCTGCACATAGCCCCAATAGGCCTGGCCCTGGATGGGGTTCGCGGCGAGAACGCCGGTGAAGAAGGGCGGAAAGAGAAAGATGGTGATGAGCGAGAAGTAGGTCTGGTTCGCCCATTCATAGAGCACCCAGGCACCCTGCGCGACATTGGATGCGGGCTCCCCGCCGCCCGTATCGTGCGGCGGCCGAAGCTCCGGCACCGCTCCCTCGACGATCGCAGCACTCATTCCGCCGCCTCCGCGCGTTCTTCCTTCACGAACAGCATACCGGCAAGGCCGATGCCGAGAAGGAGGAGAACCGACGCGAAGCCCGCGCGTTGGCTCTGGAAGAGATGCGTTGCCGCACCGACGAGAAGCGGCCCGAGAAAGGCCGTCGCCGTGCCCGACAATGCATAGATGCCGAAAAATTCCGACATCTTGGAAATCGGCGCGATGCGCGCGAGCATGGTGCGGCTGTTCGCATAGGCCGCCGTGATGCAGATCGCGACGAGGAGCACGACGATGAGATACATGAGTTCGGGCCACGTCGCGAAGAAGGGCAACGACCAGACCGGTTCGGCCGACGCCGCGTCATAGGGCAGGAAAAAGATTTCGGTCGGCGTTATCGAAACGGCGAGCAGCACGCCAAGCGCCGTGCCGCCGATCGAGACGAGGATCGCGCGCTTCGAGCCGAACGTGTCGTCGAGCCAGCCGCCGAAGAAACCGCCGCCGACGGCGAAGATCGAAAGCACGATCCCGTAGACGGTGAGCGTGAGCGCCCCCCATTTGAAAACACCCGCCGCATAGACGCCGCCAAAGACGAGCACGGCCGTCTTGCCGTCATTGTAGAACATGCGCGCGGCGAGATAGATCGCGATGTTGCGGTAGTGGCGGAGCTTCCGGACCGTGCCGACGACGGAACCGAAGCCGCGCCGGATCGCAAGCTTGACCGGCACGCTGGCGCCCTTCACATCCGGCGTCCACAAAAGCAGCGGCAGCGAAAAGACGAGCAGCCAGACGGCGACGATGGGTCCGGAGATGCGGCTGTTTTCATGCGCGCTCGCATCGATGCCGAAAAGCGGCGCCTCGGGCACGAAGCTCCAGCCGACCGCGCCGGGCAGCATGAAGGCCCAGAGCATGAAACAGAGAATGATGAGCGCGCCGCCATTGCCGAGCGCGAGGCCCAGACCCGACAGAAAACCGATCCGTTCATGCGGCGCGACGGCGGGCAGCATCGAATTGTGAAAGACGGCGGAGAATTCGAAGGCGACGGCGATCAGCACGATGAGCGCGGCGATGGTGAGAACGGAAAGCCCGCCCTCGCCCGGCATGGCCCACCAGAGCGCAAACATGGCAGGCACCATGAGTGCGACGAAGAAGGCGATCCACGGTTTGCGCCGTCCGCCGGTATCGGCAATCGCGCCGAGGATGGGGCCCAGGCAAGCGATGAAGAACCCGGCAATGCCGTTGATGTTGCCCCAGATCGTCTGGCCGCGAACGGGATCGCCCACCACCGTGCTCGTGAAATAGGGCGAGAAGATATAGATGGTGATGAGGATGACGTATGGATTGCGCGCCCATTCGAACAGCGCCCAGCTGAGCTGGCCCCGCCCGTCGGCCGCCTCGCCGCCATCGGCGGAAAGGAGCTGCGCGCTCGCCTGTCCGGGCACCTGAACGCGAATGGGCTCCGCTTCGGACCTTTTGTCGACACCACTCACTCCTCGCCCCCTCCTTGCAATCTGCCCTCTGACGGGGCTTCCGCTAATGGAGCATGATTGAGGTGCAGGGAAAAGGCGGGAACGGGTCCGGATGGCCTCGCCGCACGAAAATGCTATAGGGAAACCTCGATCGGACGGAGTGGGGAGAGGGAAAGCATGCCGGCACGCGAAATCGGAAGCGCTCAGGGGTTCCAGCCCGCACCGCGCAGGAGAACGGGCTATAACGGCCTGGCACACGAGGACCTCGCCGCCGCCTGGACGAACTTCAAGGCCGATACCGGCAACTTCCACATGCTGCATTACCGCCACGTGGACGGCTTCTTCGTCTCGGCAAAGAATTCCGGCACGCAGTGGTTCACCTTCATGCTGAGCCATGCGCTCGCCGAGCAATATGGCATCGAGCCGCCTGCCTTCAGCAGCGGGCCCGGCCGCGACGCGATCATCGGGCCGGCGAAGCAGAAGCCGATCGCGGGCGTCCCGAAGATCGCCGTCTCGCACACCATTCCTTCCGTGATGTTCTCATGGAGGCTGATGCACCTGCTGTTCGACATTCCCCGCACGGTGGTGCTCGTGCGCGACATCCGCCACGCGCTCGAGTCGATCTACGTCAAATGGTTGAACGATCTGCCGGCGGGACGGGGCCTGTCGCTCACGGACTATGTGGAGGGCGATCCCTGGCAGCGCCGCGAGCACGCCGACATCTGGTGGTCGATCCAGTTCTTCAATCACTGGGGCGACGTGCTGGCCGCGCGTCCAGGGCAGAACATGCTGATCCGCTATGAGGACGCGATCGAGGCGCCGGGCGAATGGGTGGACAAGGTTGCCCGGCACTACGGTATCGATCTGACGCCCGCCGCGATTGCGGCCGCCGAAGCCGTGTCGACACGAGAGGCCGTGCGGCGCGGCTCGATCCCGCGGCGCCCAAAGCCGTGTCCGACGAGGATGAACGCGCAAGCATCCGGCTTTCGGCAAAGGAAGAGGAAATCCTGCGCCGCATTCTCTCACGGCATCTGCGCTACGATTTCGGCTACGACTTCTTCTGATACGGCTCAAGCCGCGGCGCCGCAGCACTTCTTGTATTTCTTGCCGGAACCGCAGATGCAGGGATCGTTGCGGCCGACCTTTTCGACGCGGCGCGGGCGCACGCCCATGATGCCGTCGACATACCACCAGCGGCCATCCTTGCGGGCGAAGCTTGCCGTTTCGTGGTGGACGCGGTCCTCGCCGTGCTGGCGGAAATGCGCGACGAATTCGACGATGCCCTCATCCTCGCCCGGGCCGCCGCCTTCGACGGTGCGCACTTCAAGGCCGGTCCACTCGCTCGCCGCCGCCCACTGCGCCGCACCCTCGCGGTCGAAATCGCTACGCGTGCCGGGCAGCAGCGTTTCCTCGAGATAGTCGATATTGCCGGTGGCGAAGGCCGAATAGCGCGAGCGCATCAGCGCTTCGGGCGTGGAAGGTTGTTTCGCGCCCTTGAGATAGGGCTCGCAGCATTGCGCGAAATCGAGGCCGGAACGGCAGGGACAGGCGGCGGAAGCCTCAGTCATCGTTTAACCTCGCAAAGAACGCGCAAAGAAAAAGCCGCCTGACGGCGGCTTCTTGTTGGAGCGGGCGATGAGATTCGAACTCACGACCCCAACCTTGGCAAGGTTGTGCTCTACCCCTGAGCTACGCCCGCATCCAGGTCAGCCGGACGGACCGCGATGGCCCCACCCGCCTGTGAGGGCGGTTTTATGGCCTATCGTTTGAGCCTTTGCAAGAGCCGAATTTTGCAGCCGTGGCCCCGGGTTAACGCCCGCTTGCAGGCTGCCGCGCGCCGTGCCAATCAGGAGGCATGACGGTCCCGAAACTCACCACCCGGGCCCAGTTCCTCGCCTGGCTCGGGGAAAGGGGCATCCCCCACGAGACCCGCGAGCACCCCGCCCTCCACACGGTCGAGGAAGCGCAGGCCCACCGCGCCTCATGGCCACCGCATGAGCGCGAAGGTGCCTTCTGCAAGAACCTCTTCCTCAAGGACAAGAAGGGCCGCCTGTTCCTCATCGTCACGGAGGAGCATCGCGAGTTGAAGCTGAACAGCCTCTCGCGACCCATCGGCTCGGCGCGGCTTTCCTTCGGCAATGCGGAACTGATGTGGGAGGTGCTGGGCGTGCGCCCCGGCTCCGTGACACCCTTCGCCCTCGTGAACGACCGGGAAGGCCGCGTCACTCCGGTGCTGGACGCACCCATGCTTGACCATGAGCGGCTCCATTACCACCCGCTCGAGAACACCGCGACCACGGGACTTTCGCGCGTGAATTTCCTGAAATTCCTGCGCGAAACGGGGCATGAGCCCCTGATCCTCGATCTGGTGGCGGCAGGCCAGGACTAGCGCGCTTGCGCAAGGGCGAGGCGAGCCGCTAAACCATTGTTTCGAAACGCCGCCGCTCCATCTTATGGGTGGAGCGGGCGGCAGAGAGCGCATAACGACAGGCTTGGAACGGCTCATGGAACCGATCATCGGAAATACCGCCGGCGCGGAGGCTGCGGACGGCCTCATTGTCGATACGACGACGCAAACCTTCGCCCGCGACGTGATCGAGGCGTCGCGCGATGTTCCCGTCATCGTCGACTTCTGGGCGCCCTGGTGCGGCCCCTGCAAGCAGTTGACGCCCGTCCTCGAAAGCGCGGTAAAGGCATCGCGCGGCGCGGTGAAGCTCGTGAAGATGAACATCGACGATCACCCGGCCGTCGCGCAGCAGCTTCGCATCCAGTCGATCCCGGCGGTCTACGCCTTCAAGAACGGCCAGCCGGTCGACGGCTTCATGGGCGCGCTGCCCGAAAGCCAGGTGAAGGCATTCATTGCGGGGCTTGCGGGCGATACCGGCCCTTCACCCGCCGAAGAGCTGATCGAGATCGGCCGCGAGGCCCATGAGGCCGGCGACCTCTCGCGCGCGGCGCAGGCCTTCGCGCGGGCCGCGCAGGAAGAACCGGGCAATCCGGCCGCGGTCGGCGGCCTCGCGCGCTGCTACATCGAGGCGGGCGATCTCGACCGCGCACGCCAGATACTGGCCCTTGTCCGTCCCGACGGGCGGAACGATCCCGATTTCGCCGCCGCCGAAGCCGCCCTTTCGCTGGCCGAAAAGGCGGGCGATCTCGGCGACATCGCCGAACTTCAGGCAAAGGTCGACGCCAATCCGAAGGACCATCAGGCGCGTTTCGACCTCGCGCTTGCGCTCAACGCGCGCGGCGACAAGGAAGGCGCGGTCGACCAGCTTCTCATCAGCGTCGAATACGACCGCAACTGGAACGAGCAGGCGGCGCGCAAGCAGCTTGTCGAATTCTTCGATGCCTATGGCCCGAAACACGAGGTGACGCTGAGCGGGCGCCGCCGGCTTTCCTCCATTCTCTTCAGCTGAAACGAAGGAAAATATGGGGCTCACGGATCAATATCGCAGCGTGGCGGACCTGCCGGGGACGATCCCCGTCTTTCCGCTTGCCGGCGCGATATTGCTGCCTCGGGGGCAATTGCCTCTCAACATCTTCGAGCCGCGCTACCTGAAGATGGTGGACGACGCGCTGCGCGGCGAACGCATTATCGGCATGGTGCAGCCGGATGGCGACGAGGCGATCCTTGCCTCGCAGATACCAGGCAAGACGCCGAAGCTTTGCGCCATCGGCTGCGCCGGCCGCATCACCTCTTTCGCGGAAACGGGCGACGGTCGCATCGTCATCACGCTGACCGGCATATCGCGTTTTCGCATAGTGAACGAACTCGCGGCCGTGACGCCCTACCGGCAATGCGAAGTAGCGTGGGAGGAATTTGCCGACGACCTCGTCGCCGGGCACGGCCAGGACGCCGTGAGCCGCGAACGGCTTCTCGAAATCCTGAAGGAATATCTCGAAACGCATGAGTTGCAGGCCGACTGGCGGGCGATCCGCCTCTCCTCGAACGAGACGCTGGTGAACTCGCTCTGCACCGTCAGCCCCTATGGGCCGCGCGAGAAGCAGGCGCTGCTCGAGGCGAAGACACTCGAAGACCGCAACCAGATGCTGATCGCGCTCACCGAAAAGGCGCTCCACGAACTCGCCTCCGGCGATGCGCCCGTACAATAATGAAAGACGGACAGGAATCATGAGCGACACACAGGAAGCCGCGCGCGCGCCGAAGATGGAAGTGGATCCGAAGCTTCTCGAAATCCTCGTCTGCCCGGTGACGAAATCGACGCTGCGCTACGATCGCGAGAAGCAGGAACTGATTTCCGACAAGGCCCGCCTCGCCTTTCCGATCCGCGACGGCATTCCGATCATGCTGACGGACGAGGCGCGCTCGCTCGACGATGAGTGACGTGACATGACCGATGCGGGACCCTGGCCGACCGGTATCAAGCTGAAGCGCAAGGAGCGCGTTCTCGAAGTTGCCTTCGAGGATGGCACGGCCTTCCGCCTGCCCGCCGAATTGCTGCGGGTGGAAAGCCCGAGCGCCGAAGTGCAGGGGCATGGCGCGAGCCAGAAGAAGACGGTGCCCGGCAAGGCGAATGTGGCGATCGAAGCACTCGAACCCGTCGGCAATTACGCCGTCCGCATCGTCTTCGACGACGGCCACGACACCGGGCTCTATACTTGGGAAACGCTTTACCGTTTGGGCCGCGACAGCGGCAAGCTCTGGACGGATTACCTCACCGCGCTCGAACGCGAGGGGCTCAGCCGGGAGTGAGGTTTAGATAAGATCGTCGAGATCGACGCCCAGCGCATCGGCCAGCGCCCGCATGGTCGACACCGTTCCGTCCCGGCTGCCATTCTCGATCTGCGAGAGATAAGGTTGGCTGATTCCGGCTGCTTTCGAAAGTTCCGCAAGCGTCATGCCCCGATAGCTCCGCCAAACGCGAACGGGATTCTCCCCGTCGAGAAGGCGGTTGACGATCTCGGCCGGAACAAGTTCGTCCTCGCCTGCCTTGAGGCGCCGCTTCGCCGCGTCATACGCAGCAACATCCGAACCATTTGTGTGAGCAGGTCCCATCACACCGCCTCGCCCCTGAGCAGCCGCGGCAGGTCGCCGACGACGCCGCCCGCATGGCGCATGAAGAAGCGCCGCATGGGCGGGATCTGACCGACGATGCCGAGGCCGAGATCGCGCGCGAGGCGCACCGGGCCGATATCGTTCGAGAAGAGCCGGTTGAGCCCGTCCATCAGCAAGGACAGCGCCACATTGTCGAAGCGCCGCCAGCGCTGATACCGCTCCAGCACGTCGAGCGAGCCGATGTCGAGACCAAGCCGCGCCGCATCGACCACGACTTCCGCCGCCGCCGCCACATCGCGCAGCCCGAGATTGAGCCCCTGCCCCGCAATCGGATGAATGCCATGCGCGGCATCAGCGACCAGCGCGAGGCGCGGGCGCACATAGTCGCGCGCCAGTTGCAGCGTCAGCGGATAGGACCAGCGCGGGCCGGCGGGCGCGCATTCTCCCAGATAGTCGCCGAAGCGCACACGCATCTCCTCGGCAAAGGCATCGTCGTCGAGCGCGAGGATCGCCTTCGCGTCCGCCGTCTTCTCCGTCCAGACGAGCGAGGAGCGGTTGCCGACCATCGGCAGGATCGCAAAGGGTCCGCCGGGCAGGAAGTATTCCTGCGCAACGCCCTCATGCGGCAATTCATGTTCGACCGTGCAGACGATCCCGGTCTGGCCGTAATCCCAGCCGACCGTCTTGATGCCCGCTGCCTGACGCGTGCGCGAGCCGCGTCCGTCCGCCGCAAAGCAGAGCCGCGCCGTCACCCGCCCGCCATTGCCGAGCGTCGCCGTGACCTGCGAGCCGTAGTCGATATGGGCGACGCTTTCGGGCGCAATGAGCCGGATGCGCGGTTCGTCCGCCACCGCCTTTTGCAACGCGATGCGCGTGTGGCGGTTCTCGATCAGATGCCCGAGCGGTTCGTCGCCGATTTCCTTGTGGTCGAAATGGAGGAAGAAGGGCGAGGCGCCTTCCCGGACGCGCCCGTCCGACACCATGATGTCGTTGATCGGCTGCATCTGGCCCTGCAGATGCTTCGTGACGCCGAGACGGTCGAACATGCGGCAGGAGGCGAAGGCGATGGCCGAGACGCGGCCATCGAATTCGGCGCCGGTGGCCGTCGCCGGATCGAGCACGTCGACCACGGTGACGGTGAGCCCGCCCTGCGCGCAGGCGAGTGCGAGCGGCAGGCCGGCAAGCCCCCCGCCGACGATGAGAATGTCGCTGTCCGGTCTCTGGGTCATGAAAGGCAAGATCGTCCGCTTGGTCCCCAAAGGCAAGCGCCGGATGGACGCAGGGGCGCATGGCCCCTAGTCTCCCGCGCAGAAGGAGTAACGACATGACATTCGCCGGCATGACCGCGCTTGAGCTTGGCCGCAGCTTCGAGGAAGGCAGAGCCGATCCGCGCGAGGTGACGGAAGATTTTCTCGAACGTGCAGGCCTCGAGGATCCAGACCGGCGCGTCTATGTGCGCCTTCTCGAGAAGCGCGCCCGCGCCGAGGCGGCGGCAGCGGCGGACCGGGCGGAGCGGGGGCTGCGCCGCCACGCACTCGACGGGGTGCCGCTCTCCTGGAAGGACCTGTTCGATGTCGCGGGCGAGCCGACGGCGGCGGGCTCGCTGGCGCTGAAGAACCGCGTGCCGGAGAAGGATGCCGAAGTGCTCGCGCGCGCGACGCGGGCCGGCGCCATCTGCCTCGGCAAGACCACCATGACCGAACTCGCTTTTTCCGGTCTCGGCATCAATCCAAAATTCGGCACGCCCGCCAATCCGCATGACGGAAAAGTCGAGCGCGTGCCGGGCGGCTCTTCGGCGGGCGCGGCGGTTTCGCTCGCGCGCGGGCTTGCGGCGGGCGCCGTCGGCACGGATACGGGCGGTTCGGTGCGCATTCCCGCCGCCTGGAACGGGCTGGTGGGCCTGAAGACCACGGCGGGCCGCCTGCCGCTCAAGGGCACCGTGCCGCTTTCTCCGACATTCGACACAGTGGGGCCGCTCGCGAGGGACGTCGCGGATGCGGCCGCCCTTCTCGCCTTGCTCGAGGGACGTCAGGCAAGGCCGCTCGCGCCGCTCGATCTCAATCGCACGACGCTCTGGCTGCCGGGCGGCATCGGCTGGTCCGGTCTCGACCCGCAGGTTACGAGCGCGCTCGACACCGGCATCCGCCGGCTCGTGAAGGCGGGCGCACGGATCGTGGAGCAAAAGCTGCCCGAACTCGACGAAGTGCACGCGCTTGCCTGGGACCCGAAGGCGAGCCGCCTCGTCGCCGAAGCCTATGCGCAATGGGGGGAGATGCTCGCCTCGAACGAGAGCGACATCTACCGCCCCGTCTTCGAGCGTGTGATGGCGGGCGCGGCGCTGAAGGCGGGCGACCTCGTGCGCGCGGATCTTAAACGGAAAGAAATCGCGGCTCGCTATTTCGCGGCAACGGCGGGCGTCGATGCCGTGATATTGCCGACCGTGGCGATTGCCCCGCCGCCCATCGCCGAACTCCTGTCCGGCGGCGAAGCCTATGGCCGCGCGAACCGCATGGCGCTCCGCAACACGACCATGGGCAACCAGCTCGGCGTCTGCGCGGTGACGCTGCCTTGCGGGAACGACGACAACGGCCTTCCGATCGGCATGATGCTGCAATCCGCTCCGCATGCGGAAGAAAGGCTCCTGTCGCTCGCGCTCGCCGTTGAACGCGCGCTGAGCTGAGCGCCGAATGAAAAAGCCCCGGAGATCGCTCTCCGGGGCTCTTCGTTTCGTGTGACCCTCGATCAGTTCACGGGCTGCTGCCTTGCCTTGTCCTCAAGCGCGCGCTTCTGGACATAGGCCTTGACCGCATCGACATCGGCTTCCGACAGATGGTCGGCGAAACTCGCCATGCCATTGTCCGAGAGCATGCCGCCGCGCACGATGTCCTGGAAGTGCTCGCGTGTCGTTTCGTTCATGCGCCGCAGATCCGGCGTGACGCCCGGCGAAATCCCGAGCGCACCGTGACACAGCATGCAATAGGTCGCGTAGGTCACCTCGCCATGCCGCACCTCTTCTTCGGAAGCGGTGAGCGCCGGCCAGTCCGGGATCGACTGGTCGCGCAGCGCGAGCTGCGGCAGTTCCTTGCCACCGCCGATCTTGAAGGTGAGCAGACGGCCGTCATTGCCGTATTTCGCGGCAGCCGAGGTGCGCGCATCGCCCGAGACGATGTTGACGCCGCCCCAGCCCGCAAGCACCGACACATATTGCTCGCCATCGACCGTATAGGTGACGGGCGCGGCGACGATGCCGGTCTGGATCTGCTGCGACCAGACGCGCTCGCCGGTATCGGCCTTGTAGGCATGGAAGTAGCCGTCGGCCGTACCCTGGAAGATGAGGTTGCCCGCGGTCGCCAGCACGCCGCCATTGAGCGGCGCAGGATATTCCGCCTGCCACTTCACCTCGCCCGTCGCCGGATCCCAGGCTTTCAGGTAACCCTTCTCCATCGGGATTTCCGGCAGCGCGATGATGGCGTCGACGTAGTCCGTCCAGTCGATGCCGGTGTTCCACCAGTTCTTTTTCGGTGTGAACTGCTTCTCGGTCTTCCACTGTTCGCTCAGCGAATAGATGCCGGCGATATCCTGCGTCGGAATGTAGACGAGGCCGGTCTGCGGGCTGAAGGCCATCGGATGCCAGTTATGCGCACCGTTGGCCGAGGGCAGCACGAAAGCCGTCCTGTCGCCATACTCACCCTCGCCCGTTTCGACCGGACGTCCGGTTTCCATGTCGATGTGGCTCGCCCAGGTCACGGTCGAGAAGGGGTTGGCCGAGATGAGTTCGCCGCTCGTGCGGTCGAGCACATAGAAGAAGCCGTTCTTCGGCGCCTGCATGATGACCTTGCGCGACTGCCCCTTGATCTCGATATCGGCGAGCATGAGCGGCTGCGTCGCGGTGTAATCCCAGTTGTCGCCGGGCGTCGTCTGGTAATGCCACTTCATGCGGCCCGTATCCGCGTCGAGCGCAAGGATCGACGAGAGATAGAGATTGTCGCCGCCGCCGGGCGAGCGGATTTCGCGCGTCCAGGGCGAACCGTTGCCGGTGCCGACATAAAGCGTGTTGCTCTCGGGCTCGTAGACCATCGAGTCCCAGGCGGTGCCGCCGCCACCGATCTTCCACCACTCGCCGCCCTTCCAGGTCGGCATCGCGGCTTCGAGTTCGGGGTTCTCGATGGGGAGCGAAGGATCGCCGGGCACGGTGTAGAAGCGCCAGGCCTGCTCGCCCGTTTCCGTGTCATAGGCGGTGATGAACCCGCGCACGCCATATTCGCCGCCGCCATTGCCGATCACGACCTTGTCGTTGAAGACGCGCGGTGCGCCGGTGATCGTGTAAGGTGCGCCCGGAACCGTGTTCACCTCCCAGACGACGGAGCCGTCTTTCGCGTCGAGAGCGAAAAGACGTCCGTCGAAGCTCGCCACAT
Organism: Parvibaculum sp.; assembly: GCF_045863935.1. Classification (GTDB taxonomy): domain Bacteria; phylum Pseudomonadota; class Alphaproteobacteria; order Parvibaculales; family Parvibaculaceae; genus Parvibaculum. Next base: position 102,803 of record NZ_BTVP01000001.1, on the reverse strand, counting down.
AGACGCGGCCCTTCCAGACCGCGACGCCGCGATTGACGACGTCGCAGCAGCCATAGCGGCCCCACTCGCCGGGCACTTCCGGGTCGAAGCGCCAGAGTTCCTCACCGCTCTTCGCGTCGACCGCGATGGTGATGCCCCAGTTCAACGACATGTACATGGTGCCATCGACGACGATGGGCGTCGCCTCGAGGCCGCGCGTCGTGTCGGTGTCGAGCGACCAGGCGAGAGAAAGCTCGCCGATATTTTCCGGCGTGATCTGGTCGAGCGGCGAAAAGCGCTGCTCGCTATAGGTGCGGCCGTGAGCGAGCCAGTTGCCCGGCTCTTCATCCGCATTGGCGATGCGCTCGAGATCGACGCCCACCGCCCCTTCCGCTTTCTCCGCGGGCGCAGGCACCGGGAGCTCGCCCGTTCCGGCCTCCGCCGCCGGAGCTTCGGCCACCGGCGCGGTTTCTTCCGCCCCGCCGCCAATGAACTGCCAGCCGATGAGCCCTGCCAGCACCAGACCTGCAGCGGCATTGACCGCCACAGGCCACTTCTTTGCTAAATCCGCCATGGACCTCCCCGTCCCTCTGATGGGCGCCGCGCGCCACCGTTTTGCGGAGCGCCGCTCCGCCTTTTTGCAAAGACATTAACCGAAGCGCCAGGGCCGGGAAACCCACCCCATACTGCGGCGCGATTGCTGTGGCGCCGATTTTTTGCTGAACTCTCCTGAGGCATTGTGATCATTATTTGAGCAATGATGCAGAAATGCCTAGAAAATGAGCGAAAGATCTACCCGCTGCCATTCCGAGCGGCAGCGCCCGAACAAGATTTCATCGAAAATTCATGGGGATAGCCGATGGAGGCCCCTCCGGCACACTTCTTGAGATAGAGGCGCCAAGCGCAGGATCCGATGTCCGCCGGGAGACGGGCAGGCTGCGCGGAAAAGCCGGAAGCTCTGCCCGGCGCATAACTGGAGAGACCAATGACCAGCAATATTGCATGGAGGCGTGTCCGGAACGGTGCTCTCGGCACGGCGGCAGCCTCTTTCGGCCTTCTGGCGACGGCGGGAGCCGCCCTGGCCCAGGAAGAAGCCCCCGTTCTCAACAGCGGCGACACCGCCTGGATGATCACCGCAACGGCCCTCGTCCTGCTGATGACGATCCCCGGCCTCGCCCTTTTCTATGGCGGCATGGTCCGCAAGAAGAACGTCGTTGCCATGACGGCCCAGAACTTCGCCATGGCCGCCGTGATGTCGGTCGTCTGGATGGCGGCGGGCTACTCGCTCGCCTTTGGCGACGGCGGCGCGATGAATGCCTGGGTGGGCGGCCTCGACAACCTCTTCCTGTCGGGCCTCGGCGTCGACGCCATGTCGGGCACGATCCCCGAAAGCGTCTTCATGACCTTCCAGATGACCTTCGCGATCATCACCCCCGCCCTCATCACCGGCGCCTTCGCCGACCGCATGAAGTTTTCCAGCATGCTGGTCTTCATGGTGCTCTGGGCACTGTTCATCTACTCGCCCGTCTGTCACTGGGTCTGGGGCGGCGGCTTCCTCGCCGAGGACGGCGTGCTCGACTTCGCCGGCGGCACGGTGGTTCACATCAATGCCGGCATCGCGGGCCTCGTCGCCTGCCTCGTGCTCGGTCCCCGCAAGGGCTTCGGCACGGAAAACATGGCGCCGCATAATGTCGTACTGACCATGATCGGTGCCTCGCTGCTCTGGGTCGGCTGGTTCGGCTTCAACGCCGGTTCGGAACTCGCCGCCGATGGCCGCGCCGGCATGGCGATGGCGGTGACGCAGATTGCCGCCGCGATGGCCGCCGTCACCTGGATGGTCGTCGAGTGGATCATGCACAAGAAGCCGACCCTGCTCGGCCTCGCAACCGGCGCTGTGGCCGGTCTCGTCGCCATCACGCCGGCGGCCGGTTTCGTCGATCCGATGGGTGCTTTCTGGATCGGCCTCGCCGCAGGCGCGATCTGCTACTTCGCCTCGACGAGCCTCAAGCGTGCGATCGGCTATGACGACGCACTCGACGTCTTCGGCGTTCACGCGGTCGGCGGCATTGTCGGCGCCGTGCTCACCGGCGTCTTCGCCACCGCCGCCATCACCGGCGCGGACGCGCCCGTCGGCGCCATCGACGGCAACTGGGCGCAGGTCGGCGTGCAGATCAAGGGCATCGTCGTCACCATCGTCTATTGCGGCATCGGCACCTTCATTCTCCTCATGCTCACGCGCCTCTTCTTCGGCCTGCGCGTGTCGCCGCAGGAGGAAGTCGAAGGTCTCGACATCAGCCTGCATGGCGAAGTGATCCACTAGACGCCATCGCGATACGAGAGAAAGGGCGCCCCTCGCGGGCGCCCTTTTTGTTTTGCCGGCACCTCGCAGGAATGCTTGCGCAAGTGGAAGATGTGTAAGTGATGCAGATGCGCAAGACGATCTGCGTCGTCGTCATATTTCCGTAGACTGACTGTTGCGAATGCTGTTGCACAGAAATTGTGCATCGAAGGGCAGCCATCTGGGCATGCCCTCCGCGAGAAGCGGCACAACGCCACAACATCTGCCGCAAAGCTGCGGATTCCGTGACGATTCAACGGCGCATCCACAGTAATCACGCGCGGCACGGTTCTTGATTGTAGGTGTGAGCTTGAGCCCGGACGCCCGCTTCATTCATCACGGCGGCGTTGGGACCGGGCGGACAAACGCCGGCGGCACGAGGCCCATCCGGCGGCAGAAAAGAGGAAACTCAAATGAAGCTCGTTATGGCGATCATAAAGCCATTCAAGCTGGACGAAGTCCGAGAAGCCCTGACGGCGATCGGTGTCCAGGGTCTGACCGTGACGGAAGTAAAGGGTTACGGCCGGCAGAAGGGCCAGACCGAAATCTATCGCGGCGCGGAGTACGCGGTGAACTTCCTGCCAAAGCTCAAGATTGAAGTGGTCGTTGCGACCGACCAGGCCGACAGCGTCGTCTCCGCGATCAGCGGTGCGGCAAAAACCGGCCAGATCGGCGACGGCAAGATTTTTGTGATTTCCGTCGAGCAGGTGCTGCGTATCCGCACCGGCGAAACGGACGCGGAAGCTCTTTAGTCTCTGTACTGACTAAGCGGCTTTCGTAATTGGGGAAGGCAACCCTCTAACGAGAGAGGAACGATGACCAAGACTGGACGATACATTCGCATGGCGGGGATGGCGGGGCTCGCCGTACTGGCCATGTCGGCGCCTGCCTTCGCGCAGGAAGTCGAAGAAGTGGCCGAAGAGGCCTTTGCGCTCAGCGCGCCCGATACGGCATACGTGTTCAACACCTTGCTGTTCCTGATGACCGGCTTCCTCGTCATGTTCATGGCGGCCGGCTTCGCAATGCTTGAGGCGGGTCTGGTCCGCTCCAAAAACGTCGCGATGCAGTGCACGAAGAATATCGCGCTCTATTCCATCGCCGGCATCATGTACTACCTCGTCGGCTACAACCTGATGTATTCGGGCGTCGATGGCGGCTATTTCGGCTCCATCTCGATCTGGGGTGTGGACGATAGCGGCGGCGTCGCAAGCGATGGCTCGGGCTATGCATCCGCTTCCGACTGGTATTTCCAGATGGTCTTCGTGGCGACCGCCGCTTCGATCGTTTCGGGCACGCTGGCCGAGCGGATCAAGCTGTGGCCGTTCCTGGTCTTCACCGTCTTCCTGACCGGCATCATCTATCCGATCCAGGGCGCCTGGCAGTGGGGCGGCGGCTGGCTCAGCGAACTCGGCTTCTCCGACTTCGCCGGTTCGACGCTTGTGCACTCGACGGGCGGCTGGGCCGCTCTGATGGGCGCGCTCGTGCTCGGCCCGCGTATCGGCAAGTATGTGAAGGGCGGCGGCGTCAATCCGATGCCCGGCTCGTCCATGCCGCTCGCAACGCTCGGCACCTTCATCCTGTGGCTCGGCTGGTTCGGCTTCAACGGCGGTTCGGAGCTCGCGCTCGGTTCGCCCGACGAGGCGAATGCGGTGGCGACGATCTTCATCAACACGAACATGGCGGCGGCTGCCGGTGTGGTCGCGGCGATGCTGCTGACGCAGCTCCTCTACAAGAAGGTCGACATCACCATGGCGCTGAACGGCGCTCTGGCCGGCCTCGTGTCGATCACGGCTGAGCCGCTCGCACCGACCCTGGGCTGGGCCCTGGCCATCGGCGCCATCGGCGGCGTGATCGTGGTGCTGACGGTTCCGCTCCTCGACAAGCTCCGCATCGACGACGTGGTGGGCGCGATCCCCGTCCATCTCTTCTGCGGCATCTGGGGCACCATGGCGGTTCCGCTGACCAACGCCGACACGAACTTCGCCGCTCAGGCGACGGGCGTGATCTCCATCGGCATCTTCGTCGCCGTGACGAGCCTCGTGCTCTGGCTCGCACTGCGCTTCACGATCGGCATCCGCTGCTCGGAAGAGGAAGAAATGATGGGTCTCGACAAGGCCGAAATCGGCGTCGAAGCCTATCCGGAGTTCACGGTCCGCTAACGCGCATCTCTCGGAGCGGGGCCTCTTCCCTCTGGCCCCGCTTCTCTCCCACGGCCGCGAACCCCTTGCCACCACTTCCGGGCGTTCGCGGCAAGACTTGAGCCCGCAGATCCCCTCTGCGGGCTCTTTTTTATGCAGCCGCGCGTGCCGGTACATGGCAGCCGAAGCCGGAGCACGGATATTCTGCATAACAATTAATCCGTTTGCCTCCGGATAGGGATCAATTGCTAGGCAGAAAACCCGTCTGTCCCGCTCCTGCTTTCTATCCCCTCCGCTAAGTCCTTGATCTCACGTGCCTCGACAAAATGCAGCCGAGTGGCATGCATATTGATTGTGCACTTCGCTGAATAATCAGGCCGCGGCTCCCCCGGGAGATACAAAGCGCGGCGGGAGCATCCGGACAAGGCAAACGAAAAGCCAGGCGGATGTGTGGTGGCAAGGAAAGGGGAGACCTTCATGGATCCGATAGAATCCGCTGGCGCCGTCTCGGGCGCCGGCGCCGATGTGTTTTTCATTCTCATGGGTGCAATTCTCGTCTTCGCGATGCATTCGGGCTTCGCCTTCCTGGAAGTCGGCACCGTGCGCCACAAGAACCAGGTGAATGCACTGGTGAAGATCCTGGCGGATTTCGCCGTTTCGACCATTGCCTATTTCTTCATCGGCTACGCGGTCGCCTATGGCGTCGGCTTCTTCTTCAGCGCCGCGGTGCTGAACGGCAACGAGGCCGCCGAAGGCGCGAGCTTCGCGCCGCAAGGGGCCTCGCTTGTGAAGTTCTTCTTCCTGCTCACTTTCGCGGCCGCCATCCCGGCGATCATTTCGGGCGGCATCGCGGAGCGCGCCCGGTTCTGGCCGCAAGCCATGGCGACCGCCGTCATCGTCGGCCTCATCTATCCCTTCTTCGAAGGCATCGTCTGGAACGGCAATTTCGGCCTTCAGGAGAGCTTCGAAGCGGCCTTCGGCGCCCCATTCCATGACTTCGCGGGCTCAATCGTCGTCCACGCGGTCGGCGGCTGGCTCGCGCTCGGCGCGGTCGTGATGCTTGGCCAGCGCAAGGGCCGCTACACGAAGGAGGGCAAGCTTGTCGGCTTTCCGCCATCCTCGATCCCCTGGCTGGCGCTGGGTTCCTGGCTGCTCTGCATCGGCTGGTTCGGCTTCAATGTGATGTCCGCCCAGTCGCTCGAAAGCGTCTCCGGCCTTGTCGCCATGAACTCGCTCCTCGCCATGGCGGGCGGCATTCTCGTCTCGCTTGCCGTCGGACGGAACGATCCGGGCTTCATCCATAACGGCGCCCTTGCGGGCCTCGTCGCGGTCTGCGCCGGGTCGGACATCATGCACCCGCTCGGTTCGCTCGTTGTCGGCGGCGTCGCGGGCGCGCTCTTCGTCGTCATGTTCGAGGCCTGTCAGGCGCGCTTCAAGATCGACGACGTGCTCGGCGTCTGGCCGCTTCATGGGTTGTGCGGCCTCTGGGGCGGTATTGCCGCGGGCATTTTCGGTCTCACGGAACTGGGCGGCCTCGGCGGCGTGACCTTCCTCAGCCAGCTCGCCGGCTCTCTCGGCGGTGCCCTTTATGCGGGCATTGCGGGCCTAGCGCTCTATGCCGTCCTCAAGACCCTCATCGGCATAAGGCTCAGCGAGGAAGAAGAGCATCGCGGCGCCGACCTTTCGATCCACAAGATCGGCGCAAACCCCGAAGCGGACATGGCACCCCGGTGACCGGCACGGCGTTCCCGCGCCCCACTTTTAAGGCTTCGTTAAGCGGCTGCTTGCGATTCTGTGGATAAGGTGCGGGAATTCCACAGCTTTTTCCACGGCGCGGGCCGGTTCGGGTGACTGGACCGGCCCGCCTCTGGAAGCTAAGATCGCGCCGTTCCGCTTATCCCGGTTTCCGCACATTTTGTATCGCGGGTCCGGTGCGCCCCAGGACCTTGCGCGATTCCCATGACGGCGAGCCCTTCCTCACGCTTCGAGAGCCTTCCGGACAGCCCCTTTCCGCGCCTCAATGCGCTGATCGAAGGGATTGAACCGGGAAGGCCGCCGCTCGTCATGTCGCTGGGCGAGCCGCAACATCCCTTCCCGAAATTCGTGATGGAGGAAATCTCCCGGAAATCCGCTCTTTTCGGCAAGTACCCGCCGATCGTCGGAACCGCCGAATTCCGCAACGCCGCCGCCGGCTGGCTCGGCCGCCGCTATGGCATCGCGGATGAGATCGGCACGGGCCGCGCCCTCGACCCCGAGACGCAGATCCTGCCGGTGAACGGCACACGGGAAGCGCTTTTCAACATCGCCCAGATCGCGACGCCGCCCGAAAAGGCCGGGAAGCGGCCGGCGATCCTGATGCCGAACCCCTTCTACCAGTGCTATGCGGCCGCGGCACTCGCGGCGGGCGCCGAGCCCGTCTATATCGCGGCGACGAGGGAAACGGGCTTCATTCCCGATTTTGAGGCCCTGCCCGAGGAACTCCTTGCCCGCACGGCGATGATCTATTTCTGCAGCCCCGCCAACCCGCAAGGCTCGGTTGCGAGCCTCGGCTATCTGCAGCGGTTGATCGCGCTCGCACGGGAGCACGCCATCGTGCTCGCCATCGACGAATGCTATGCCGACATCTATGACCGCGAGCCGCCCGCCGGGGCGCTGGAGGCGGCCCTGGGGATGGACGCAAAGGGGGGCGATCCCTTCGCCAATATCATTGTCTTCCACTCGCTGTCGAAGCGCTCGAGCCTGCCAGGTCTGCGCTCGGGCTTCTGTGCCGGCGAGCGCGCGCTCATGCAGCGCTTCCGTAATTTCCGCAATATCGCCGCGCCGCAAGTGCCGCTGCCGCTGATGGCGGCGTCGGCCGCCTGCTGGAGCGACGACGCCCACGCGGCCGCCAATCGCGATCTCTACCGCGCGAAAATCGACGCTGCCGAACGCGTGCTCGGCAACCGGTTCGGCTTCTACCGGCCGCCGGGCGGCTTCTTTCTCTGGCTCGACGTCGGTGACGGCGAAAAGGCCGCGCGCGAACTCTGGGCGAAAGCCGGCGTGAAAGTGTTGCCGGGAGCCTACCTCTCGCGCGAAGATTCACCTTACGGCCCGGGCGGCAACCCCGGCACCGCCTATATTCGCGTCGCCCTTGTCGACGGCGTGGCCGAAACCGAGGAAGCGCTTGCGCGCATGGCGGAGGTTCTGTGATCGGTTCCTCCGCAAGGGAAGGCCGGTCCGCCGGTGGCAAGCAGGCGCGCAAGAAGACGGCCAAGAAATCCGGAGCGGCTTCGCGGAAGCGGCAGGCCCCGAGGGGCGATCGGAGGATGCAGCGCGTGAGACGGTGGCTCGTCAATCCCCTGAGCTATCTGCCGCCGGCAGTGAACGACTTCCTTTTGCGCCGCGTCGTGGAAGGGGCGGGCATCGCGCTCATCATTGTGTCGGGCTTCGGGCTGCTTTCGGTGCTGAGCTGGTCGCTTGACGACCCGAGCTACAACAACGCGACGCCGCCGACCCGCGCGCCCGAGAACTGGATGGGACTTCCCGGCGCCTATGTCGCCGATGTGCTGTTGCAGACGCTGGGGCTCGCCTCGATCCTGCTTCTGGTGCCGCCGCTCGTCTGGGGCATCCGCGCTTTCTCGCATCGCGTCTCCTCGCATATCGTCCTGCGCGTCGCGGCCTGGCTCGCTGCAACGCTGGCAACCGCGATGCTTCTCGGCGCGCTGCCGCGTTTCACCTTCTGGCCGCTGGCGCTTGGACTTGGCGGTGTGCTGGGCAATGCGCTCGCCGCGCTCGGGCTCAGCCTCTTTGCGCCGCTGACGGGCGAGGGGGCCGCCTACACGTTGACGGCGCTCATCGCCGCGCCGCTCGCTTTCTTCCTGTCGCTCTTTGCCACAGACACCTCCCTGGCCGATCTTCGCACCGCTGCCACGCGCATCCGCACCCTGCGGCGCGCCGAGCCGGAAGAGGTCGAGGAGCGCCGCTACACCGGCAGCGCCCGGCCGCGCCGGCGCGCAAGCGCCGAGGAAGAAGCGCCGCGTCCGCGCAGGCCCGATGTGGAACCGAGCCGCCTGCGCATTCTCATGTGGGCGGTTGGCGACCGGGTGAGCGATGCGGCCGACCGCCTGATGCGGCGGGGCGACTATGCGCCGCTCACATCGGAAGAAATCGAAGCCGCGCGTCAGGGCCGCCTCGGTGAGTTTGGCCGCCGCGTTGAAGAGGAGAGCGCGAAGGAGCGCCGCGCCCGCCGCCGCGAAGCGCGCGCGGAACAGGAACGGGTCGAACCGGCATGGTCGGAAAAGCCGGCCCCGCGCGTCAACCGCAGCGTGGTAAAACCGTCCAAACCCTCGACCCGCGCCGCCCGCGAGGCGCAACCCAAATTGCCGCTCGAACCGGCGGGCGACTACCAGTTGCCGCCGCTGAGCCTCCTGACGCGGCCGAAGAGCTCCGGCGTTTCGGCGCAGCTCACCGACGATGCGCTGCAGCAGAACGCGCGCCTGCTCGAGTCCGTTCTCGACGATTTCGGCATCAGGGGCGAAATCATCTCCGTAAGGCCGGGACCCGTGGTCACGCTCTACGAACTCGAACCCGCGCCGGGCATCAAATCGTCGCGCGTGATCTCGCTTGCCGACGACATCGCCCGCTCGATGAGCGCCGTCTCAGCGCGTGTCGCCGTCGTGCCGGGACGCAACGCCATCGGCATCGAGCTTCCGAATGCGCGTCGCGAGATGGTCTATCTGCGCGAGCTGCTCGAAACGCAGGAATATGAAAACTCGAGTTCGAAGCTCACGCTGGCGCTCGGCAAGAACATCGGCGGCGAGCCCGTGCTCTCCGACCTCGCGCGCATGCCGCATCTCCTGATCGCAGGCACCACCGGCTCCGGCAAGTCGGTCGGCATCAACACCATGATCCTGTCGATCCTCTACCGGCTCTCGCCCGAGCAGTGCAAGCTCATCATGATCGACCCGAAGATGCTTGAACTTTCCGTCTATGACGGTATCCCGCATCTCCTCGCGCCCGTCGTCACCGAACCGAAAAAGGCGGTCGTCGCGCTCAAATGGGTCGTGAAGGAGATGGAAGACCGCTACCGCAAGATGTCGAAGGTCGGTGTACGGAATATCGACGGCTACAACACGCGCGTTATCGAGGCGAATGAGCGCGGCGAAGTGCTGGTCCGAACCGTGCAGACCGGCTTCGACAAGGAAACGGGTCAGGCGATCTACGAGGAAGAGGAGATGGACCTCTCGCCCATGCCCTTCATCGTCGTCATCGTCGACGAGATGGCCGACCTCATGATGGTGGCGGGCAAGGAAATCGAAGCCGCCGTGCAACGTCTGGCGCAGATGGCGCGTGCCGCCGGCATTCACATCATCACCGCGACACAGCGCCCGAGCGTCGACGTGATCACGGGCACGATCAAGGCGAACTTCCCGACACGCATTTCCTTCCAGGTGACGTCCAAGATCGACAGCCGCACCATTCTGGGCGAGCAGGGCGCCGAACAGCTTCTCGGCCAGGGCGACATGCTCTACATGGCGGGCGGCGGCCGCATTCGCCGCGTGCACGGTCCCTTCGTCGCCGATGAGGAAGTCGAGAAGGTCGTGACCTTCCTCAAGAAGCAGGGCGTGCCCGAATATCTCGAGGCAATTACCGCCGAGGAAGAGCAGGGCGACGACCCCTTCGCGCTGGATGGCGGCGGCGGGTCTGGCGACGATCTCTACGACAAGGCTGTCGCGATCGTTGCGCGCGACAAACGCGCCTCGACGAGCTACATCCAGCGTCGCCTCCAGATCGGCTACAACCGGGCTGCGCGCCTGATCGAGCTTATGGAAGAACAAGGCGTCGTGAGCCCGCCAAATCATCAGGGAAAGCGCGAAGTTCTCATCGGCGATCACTGAAGAAAGAGCGATTCCGCCGTTAACGCCGCGCTAACCGGACGCCGCCAAAAGGCCCTTTGGGGCTCAATATTTCGCCACAAAGAGCAGCCATGATTTCCCTCATGAGAGACTTGGATCAGAACCACCGCTACCGGCAGCGCATGTTGCTCGCCGCAGCCCTTGTCGGACTTGGCCTCCTCTTTGTGGCCTTCCTGACGGCAGGGGGGCGGTCGGCGCGGGCCGAGACGTCGCTCAACGAGGAAGACAGCGTGGCGCTGGCGGAAGCGAGCGCCTATCTCTCGTCTCTCGAGAACCTGCAAGGCGACTTCCTGCAGGTGGGTCCCGACGGTTCGGTCGCCGAGGGCAGGTTCTATCTCCGCCGCCCGGGCAGACTGCGTTTCGAATATGCGCCGCCGGAAAATCTCCTCGTCGTCGCGGACGGCACCTGGGTTGCGGTAAAGGACAGCGCCGCCGCCGCGCAGCGTTATCCGATCGCCTCGACGCCCTTGGGTCTCATTCTCGCGAAGAATGTGAACCTTGAGGAAAAAGCTCGCGTGCTCAATGTCGAGGAGCAACCGGGCTCGCTCCTTATCGCGCTGGCCGATCGCTCCGGCGAGGCGCCGGGCCAGATCACACTGATCTTCGACCGGCCGAAAATGCAGCTCCGCCAGTGGGTCGTAACCGATGTGCAGGGCCTTCAGACCACGGTCGCTCTGAGGAATGTCGAGACCGGCATCCGCGCCGACAATTCGCTTTTCGTCCTTCGGGACGACCAGCGCCCCGAAATCGGCGGAAACCGCTGATCCCGGTGGCTGGCGCCTGAGCTTCCCGTCTATTATCCTCAACACATCTCTTTTGTTGCGCCGCGTCCTGTCTTGACCTCGGGCAGGGGCGGCGTGGTACTTGTGAACGAGCATGACCCGAAAATCAGGCCGGCGTCCCATCGTCGGCATCCCCTGCGACGTCAAGATGCTGGGACCGCATCCCTTTCATGCGGCCGGCGAGAAGTACATCGCCGCCGTCGATGGCGGCGCTGACTGCCAGCCCATTCTCCTGCCTGTTCCGCGCGAGCCCTTCGACGCTGCAAGGGATCACCTCGCAGAACTCTTCGACCTTTGCGACGGCATCTTCCTCACCGGTTCGCATTCGAACGTGCACCCGGAGGAATATGGCGGCACACCGCCGCGCGAGGGCGTATTGCTGGACCGCCAACGCGACGCGCTGACGCTGAAGCTCATCCGCGCCTGCGTGGACCGTGCCGTGCCGCTCTTTGCGGTCTGCCGCGGCTTCCAGGAGCTCAATGTCGCCTATGGCGGCACGCTGCATCAGCACATCCACGAGGTCCCCTCGGAGCCCGGCTACGAGCCCCGCCTCGATCATCGTGAAGACAAGAACGATCCTCTGGATGTGCAGTATGGCCCGGCACATGCCGTCATGCTGGAGGAGGGCGGCATGTTCGAAAAGCTGCTCGGCACACGGACAATTGAGGTAAATTCTCTGCACGGGCAGGGCGTGGCGCGGCTCGCGGACGCCCTGGCGGTGGAGGGCCGGGCGCCGGACGGCACGGTGGAAGCCGTTCATGTGCGCGGCGCCACGGGCTTCGCGCTCGGCGTGCAGTGGCACCCGGAATGGAAGTATTGGGAAAACCCGGAATCGCAAAAGCTGTTCCGGGCTTTTGGAGACGCGGTGCGCGAGGCAGCGGCCGCGAACGCGGAAAAGGAAAGAGTGGTGTCCCATGGCAATGGGCAGCGAGAAGGACGAGAGGGTCGAGAACACGGACGACCTGATCAAGTGGCTTAAGGACCGCCGCATTACCGAAGTCGAATGCATGGTGTCGGACATGGCCGGCATCGCACGCGGGAAAATCATTCCGACCCGGAAGTTCATCGCCGGGCTCAGCGATCGCTCATTGAAGCTCCCGGAGTCGATCTTCGGTCAGACCGTCACCGGCGACTATGTCGACAGCGACTTCCTCGGCGACATCGAACCCGACATCATTCTCGATCCCGATCCGGCGACGGTGCGCGTGGTTCCCTGGTACGACGAGCCGACGGCGCAGATCATCTGCGACGCGAACTATCGCGACGAACGACCGGTCCCCATTGCACCGCGCAACGTGCTGAAAAAGGTCGTGGCGCTCTTCGAGGAGAAGGGCTGGGTACCCGTCGTCGCGCCGGAAATCGAATTCTATCTGGCGGCGAAGAATATCGACCCCGACTATCCGCTCGAACCGCCGGTCGGCGCGAACGGCCGGCAGGAAACGGCGCGTCAATCCTACGGCATCGATGCGGTGAACGAGTTCGATCCGATCTTCGAGGACATGTACGATTTCTGTGAAGCGCAGAACCTCGACATCGACACGCTCATTCACGAATCCGGCGCGGCACAGGTCGAAATCAATTTCGACCACGGCGACCCGCTCGAGATCGCAGACCAGGCCTTCCTCTTCAAACGCACCATGAGACAGGCGGCGCTGCGCCACGGCATCTATGCGACCTTCATGGCCAAGCCTTACGAGGGCGAGCCCGGCAGCGCCATGCATATCCACCAGTCGATCGTGAGCGCGGAGACGGGCGACAATCTCTTCGCAACGAAGCAGGGCAAGGACACGAAGCTGTTTCTGGGCTATATCGCCGGCCTGCAGAAATTCCTGCCCGACGCGATGGCGCTCATTGCGCCCAACGTCAATTCCTACCGCCGCATCGTTCGCGATCACGCCGCCCCCATCAACACGCATTGGGGCCACGAGAACCGCACAGTGGGCTTGCGCGTGCCCGAAGCGAAGCGTCAGGGCCGGCGTGTGGAAAACCGCGTACCGGGCGCCGATGCGAACCCCTATCTCGCCATCGCAACCTCGCTTGCCTGCGGTTATATCGGCATGGTGAACGACCTGAAGCCGACCAAGGAGATGACGGGCAACGCCTATGACAGCAAACGCTACGCGCTGCCACGCCACCTGCTCGACGCGCTCGACAATCTGCGCACCGCGTCCGAACTGAAGGAAGTGCTCGGCGCCGATTTCGTCACCCTCTACATGGACGTGAAACTGACCGAGCACGAAGCCTATCAGCAGGTGATCTCCGCCTGGGAACGGGAGCACCTGCTCTTGAACGTGTGAGCGCAAAACTGGCAAATCGGTGGGAGTTCCCTATAATCGTCCCATGACCAGCGACGCCTTCACGCCTGCCGCAAGGATGCGTCTCGCCAAGCGCGAGTTGCTGATCCTCTGCGCGCGCATCGGTTACAACCCGTAAGTCCGCTCCGGCGTGGTCCACGGGGACCGCGCTTTTCCGCCTTTTTTCATTCGGAACCGGAGCACGCGAAATGTCGCAATCAGCCGCTATTTCAAATCAGACCAAGCGCTGGCAGGAGATGGACGCAGCCCATCACCTCCACCCCTTCACCACGCACAAGGACCTCGCGCAAAAAGGCGCCCGCGTCATAACCCATGCCGAGGGCGTCTATCTCTACGACTCGGAGGGCAACCGCCTGATCGACGGCATGGCGGGCCTCTGGTGCGTGCAGGTGGGTTACGGCCGCGAGGAACTCGCACAGGCCGGCTACAAGGCGCTGAAGGAGCTTTCTTACTACAACAGCTTCTTCCAGACGACGAACCCCTATGTCGCCGAACTTTCGCAGAAGCTCTCGGAAGTCTGTCCGAAGGGGATCGACCGTTTCTTCTTTGCCAATTCAGGCTCGGAGGGAAACGACAGCGCGGTGAAGATCATCCGCTATTTCTGGAACCTTCAGGGAAAGCCGAACAAGAAGGCCTTCATCGCCCGCAAGAAAGCCTATCACGGGGTCACCATGGTCGCGGCCTCGCTGTCTGGCCTGACCCACATGCATCCGCAAGCCGACCTGCCGCTGCCCGGCTTCCACCATGTCGACTGCCCCGACTGGTTCGCCGAGGGCGGCGACATGACGCCCGAAGAGCATGGGCTCAAGACCGCACAAAGCCTTGAAGAAAAGATCCTCGAACTGGGCGCCGACAATGTGGCGGCCTTCGTTGCCGAACCGATCCAGGGCGCGGGCGGCCTCATCATTCCGCCGAAGGGCTACTGGGAAGAAATCCAGCGCATCTGCCGCAAATACGACGTGCTGCTTCATGTCGATGAAGTGATTTGCGGTTTCGGCCGCACGGGCAACTGGTTCGGATCGGACACGTTCGGCATCGAGCCCGACATGATCAACATGGCCAAGGGGCTCTCGTCGGGCTATCAGCCGATCGCCGCCGTGGGCCTCGGCAAACGCGTCGGCGACGCCGTCTTCAACTCCGACAATGAATGGTCGCACGGCTTCACCTATTCCGGGCACCCGGTCGCGGCCGCCGTCGCACTCGCCAATCTCGAGCTCATGCAGAAGGAGAAGCTCGTCGAGAAGGCGGGCGGCGCCACCGGCAGCTATTTCCAGAAGAAGCTCGCCGAACTTGGCGACCACCCGCTTGTCGGCGGGACCCGCGGCGTCGGGGTCATCGGCGCGATCGAGCTCGTGAAGGACAAGAAGACGCGCCAGAAGTTCGACAACACGCTCGATGTCGGCACGCGCTGCCGGAACCATTGCTTCTCGAACGGTCTTGTGATGCGGGCGATCGGCGACACCATGGTTCTGAGCCCGCCCTTGACGATCACCGAAAGCGAGATGGACGAACTCTTCTCCCTCGCCCGCCGCTGCATCGACCTCACGGCAAAGGACCTGGGCGTGAGCTGAACGGGACGGGGCGCCTTGCGGCGGTTTGCCGCAGCAGGCGCCCCTCCCCCCGCACGGCCATCTCTAACCCGATGATTTTCCTTCGTTTTCCGTCAGATGCGGGGACATTAATTTACAGCTTACGATTGTAAACAGACCGTATTGAAGCCGGGATAAGTCGCACCTATCTACTTGGACATGAGGGCCGAGCGTGAAGCTGCCCGGGTGACCTGCCCCCCGCTCACCCATGGCAGTGCTTGAGCCCCCTTACGGCGCCGGTCTTCCCCTCCCGGCGCCACGCGCAAGACGCGCGGTTGCGCCTCGCCTCCCCCCGGCGGGGCGCAACTTTTTTTGCGCCCCGCCATCCTTGGACTAAAGGTTGGGGCGCAACTTTTTTGCGCTCCGGCCCGCCAAGCGGCTAATCTCAGCCTCCCTTCCACGCACCCCGCAAAAGCGCGAGCCCAGAACGCGATGTCCCGCCTCTTCGACGACGGCAACGAGCCGCACATGCTGATCTCCGATGCGGAGCTCGATGCGCTGGAAGCGGAAATTCCCATTCTCGCCGGGCTGCGCCACTTTGCCGAGGAAGCGGTCAACATGCCCTGGTTCACGCGGCTCGGGCGGCCTCTCGACCGCGAGGTCAAGGCGCTCGCGCGCTCCTATCTCGACGGCCTTGGCTTTCCCGATGCCGAACCCGCGCGCCTTCGCGACTGGGTGGAAGCGGCCGACGCCGCCATGGCGCTCGACATCGACCCCGCGCATTGGGAAGCCGAGGAAGGGCTACGCGCGGCACTTGTGACCGATGCACTCGATCATCTGAGCGAAGATGCGCTCAATATCGCCATGACGCACGTCTCCGCGCTCCTCGGTGAGCGCGTGCGCATGGCGGTCCACGACGCCGCGCATTTCTGGGAGGTCGAGGACGAGGAACTGTTGAACGCCGCCGCGGGCGCCGCGCTTCATGCCGCTCACGGTGCCGCCCTTTCCCTTGTCGCCGGCGGCGATGACGATCATCCCTTCCGCCGCAAGTTTGCGCTTTTCACGCGGGGACGCTGGCCGATCGGCATTGCGGGCCTCACCTTCAACATCTTCTGACCCATCCCGACATCAAACAAGAAACGGACAAGACGTTGGATTTCAAGATCGCGACCTGGAATATCAATTCCGTCCGCCTACGAATTAATCTGGTCGAACGGCTGCTCGCCGAAGAAAGCCCGGACGTACTCTGTCTTCAGGAGATCAAGTGCATCAACGATGCATTCCCCTTCAAGGACATCCGGAAGGCGGGTTACGAGCACATCGCCGTTCACGGCCAGAAGGGTTATCACGGCGTCGCCACGCTGAGCCGCATCCCTTTCAAGAAGATCGAGAGCCGGGATTTCTGCGAGAAGGGTGACTGCCGTCACATCGCGACCGACCTCGATGTCCCGGGCGGTTTGCAGATCCACAATTTCTACGTTCCGGCGGGCGGCGACGAGCCCGATCCGGCAATCAACGACAAGTTCGCCCACAAGCTCGCCTTCCTCCGCGAGATGATTCGCCTCTACGAGAAGCAGAAATCGAAATCCGCGAATCGCATGATGCTGCTGGGCGATCTCAACATCGCGCCGCTCGAACACGACGTCTGGTCGCACAAGCAACTTCTGAAGGTCGTGAGCCACACGCCGGTCGAAGTGGAACTCATGAACGAACTCTACGCGTCGCATGACTGGGTGGACGTGATGCGCCGTTTCGTGCCGGACACGGAGAAGCTCTACTCATGGTGGAGCTATCGCGCGAAGGATTGGGAAGCGGCCGATCGCGGCCGCCGGCTCGATCACATCTGGGTCACGCCGGCGCTCTCTGATGCGCCTGTCGCCATGAAGGTCCGCAAGGATGCGAGGGGGTGGGAGCGGGCGTCGGATCATGCGCCGGTAATCACGACGCTGAGGCTTTAGCTGGGGGGGCCAGCTTTTCGGGGTGAACGCCTCCCGCCGCCCGCTCCTGGGGTTCCTACCGATATCTGCCGCCATCCGGAGGAATTGGGGGCCTCCGGTGGTCGGTTCTAGCTAGGGTAGATACCCCATATTAGGGTGTTGACCCTATTCGCGCAAGGGGGCAGGTTGGCCGCTTCGATGGCCTTGCCGCTCCGATGCGGCCTTTGTCGTTGGCGCAGCGGCGGATACCCTCGAAGCAGAAAACCCTCGAAGAAACGAAACGGCATGGCACCCAAGACCAAGGACAGGATTCTGGCAGCGAGCCTCAGGCTCTTCAACGAGAACGGCTATGACGCCGTGACGACAGCCAGAATCTCGGAGGAGGTCGGCATTTCGGAGGGCAACCTCTGGTACCACTTCCGCACCAAACGCGATCTTGTGAGGGAACACCAGCTGGCGCTCTTCGTGCTAATCGACAAGCGCCTCTCTGTTCCTTCCACGCCGGAAACGGTGCTTGAGAACTATGCGCTTCTCAATCGCATGATGTTCGAGGAAGTCTGGACCTATCAGTATCTCTACCGCGACCAGGCGGAATATGGCCGCGCATCGCCCGAACTTGAGGAGCGCGTCCACCAGATCTACGACATGACGACGCGCATATTGATCCGCTTCTTCCGTCACATGATCGAAGCGCGGCACCTCGATATGCCGGAGGACGAACTGGCTCCGCTTGCGGACAACGTTTGGATGGTGATTCGCTACTGGCCGAGCTTTCTTCGCGAAACGCGCCGCGTGCTCAAGCTCGACAAGGCGGCGCTGAACGCCGGTATCCGCCATCACTTCGCGCTCTTCGAAACACACCTGACGAAGGAAGCGCGGCACTATTTCGACAGAAACGGCTATGCCTGAGCAGGCTCGCCTTGCGGCACCTTCTTCTTGAGCGTCACGAAAGTCGCCGTCGAACTCCCCGTTGCAAGAAGCCTCCCCTCTTCGTCGGCGAGCTCCCCCTCGATAAATCCGACCGACTTTCCGCGCTTGATGACGCGGCCCGTCCCGATGATACGGCCGGGGCGCGCGGCATTCAGCATCGACACCTTGAGTTCGAGCGTGGGCGAAATCTGACCCCATTCGAGATCGAGCCCCACGGCAAGGCTCATCACATCGTCGAGCATTGCCGCGACCATGCCGCCCTGAATGCCGCCCCACATGTTGCAGAGATCGGGGCCGGCATTGAAGGCCACTTTCACCGTGCGGCTTTCCTTGTCGGCCTCAAGGATTTCAAGTCCGAGATAGCGGCTCGCCGGCGCCATACGCTTGAACACCGCCTGAATGTTCGGCGGCCAGTCGCCGGACGGCTTCGTATCGCTCATTCCTTCTGTCCCTTGCCCTTTTTCCCATTGCGGCCAAACTGCACCTGAAGCACCCGAAGATCGGCGCCGGCATCGTCCAGCCGGTTCGCAAGCCGCGTGGCAACCGCTCCAGCCATCTCCGGAAACTCGCCAAGCAACCGCTGAAACATGTCCCGCCCGATGCGTAATGTCAGCAGCCTCGTCACCGCTCTCACGCGCGTCCGCCGCCGCTCCGGATTGAACAGCGCCGTTTCGCCGATGAGATCGCCTGTGTCAAGCCGCAGCGCCCGCGGCGGACCACCCTCCCCCTCCGCCAGCATCGCCGCCTCGCCCTCAAGGATGAGCCAGGCGCAGTCCGCCACTTCGCCCACATCGAACAACGTATCGCCCGGCGCATATTCCCGCCGCTCACAGGTAAAGGCGACAACTTCGAGGCGCACGGGGTCGAGACCGGCGAAAAGGTCCACGCGTTGAAGAAGGGCGACGGCGGGTTCAAGACTCATGAACCGAGAATAGCGGAGGGAAAGCGACCTGTCCCACCCCTCTGTTTGCGCGGCGGCACCGGGAACGCTAAGAACAGACGGATTGAAAACGGGGAGTGGCGTCCGATGGAACGAAAGCATACCGGGATCGCCTGGGATTGGCCGAACCCGTTCATCTTCGAGACGAGGGTCGAGCCCCAGCATATCGACGATTTTCAGCACACGAACAATGTCGTCTACCTCACCTGGATGGCGAAGACCGCCTGGGAACACTCCAAAGCGCTCGGCCTGGACTTCGCAAACTATGCGCGGCTGAACCGCGGCATGGTCGTCCGGCGCCACGAACTCGAATATCTTGCCGCCAGCCGCGAAGGCGAGACGGTTCTCGTCGGAACATGGATCACGGGGAATGACGGACGGCTCAGGCTCAGACGCCGCTTTCAGATGGTCAACGGAAATACAGGTGAGACGCTGCTTCGCGGTTTGACCGATTTCGTCTGCATCAACGTGGAGACAGGCCGGGCGACGCGAATGCCGCCCGAGTTTGTATCGACCTACACGATTACGGCAACGGTCGAAGGAGATGCCTGAGACACTGCTGCGTCATTTGGTCCGCTTGGATTGCGGCAGCTTGCGGGGCAGATACATGGTCCGTTCCAGTGCTGATCGAGAGGCCCCAAATGGACCGCATAGACGGCCCCACCTTGTTCCTTATCAACATCCTGCTTCTGCTCGCGATCGCCGTCATCGTCTGGGGGCCGGGCGCCCTCCTTGTCGCGGCACTCATCGGGGCACCGCTAACGCTCGGCGCGGTCGTCACCCTGTCGCTGACGGCAAGGGCGTGAGCTTTCCCGCTTACGGCACGAGCCGGTAGCCGCCCGCTTCCGTCACCAGAATTTCAGCGCTCGATGGGTCCTGCTCGATCTTCTGCCGCAGGCGATAGATGTGCGTCTCGAGCGTATGCGTCGTGACACCTGAATTGTAGCCCCACACTTCCGCCAGAAGCGTGTCGCGCCCGACCACTTTGGAACCCGCGCGATAGAGATATTTCAGGATCGACGTTTCCTTCTCCGTCAGCCTTATCTTTTTTTCCTGAGCATCCACCAGCACTTTCGCGCTCGGCCGGAAGGAGTATGGGCCGATCTTGAAGACCGCGTCCTCGCTCTGCTCGTGGCTGCGCAGATGTGCACGGAGACGAGCGAGCAGAACGCCGAAGCGGAACGGCTTGGTGACATAGTCGTTCGCGCCCGCATCGAGACCGAGGATCGTGTCAGAGTCGGTGTCGGCGCCCGTCAGCATGATGATCGGCACCTTCACACCCGCCTTGCGCATAAGCCGGCAAACTTCCCGGCCGTCCATGTCCGGCAAGCTGACATCGAGCAGCACAAGATCGACATGATTGGCCCGCACATGATCGAGCCCAGCCGCTCCCGTCGCTACTGCGGTACAGGAAAATTCTTCGTGAAGCTGAAGTTGCTCGGCAAGCGATCCCCGCAGCGTATCGTCATCGTCGACAACGAGTATTTTCTTTTTTCCGTTCATGCTCTCTCTACAGGGAATAGCCAAGCCGCTCGACATGCGGCTTCAGGATGGGAAGCACCGGCTTCATCTGCTCTTCGTAACGGCGCCACCTTTCGGTCGCCGTCGAATAGATCGGCTGCGTCACCTGCGAATAAGAGGGCGTGCGGATCGTTCCGCGCGCAAGCGCATGCGCTGCCGGATTGCTCACAGCATCGTTCCAATCGAGTCCGAGAAAGGATAGCACCGGCTCGACCTCGGCCCTGAGATCGGCAACGAGATTCTCGTAGCGGACCTCCTGAACATTCAGCGGCAACAATTCGCGATATCGCTGCCAGAGCGTGAACACGCGGTCGTAGAAGCGCGCAGACCCCTCGAGCGTCAGGAAGTTCACCATGGCACCGTTCGGAACGAAGTCCTGCATGAAGCAGGAGAGCACGCAATCTGCCGGATGACGGAGCGCGAAGATGATGCGGGCCTCGGGAAACAAGCGGTGCACAAGACCGGCGTGAATGGCGTCGAGCGGCATCTTGTTGACGACGGTCTTTTGCTCGAGCAGCGCCCCTTCCTTGCGCAGGGCCTCCCAATATACCTGGCGCAGAGCCTGCCGATCGGTTTCCGTCAGCTTCGCGATGCCTCGCGGATATCCCGCGATTGCATTTCGCACCTCTCTGAGCAGCGGCCGCTCCTCGAATACCTGCACATCCGGATGAGCGTCCAGTATCTGATCCAGCAATGTCGTCCCGGACCTTGGAAACCCGACAAGGAAAACCGGCACAGAAGCATGGCCTGCTTCCTTTCCGTTTTCCGGGACAGGCGTCCAGCTTTTCACAAAGTCGGGCACAAACGTCTCGATCAGCTTTTCAACGTCATCGGCGAACTTGCGCAGGTTCACATGTTTGAGTTCCGGAAGCTGGCTCGTCGCGTCGTTCATCCGGGTGAAGTAGGAAAATGCGGCCGCGGCATCGCCCTGCTCATCGCAAATCTGCGCCAGTTCCGCATAAGTAAGACGTGCTTCCGACCGCGAGATAGCGCCGGTATCCAGCGATTCCAGGCGTTCCCTCAATTCGGTCAGAAGTGCGTGATCATGCTTGCGCTGCCGGCGGCGCGCTTTCGACCAGGTCCGCAACGCGGCCGCGTTCGACGGATCCCCAGCGAGCGCCTCCTTGGCAAGGGAGATGGCTTCGTCAAGTTCGCCAAGCCTCTCATGGGTCGTGGCGACGATCGCCTTGATTTGCGGCGGCACAGTATCGAGCACAGCCATCGCACGTTGGCCGAAGGAAAGCGCCTCACGAAACATGCCCGCCGCCGCCGCCGCCGCAGAAGCGCGCATATAGGAAGAGGCTTCGTTGGGCCGCAATTCGATCAACCGTTCGAAGTCAGCGATCGCTTCCTCATAGCGCGACGTGTCCTGATAAAGCTGACCGCGATTGAGATAAATCTCCGGATAGCCGGAATCGATCGCCTCGGCGCGAAGATAGGAAATAAGGGCTTCTTCCCCCTTCCCCTGATCTCTCTGCGCATTGCCGAGATTGACCCAGACATTGGGGTGGCGGGGCATGAGCGCGGCAGCCGCGGCGATGAATTTCTCGGCCTTTTCAGCGTCGCCTCGGCCCAGGGCAACGAGCCCGATCAGATGAAGCGCATCGGGATTTCGGGGTTCGGCCTTGAGCACACCTGCCGCCGCCGCACTCGCATGTTCGAGTCTTCCTGCCGCGAGATGACCGCCGCCAAGCCGAAGCAGTTTGATGATGTCGTCCTGCCCTATGGCCTTCTCGACCTGGCCTGCGCTTGGCCGAAAGCCGCCGGCAGCCGCGCTTGCCGGAAGGCCAACCGTCGGCTTGAACGAACCTTGCGTCCCGAAGCCCGGACTGAACGGTTTCGCCGGACCTTTCGGAGGAAAGTCTTTCGCCATGCTGCGCTTTCAATGAGGGGGCCGTCATGGCCGCCGGAACGGTGTGAGCGGAGTTTGCCATAGCTCTCCCTGCCGACCAACGCACGGGATAGTGAACTGCAACAGGGACCGCAAGCCTTGCCGCCCCGGCACCCCGGCCCGGCAAAATCTGCCGTCGGAGACCCCTGATATGCATCACGAGCCTCCGGAAACCGCCATGTCCTGTCTGGCCCGATGCTTGCTCATTCAGGGAGCATGACTGATTTTTCCGCAGCCCATATCGGCATTCAGCATCGCCCAGGCAAGCAAAATCTCGCCACGGCGGCCTTCGATGCCCTGCGCACGGCCCGCGCCGAAGGCCGGACCCCCGAAGGCAGCAATCTCACCTTCGGCGACATCATCGATACGCTGAACCCCCTCCAGCACATTCCGCTGGTCTCCGAGGTCTATCGGGGCCTGACGGGGGACGGCATCAGCGCCCATGCGCGCATCGCTGGCGGCACCCTTTGGGGCGGTCCCCTGGGCCTCGTTGCCTCTGTTGCGAGCCTCGCCGCCGCGGGCAACGGCGAGGACGGCATTGGCGATCGGATCTATGCCTCTCTGTTCGGCGATGAAGAGCCTGCCGGGATACCGGCCGTGCGCGTGGCGGAAAAATCGCAAGACGCCCCGGCGCTGCCGGACGCGGAGCTGACGACCGCTTCGATCGTGCCAACAGCGCTCCCCCCTCAGGACGGGACCGCATCCGAAGGCGCCAGCCCCCTCCCCCGGCTGAGCCCCGAGGCGTTCCAGGCCTTGATCGGCTCCTTCGCCGATCCGGCCAAGGTCGAGACGACGGCAGACGAAACCGAAACCGGCCGGCCCGCCGATCTTGCCAGCGCCATGCTCGACGCGCTCGACAAGCATCAGGCCATGAAGACCCCCGAACCGGCGCGATAAGGCCGCTTCGCCCGATTGCCCCCGCCTGCCGCGCTCCCTAATCTGTAGCGGTCATGGCTTCTTCCGCAGACATCGCCACCGAAATCATCGTGACCGGCTCGCCTGGCAGCACCTGCGGCGAATTGCGCGTGGGCAATCTCCGCTTTCCCTGCGCCCTCGGCCGCACCGGCGTGAGCGCGAAAAAACGGGAAGGCGACGGCAGCACGCCGCTTGGAACTTTTCCTCTGCGTGAACTCAGATACCGTCAGGATCGTGTGCAAGCGCCCGCGACGGCCCTGCCGCTCATTCCGATCTCGCCCATGGACGGATGGTGCGATGCGCCCGAAGACCCCGCCTATAACCGTCCGGTTCGCCTGCCTTATCCGGCAAGCGCCGAGACCATGTGGCGAGAGGACCATCTCTACGACCTTGTCGTCGTCCTTGGGCACAATGATTCTCCCGTCGTTCCTTATGCCGGGAGTGCCGTCTTCTTTCATCTTGCGCGAGAAGAGAGGGGCGAGTTGCAGCCGACGGAGGGTTGCGTCGCCCTGCGGCTCGACGACATGCTGAGCGTTCTTGCGCTCTGCGGAACTGAAACGCGGATGCGGATCGAGAAGGCCTAGGCCCGCGTTCCAAACAGCGCACTGCCGACGCGCACATGCGTGGCGCCAAGCTTCACCGCCGTTTCGAAATCGCCGCTCATGCCCATCGAAAGACCGGCAAGACCATTCCGCCTTGCGATCTTGTCGAGCAGCGCGAAATGCAGCGCCGGTTCTTCGTCCACCGGCGGAATGCACATGAGCCCCTCGACCTCGAGTGCCCACTCCTCGCGGCACCGCCCGAGAAACCCGTCAACGTCCTTCGGCGCGAGGCCCGCCTTTTGCGGTTCGTCGCCCGTATTCACCTGCACGAAGAGCCGGGGCAGTGTCCGCCCCTTCTCCCTCGCCTTGACAAGCGCCTCCGCGAGTTTTGGCCGGTCCAGCGTGTGAAGGACGTCGAAGAGATCGAGCGCGTCGTCGAGTTTGTTCGTCTGCAAGGGACCGATCAGATGAAGCTCGACGTCGCCGTATCGTTCGCGCAATGCAGGCCACTTCCGGGCTGCTTCCTGCGCGCG
>NZ_BTVP01000001.1:0-78519 GCF_045863935.1 Parvibaculum sp. | reverse complement strand
GCGCGCGCGATCCGGTCCCGAACGGCGTCAAGGCGCGCCTTCGGTGTTTCGTTCCTGTTGGCGTTGTTATCGGTCATTGGCATAGTCTCGGCGAAGCTAGTGGCAGGACGTTTTGGAGACAAGATGAGAAAGGATTTGGACCGGGTTGTGCGCGCGGTGCGCTATCTCGATCCCGATAGAACATCGGTCGCCCTCATCGCGATGACCGGCCCAAAGCGTCTTCCCGACCCCTGGGCGGCGCTTGCCGCTCTGCCGCGTGGCAGCGCACTGATATGGCGCGCCTATGACGAAAAGCCCGATTATGAGACGGCGAGACGCCTCACCGCGGCCGCACGAAAAAAAACCTGCGTCCTTTTCGTTGCAGGCAGCCCGAAGCTTGGCGGGCGGCTCGGCATCGCCGGCATCCATCTGCCCGAGCGCGATATCGGCCGCTGTCGCGGCATCGCGGCGCATGTTCTGGTCACCGCGGCATGTCATTCGGAGAGGGCGGTGATCGAAGCAGCAAGAGCCGGGGCGGACGCCGTGCTCATCTCTCCCGTCCTGCCGACGGAAAGTCATCCCGGCGGAAAGGTGCTGGGCGTCGTCCGGCTTGCCCGTCTCGCGATGCTTGCAGGCGCGCTCGGCATGCCGGCCTATGCCCTTGGCGGGATCACGGACGAAACGCACATCCGCCGCTTGCAGGGAACCGGCATTGCGGGCGTCGCGGGCATCGGCTTCCTTCTGCATCAGCGATACTCTTCGGGGATATAGCCGAACCGCTCCATCTGTTCGCGATGATCGGCAACAATCCGCTCGACCTGCTCGCGGGTTAACGTTTCCCGCCAGCCGCCGCTTTTTCCCTGCCTGAAGAAGGTGTCGGAATTCGGCGCTCTTTCAGCGAAACCGTGTTCTGCCTCCTGCTTTTGCAGCTGTTCGAAGGAGGCAAAGCGGATCGCACGATCGATCTGCTTCTCATTCGCCGGGATGCCAAGAACCCGGCTGATCCGCCCGAACTGAACGTTCGGTGCATCCACAATATCTTCGTATTTCACCACGTGAATTTTTGGATTGGCTTTCTCTATCCAGCTTCGCACATGTCCGGACCAGCTGCGAAAGAATTCAGGCATCCTCTCACGGCTTAACCTGGCTCCCATATTCTCGTTGGCGATATATCCGATCGCCCGGTCGATGTCGGGCATACCGAAGTGACTGCGGACCGAAAGGACAACGTCGAGCGGATTGCGCACGATATAGACGGCACCCGCCGAAACGGCGGCTGTCTGCAGGGGCACGCCATGCCAGCTGCCGAAAAAATTATGGGTCTTCACGAGAATGGGATCGGGCCGCAATTCGGTGATGCGCTTGTGTCCGGCGGGAAGGAGTCCGGCAATTTCCGGTTCGCCAAGCTTCTCAAGCGGGGCAGATGCAAAGGGTTCATACCAGGCCCGCGCGGCATCCATCGGACTGAACGAAGCCATCTTGTTGATGTCGAGCGGCTCATCCTTGTCGCGCAACAGGTTGAGCAGAAAGACGCGCATCCACGTGTTGCCGGACTTCGGATAGGAGGCAAGCCAGATCAACGCGCCCATGAAATCGAGCCAATCTCTTCCGTTCGCGTCATGTTACGCGCTGGCGGCGGATGGCGCCGGCACGGCATCGCGGTAATCGTGGGGGATATAGCCGAAGCGCTCCATCTGCTCGTGATGAACCGATATGATCTGCCGCACCTGATCGGGCGTCAGCTTCTCGCGCCATTGATCCCGCTTGCCCTCGCGGAAGAAATTCCGGGACACTTTCGGCCGTTCTTTAAAGCCGGCCTTCTCTTCCTGGGCCTTCAGCACCTTAAAGGATGAAAACCTGATCGCGCGCTCGAGCCTGTCCGGTGAGGGTCTGACTCCGAGAAACGTCGCAACCTGTTTGAAGGTCTTGCGCGGTTTGTCGAGCATATCCTCGTAGCGCACAACCAGTAGTCCAGGGCTCGGTGTTCGAGTCCATGTGCGCACATTTGTGGACCACGATCCGTAAACCTCCGGTGCATGCGATTCCGTGCGGACGGTACCCGCATCCTCATTCGCCAACGCAATGATCGCCTCTTCCAGTGAGATGTCGTAGTGAGGCATCATTGACAATACGACATCAAGCGGATTCCGGACGATGTAAATTGCGCCCGCCGTCACCTCCATATTATGCAGCGGAACGCCGTTACGCTCGCCGAGATAATTGTGGGTCTTGACGAATACTGAGTCAGGAAAGACGGTCGTAAAGTCGCGCTGCACCTGCATCCGGTAGCGCGCCGTTTCTTCGTCGCTCATTTCCCGCAGCGGCGTCGATGTATAGCGCCGGTACCACTGCGCGACGGAACCGCCCAGGCAGAAATCGTCGATCTCGTTGATGTTGACCGGCTGATGGCTGTTCCTGAAAAGATTGTGCAGGAAGCTGCGCATCCATGTGTTGCCGGACTTCGGATAGGAGGCAAGCCAGATCAGGGCGCCCATATCGCGACCTCTCGCGCTGTCATTTATCGGTTGTCGGCGCCATACCTAGCAATTTGCGCAGGCAAAAAAAAGAGAGCGGGTCTTGTACCCGCTCTCTAATCTTAGATTTGCTTCTTCGAAGCGAACTGATCGCAGAAATGATTAGAACGAAACGGAGAGAACGAGACCAGCCGACTGGGATTCCCAGCTACCGCCGCCGAAGCCCGTGATCTCGCTCATCTGAAGATCGAGGCCCACGTCGACGCCCGAGCCGAGATTGTAACCGCCACCGGCCTGCCAAGTCGTGATGTCGCTCGATGCACCGGGGAACGAAATCTCGTCCTCGAGGTAAGCAACGCCAACCGTCCACGGACCCGTGCCATAGGAGAGACCAACGGTCCAGACTTCCTCTTCGAGACCCACAGTGCTCGGGACCGGAACGGAGGTCAGGAAAAGATCTTCCGACTGGTACCAGGCGCCACCGAGCGTGAAGCCGGCGAAGCCGATATTGGCACCGAAGCCGAGTTCCTCGGGATCGCCCGCTGTTGCCGTCGGGGCATCGCCCGACACGTAGAAGCCGTCCACACCGAGATCGACGCTGCCGAAGGAGCCGGCATAGTTGAGCGCGACTTCGACCACATCCTCGATCGAGGTATTATTCGCAACGAGACCAAGGCCGTTCGGGTTCGGACCGTTGAAGGTCGTCTCCGGCGTGTAGGAGAGACCGAGCTGGAAGCCAGCGAAGCGCGGGGTGAAATAGGTCACCTTGTTTGCATCCGCCGCCATCAGCGAGAACGTCGAATGACGGAAGCCATAACCCGTGGTCACGCTCGTCGCGCCGAACGAGTTCAGGATGTTCGGGCTGTCGACACCGTTGCCCGGCACGAACCAGGGCGAGGTGTAGTGCATCTTGAAGGCCGAACCGTCCGTGCCGCCGATTTCGAACCGGCCGAAGCCGCCTTCGAGATAGGCGAAGAGTTCGCGGAACGTCGCGTCGTTGTTGTTGAAGTGCGAGTTCCAGTCGTCACCGAGCGAGAGCGTCGCGAGAACGCCGGCAACCATGCCATTGTCCAGCGTGCCTTCGGCCTTGATGTCGATGTTGCGCGCGACAAGCTTCACGGCCGTGTCCTGAAAGGACGCGCCGCCAAAATCGTCGGCATCAATGACGTAGAAACCGGCCGTCACGGTGCCGCCGACCGTAACGGTCAGCGGATCGCTCGCAAGCGCCGGACCGGCGATGAGGCCGGCCGAGACGAGAGCAGTCGTCCCAAGGAGTGTCTTTTTCATGTGTTCCTCGCAGTATCAGCTAAGAGCTGTTCCATTTGAACGAGCCAGTGGAAAACTTCCCCCGTGGCTCGTGCATCGCCGGGCCGACCGAAACTGCCCCCCGAGCGCATGCCCGATTAATCCGTTGATAAGCGCCTCGGGTCAAGCAAACCTCTCCGCATGACGATGGAATGTCAGTCGATGTTGCGGAAAGGGCACAAATCCGGATACGACCGTTAACCAATGCGATTGCCTGGCCGGAGAATGCCTGTCCACGGAGCGAGTTGTTCAGCGTTCAAGCGGACTCCTTTGCACGAAGCCGGTGTTCCGGCAGGTGCGGACGAGGAGCGGAAGGCGCATCGGCCCTCACCATATTGTGCTTTGCTGGTCACACTTCCCTGCCTGTCCGCCGCTCCCGGCATTTGCGGCGGGCGCCCGCAGGGCGAAGGGAGGGAGATCTTCCCGGGATATGTGCGATTGCGGGGGAAGGCTTTATCTCGCTATAAAAGGCGCGCCGGCTGCGGAACGCGCCGGACATGCGAATTCACTTGCTCTCCGCATGCCGATCACGCAAGAGACGGCGGACAGAGGGGCGCAACGCGAGAGGCTTGCCGTAAATTGATGACCTATCACGGACTGACACGCGCGAAATCGACCGTCGCGGCGCTTCTTTGCGCTGCCTTTCTGGGCCTTGCGGCATGCGGACCCTCGGAATCGAACTTCCCCGGCCAGCCGACGGGCCAGGGCGGCCCCAATAATCCGACGGGCAAGGAACGCGAATCCGTCTTCGGCGAGGACGGCCTGAAACTCTTCGGCGGCGGCGCGGAAGAAAATCTCGGCGGCGGCGGCATCGGCGTGAACAGCTTCCTGTGGCGCGCCTCGCTCGACACGATTTCCTTCATGCCGCTCGCCTCCGCCGACCCCTTCGGCGGCGTCATCATCACCGACTGGTACCAGGACCCGAAGGCGGCCGGCGAACGCTTCAAGGTGACGGTCTATATTCTCGACAAGCGGCTCCGCGCCGATGGCGTCAAAGTGGCCGTTTTCCGCCAGAACAAGGCCGAAAACGGCGAATGGGTCGACGCGCCCGTCGCCAACTCCACAGGCCCGCAGATCGAGAACGCCATTCTCGTCCGCGCCCGCCAGCTTCGCATCAACACGATCGAGGCGCAGGAACAGAAGTAAGCCCGGAACGGGCGGACAGCGGGGCACGCGCTCGGGGAGAGGGCCAGGGCACCCGCCTCCGCCCCGGTCCCGTCCGAGAGATCCCGCAAGACCATGTCCACACGTTACAATGCGCGCACCGTCGAGCCGAAATGGCAGAAGATCTGGGAGGAGCGCGGCGACTTCCTGACCCGCGATCCTGCTGACGAAGGCGCGAACGGCAAACCCAAATATTATGTTCTCGAAATGTTCCCCTATCCGTCGGGGCGCATTCACATGGGCCATGTCCGCAACTACACGATCGGCGATGCGATCGCGCGCTTCCGGCGCGCGCGCGGCTACAACGTGCTGCACCCGATGGGCTGGGATGCTTTCGGCATGCCGGCCGAGAATGCGGCGATGGAAAAGAACGTCCATCCCAAGGGCTGGACCTACGACAACATCGCAGCCATGCGTGCGCAGCTGAAATCGATCGGCCTTGCGATCGACTGGAGCCGCGAATTCGCAACCTGCGATCCCGAATATTACGGCCAGGAGCAGGCACTTTTTCTCGACATGCTGGACGCCGGCATCGTCACCCGCCGCAAGAGCATGGTGAACTGGGACCCGGTCGACAACACGGTGCTCGCGAACGAGCAGGTGATCGACGGCCGCGGCTGGCGCTCTGGCGCGCTCGTCGAGCGGCGCGAACTCACGCAATGGTTCCTGAAGATTTCGGATTTCGCCGACGACCTGCTCGACGGTCTTGAGACGCTGACGCACTGGCCGGAAAAGGTCCGGCTGATGCAGAGGAACTGGATCGGCCGCTCCGAAGGCGCGCGCGTCTTCTTTCCGCTCGACGGCGTGCCCGGCGAAGCGGACCACAGGCTCGAAATTTTCACGACACGCCCGGACACGCTTTTCGGCGCGAGCTTCTGCGCGCTCTCCCCGCATCATCCGCTAACGCAGGCGCTTGCCAAGGACAATCCGGCGCTCCAGGACTTCATCCGCAAATGCGACCAGATCGGCACGTCGGAAGAAGCGATCGAGACGGCAGAGAAGATGGGTTTCGACACCGGCCTCACCGCCCGCCATCCTTTCATGGAAGGCAAGACGCTCCCGGTCTATGTCGCGAATTTCGTGCTGATGGAATATGGCACCGGCGCGATCTTCGCCTGCCCCGCCCATGACCAGCGCGACTTCGACTTCGCAAAAAAATACGGGCTCCCCATCATTCCCGTGGTCACGCCGAAGGACCGCGCGGAAGATCCCGCATGGGGCGCCGAACTCATCGCCGGCACCGACGCCTTCACGGGCGACGGCGTCGCCGTCAATTCGGAGTTCCTGAACGGCCTCGACGTCACCGCCGCAAAGCGCGCTGCGATCGAAAAGCTCGAAGCGCTCGGCCTCGGCGAAGGCACGGTCAACTACCGCCTGCGCGACTGGGGCATTTCGCGGCAGCGCTATTGGGGCTGCCCGATCCCCGTGATCCATTGCGAGGCCTGCGGCGTCGTGCCGGTGCCGCGCGATCAATTGCCGGTCGTGCTGCCCGACGACGTGACGTTCGACCAGCCCGGCAATCCGCTCGACCGCCATCCGACATGGAAGCAGGTAGACTGCCCCGAATGCGGCAGCCCGGCGCGCCGCGAGACGGACACGTTCGATACTTTCGTCGACAGCTCCTGGTATTTCGCGCGCTTCACCGCGCCGGATGCAAAGACGCCAACGGACAAGGAAACCGCAAATCGCTGGCTGCCCGTCGATCAATATATCGGCGGCATCGAGCATGCGATCCTGCACCTTCTCTATGCGCGCTTCTTCACCCGCGCCATGCACAAGACCGGGCATCTTTCGCTCGACGAACCTTTTGCCGGGCTCTTCACGCAAGGCATGGTGAACCACGAGACCTATCGCGACGAACAAGGCCGCTGGGTGCCGCCGGAGGAAGTCGCGATCGAGACGGTGGACGGCAAGCGCGTCGCGAAGCATGTGGAAACGGGCGCGCCGATCCGCATCGGCTCCGTCGAGAAGATGTCGAAGTCGAAAAAGAATACGGTCGACCCCGAAGACATCATCGCGAAATACGGCGCCGACACCGCGCGCTGGTTCATGCTGTCCGACAGTCCGCCCGACCGCGACGTGCAATGGTCCGACCAGGGCGCGGAAGGCGCCTGGCGCTTCACGCAGCGCCTCTGGCGCATGGTGAGCGGCGCCGCAGGAAGCATCGCGCCGAAGGGCGCGGCCATGCCGACGGCTTTCAGCGAAGAGGCGATGGCGCTGCGCCGGGCCGCGCATCAGGCGCTGGCGGCGGCGGCCGACGACTTCGACAATCTGCGCTTCAACAGGGCCGTTGCCCGCGTCTACGAACTCGCCAACGCGATCGCCGCTTTCGCACCTGCGGAACCGAAGAAGGACGATGCGAAATGGGCGCTGCGCGAGGCGCTGGAGCTCATCGTCCAGATCGTCGGCCCGATGATGCCGCATCTTGCGGAGGAGTGCTGGGAGACGCTCGGACACGAGACGCCGCTGACCGGCACCGAATGGCCGGTTGCCGACAAGGCCCTCCTCGTGGAAGACTCCATCACCATTGCCGTTCAGGTGAACGGCAAGCGCCGCGACGAGCTGACCATCGCTCGCGACGCGGACAGGGAAACGGTGGAACGCGCGGCGCTCGCGCTCGACAAGGTGGAGAAGGCGATCGATGGAAAACCCGTCCGCAAGGTCATCGTCGTGCCTGGCAAGATCGTCAACATCGTGGCCTGACGTGAAGCGTCTTGCCGCACCGTTGATCGCGCTCCTGCTGATGGCCCCGCTCGGCGCCTGCGGATTCTCGCCGCTCTATGCCGAGCGGGGCGGCGTCGCGGTGACGGACGAACTCTCGCAACTCGACGTCAGCGCGCCGGACAATGCGCTTGGCCGCGAAATCAAGTACAGCCTGCTCGACCTATTCTCCTCCACCGGCAATCCGCCGCCGAATGCGCCCTACATTCTCGAGATCGCGCCCGTGCTCTACAGCGAGGACGTCATCACCGAGCGCGACGCGGACGTGACGCGCAAGAACCTCGCGCTTCTCGTGCCCTTCCGTCTCGTGAAGACGGACACGAAGGAGACGCTGCTGCGCTCGACCTCGCGCTCGCGTTCCTCCTACAACCGCGTCCAGTCCGAATATGCCAACATCGTCGCCGACAAGGACACGCGCGAGCGCATCGCCAAGGCGGCCGCAAGCGACATCAAGCTGCAGCTCTCGATCTATTTCGATCGCGCGGCCAAGACCGGCAGCTAGGCGGAACGCGCCTTGAAAATCGCGCCCCGCGACGCAGACCGTTTCGTCAAGAGCCCCGATCCGAAGGTGCTTGCGGTTCTTGTCTACGGACCCGACGCCGGGCTCGTCCGTGAGCGGATCGAGATCATGCTGCGGACCGTCGTTGACGATCCCACCGACCCTTTCCGGATTTCGGAACTTTCCGACGGCGATCTGAAGCAGGACCCCGCGCGCCTCGCCGACGAGGCGGCGTCGATCGCCATGCTCGGCGGCAGGCGCGTGGTGCGCATTCGCGGCGCGGCCGACGGCACCGCGAAGATTTTCGAAAGCTTCCTTTCCGATCCCGCGGGCGACGCGCTGATCCTTGTCGAGGCGGGAGAGCTTGGACCGCGCTCGTCGCTGCGCGCGCTTTTCGAGAACGCGAAGAATGCGGCTGCGATTGCCTGTTATGCCGACGGGCGCGAGCAGATCGAGAGCCTGATCCGCTCGCGGCTTTCCGCCGAGGGCCTCGCACCGGAGCCCGCCGCACTCGACTATCTCTTGCAGAACCTCGGCTCCGATCGCGGCGTGACGCAGAACGAGCTCGAAAAGCTCATCCTTTATGCGGGACCCAAAGCGGCGGCGGACAAGCCCGGCGAGAAGCGCATGGTGACGCTCGACGATGCACGGGCCAGCGTCGGCGACAATGCAGGCTCGAACCTCGACGAGGTGATCGACGCCGCGATGACGGGCGACCTCGACCGGCTCGACACCGCGCTCGCCCGCGCCAAGGCCGCCGACACCAATGCCATCGCGATCTTGAATGCGCTTTCGCGCCACCTGATGCAGCTTCACCTCGCCGCCGCGCGCCTCGAAACCGGCAGCGATGTCGAGGGCGCGATCAGAGGCTTCCGGCCGCCGCTCCATTTCAGCCGAAAAACATCCGTACAAGGACAAATGCGGTTGTGGAACCGGCGGCGCCTCGACCGTGCGCTGGCGCTCGCCCTTGAGGCAGAGGGGCAATGCAAATCGACCGGCCAGCCCGATGTTTCGATCTGCGGCCAGACGCTTTTCCGGATTGCCCAAGGCGCGCGTTCAGCGCGCCGTTAGATCAGGATGGCGCAAGATCGGCGCGCCGCGCTGTCCCCGCAAAAGGAGGATAAACCGGGCTCTTTGTCACACGACTGTCATTGAACCGTCATGAACGGCGCTCTTGTCCCCGCTGTGCCGGAGGAAGCACACCCCCGTGCAGTGTTGCAACGGCAGACGAGCCACAGAGGGGATAAGGATCGGAGGGCAGCCCCCTCACCCTTCCCTTTCTCCCGCGGAGAGGGAGAAATCCTCCGTACCCGGATTAATTCGCGTTACTGCATCTTCTGCGCATTGCGGCCGGCGAGGCGGCGGCAGATTTCGTCGAGCTGCTCGAGCGTCTTGTAGGCGATCTTCACCTCGCCGCCCTTGTCGCCGGAGAAGGAAATCTCGACCTTGAGCCCGAGCTGGTCGGAAATGTTTTTCTCAAGCGCCAGCGTGTCGGCATCCTTTTCGGGCTTCGGGAGCGACTTCGGCCGGGCGCTCGCGGCCGCCGCATCGGGCTTGCGGGTGAGCGCCTCGGCCTCGCGCGCCGAGAGACCCTTGGCGACGATCTCGCGGGCGAAACTTTCGGCTTGCCCGTGGCCGATCAGCGGACGGGCCTGGCCGGCCGACAGCTTGCCCTCCTCGATCAGCCCCCGGACGCTATCGGGCAGCGAGAGAAGGCGCAACGTATTGGCGACATGGGAGCGGCTCTTGCCGATGAGCTTCGAAAGCTGGTCCTGCGTATAGCTGAACTGCTGCATGAGGCGCTCATAGCCCGCCGCCTCTTCGACGGCGTTGAGGTCGGCGCGCTGCACATTTTCGATGATCGCGATTTCGAGCGATTCGGCGTCGCTCAGTTCCTTGACGATCACCGGCACCTGATGGAGCTGCGCGGCCTGCGCGGCGCGCCAGCGGCGCTCGCCGGCGACGATCTCGAAGCGGTTGTCCTCGCCCGGCACGGGGCGCACCACGATCGGCTGCAGGATGCCCTTCTCGCGGATCGAGTTCGACAGGTCTTCGAGGTCTTCCGGCCGGAAGGTGTGACGCGGCTGGAAGGGGTTCGCGCGCAGGAACTCGATCGGCACCTCGCGCACGCCCTTGGGCGCCGGTGCTTCCTTGTCGCCAAGCGCGAAGGCGGTGTCCTCGCCGATCAGCGCCGCCAGACCACGTCCAAGCCGGCTCGGGGTTTCCTCTGCCATTGCCATCGCTTCCCTTCCAATTCCATTCCCGGGGCTCATTTGCCTGACCGCCCGCCCCCGGCGCGGCCGCCCTGCCGGTAGGACCGGTAGGGCCTCGCCCATCATTTACCGAAATCGCGGAAAAGCGCCACTGGGCCAAGTTTCCGCCTTACGCCAGCACTACCTTGTATGACCCATAATACAATAGTTTCAATTCGTTAGAAGGCGTTGTTAAGACATTTCGCAGCGCCCTCGCCTCGCCGGCTCCTCCAGTCAGGCGCTTCAAGCCGCCGACTGACGGATGCGGCGCTCGCGCTGGATCATCTCGGCGGCCAGTTTCATATAGGCCTTACTGCCCGCGCAGCGATGATCATAGACCAGCGCCGGCTTGCCATAGGACGGCGCTTCGGAGATGCGGACATTGCGCGGAATGACCGTGCGATAAACCTTGTCGCCGAGATAGGAGCGCACATCGGACGCCACCTGGTCGGAGAGCTTGTTGCGCTGGTCGAACATGGTGAGCACGATGCCCTGGATGTCGAGACGCGGATTGAGGCTGGTCTTGACGCGCTCGACGGTGCGCAGGAGCTGGCTCAAACCCTCCAGTGCAAAGAACTCGCATTGCAGCGGCACGAGGATCGCGTCCGCCGCCGTCATCGCATTGATGGTGAGCAGGTTGAGCGAAGGCGGGCAATCGATCAGCAGATAGGAGTAGGGCCGCGAGGTGCTTTGCTTCTCGGCATCGCTCTCGCCGCGCGTCTTGCCGTGACGCGGCATGCGCGACAACGCATCGCGCAGGCGATGCGAGCGGCGCTGCACGCTGGCAAGTTCGAGCTCCGCGCCGAGAAGATCCATCGTGGACGGAACAATATCGAGGCCGGGCACTTTGGTGGGCACGATCGCATCCTCGATCAGCGCCGCGCCGATCAGCACATCATAAGCGGAGACCTTGCGCTCGTTGCGGCCAATGCCGAGACCGGTGCTGGCATTGCCCTGCGGATCGAGATCGACGATCAGCACGCGCTCGCCGACAGCGGCAAGCGCGGTGCCGAGATTGATCGCCGTCGTCGTCTTGCCGACGCCGCCTTTCTGATTGGCGACGACCAGGATGCGCGGACGATCCGTGGACGGAGCAATCATCGGATTGCCGCCTTCAGCAGGAATGGCGCTCGCGGCAGTTCGGGCCGCGTCAGTCACCAGCATCTTGTCGATCTGTTCCATGAAGGCCTCGCAGCATCAGCACGGAACCCGCTGGATCCGACTGAGAGGGGTGAAGGTCGGCTTCGAATATCCAGCTTTTTCGGGCCAAGGTCAATTCGTCCTGGACCCCCTGCCCCTTCAAAAACAGCCCTACCGTCTGCGGACCGAAAAGCGGCGCGGCCCAGCCAAGCAGCCGGTCGAGCGGCGCCAGCGCCCGGGCGGACACCACGTCGAAGGCGCCCTGCCCGGCTGCGAAACCCTCGATCCGGCAATTATGAACCGTCACCGGCGCTTCCGCCGCCCGCGCCACTTCCCGCATGAAGATGCATTTGCGCTGGTCGCTCTCGACCAGATGCATCTCGAAACCCGGCCTCCCGGCCAGCAGAATGGCCACGACCAGGCCCGGAAAGCCGCCGCCGCTGCCGAGATCGGCCCAGCGCCGCGCCCCCTCGGGCGCCAGCGCCGCGAGCTGGGCAGAATCGAGCATATGCCGCCGCCATAGCTCCGGCAGAGTGCTCGCTGAGACGAGATTTATGGATTTCTGCCACTTGATCAGGAGGGTCTCGTACCGGACGAGCCGCTCCATTGTTTCACGTGAAACACCGAGAAGGGCGGAAAAGGATTCCGCATCAACGACTTGCGGCCCTTCCCCTACTACATGTTGGGACATACCGGGTATGATGCCTCAAGCCGTGCGCTTTTGTTTCACGTGAATCATCAAGGCTGTGAGCGCCGCCGGGGTCACGCCATCGACCCGCGCCGCCTGTCCGAGCGTCGCCGGGCGCGCCGCCGAAAGCTTCTGCCGCACCTCGGAAGAAAGCCCGCCGATGCGCCCGTAATCCAGTCCGGAGGGGAGCTTCAGCCCCTCATCCTTCCGGAATGCCCTTATATCGGCCTCCTGACGCTCCAGATAGCCCGCATATTGGGCCTCGATCTCCATCTGCTCACCGATACCGGGCTCGAAGCCGCCCAGTACGGGCCAAATGGCAGCCAGCCGGGCCACATCCACATCGGGATAGGCAAGCAACTCCAGGGCGCTGCGGGGCACGCCGTCCTGATTGACCTTGAGCCCGCGCTTGTTGAGCTCGCTGGGGCTCAGCCTTGCTGCCGCGCAAAGCGCGC
Source organism: Parvibaculum sp. (assembly GCF_045863935.1). Classification (GTDB taxonomy): domain Bacteria; phylum Pseudomonadota; class Alphaproteobacteria; order Parvibaculales; family Parvibaculaceae; genus Parvibaculum. Next base: position 65,842 of record NZ_BTVP01000001.1, on the reverse strand, counting down.
GCGCCGCGTCCAGCGCCTGCATCCGGGCCCCGAAAGCCGACGCCCTCTCCTCCCCCACGACGCCCGCGCCGATCCCTGCCGCCGTGAGGCGCTGATCGGCATTGTCCGCCCGGAGCGTCAACCGGTATTCGGCGCGCGAGGTGAACATGCGATAAGGCTCGCTGACGCCCCGCGTGATCAAATCGTCGATCATCACGCCGATATAGGCCTGCGCCCGGTCGAGGATCAGGGGTTCCGCGCCCGCCGCCGCCAGCGCCGCATTGAGCCCCGCCATCAACCCCTGCGCGGCCGCCTCCTCATAGCCCGTGGTGCCGTTGATCTGGCCCGCCAGGTAAAGGCCGGGAAGCCGCCGCGTCTCCAGCGTGGGCGTGAGCTCGCGCGGGTCGATATAGTCATATTCGATGGCATAGCCCGCCCGGCGCATGACCACATTCTCAAGACCCGGAATGGTCTTGAGGAAGGCAAGCTGCACCTCTTCCGGCAGGGCGGTCGAAATGCCGTTCGGATAGATCGTGTCGTCGTCGAGGCCCTCGGGCTCCAGGAAGATCTGGTGGCTGTCGCGCTCGCGGAACCGCACCACCTTGTCCTCGATGGAGGGGCAATAGCGCGGCCCGACGCCCTCGATCTGGCCGGAATAGACGGGCGAGAACTTCAGGTTCTCCTCGATGATCCGGTGACCTGCCTCCGTGGTCCGCGTGATGTGGCAGGGCACCTGCGGCGTCGAGATTTCCGTGGTCAGGAAGGAGAAGGGCACGGGCGGATTATCGCCCGGCTGCACTTCCAGTTCGCCCCAGGCGATGCTGTCGCCGGCGAGGCGCGGCGGCGTGCCCGTCTTGAGCCGGCCAAGCTGGAAGCCGAGACCATAGAGCTGGTCCGAAAGACCGAGCGCCGGCGCCTCCCCTACCCGGCCCGCCGGGATGCGGCTCGTGCCGAGATGAATCATGCCGCGCAGGAAAGTGCCGGTGGTGAGCACCACGCGAGCGGCCTTCCACTGCCGTCCGTCCTCCGAGGCGACGCCCCTGACCTCGCCCGCCTCCACCAAGAGGTCAGAGACGGCGGCCTCGATCACCTCGAGATTGCGATGGTTCAGGATCGCGGTCTGCATGGCCTCGCGATAGAGCTTGCGGTCGGCCTGGGCGCGGGGGCCGCGAACGGCCGGACCCTTGCGCCGGTTGAGCAGGCGGAACTGGATGCCGGCGGCATCGGCGACGCGGCCCATGAGCCCGTCCAGCGCATCGACCTCGCGCACCAGATGGCCCTTGCCGAGACCGCCAATGGCCGGGTTGCAGGACATCTCGCCGATGGTCGAAATCTTGTGCGTGATGAGCGCCGTGCGCGCGCCCGCACGCGCCGCCGCCGACGCCGCCTCGCAGCCCGCATGGCCGCCGCCGATCACGATCACATCGAATTCGCGCGTCATCGAATTAACCCGCCCGAAAAACCCTGGTGGAGAAAAAGTGCCTGTGGCCGTAGGAACGGATTCGACCGCGGCACAATCAGGCAAACACGGCAGAGCAATAGTCGCTGACGCCTGCCCCGTCAAACTTTTCCACAGAGTCGAATCGCGATTCCACCGAGTTGAGGATTCTGCCGCAAGTGATTGAAGGGGAATCGGATTCGAGCCTTCTTCCTGTTTCACGTGAAACAGGCCCGCTAAGTGGAACCCTCCATCTTCGTCATGGCCCGGCCCTCCTTCAAACTTTTTTGGCGGGCCATCCACGTCTTCCGGCATCCAGAGAAGAAAGACGTGGATGACCCGCATAAAGCGGGTCATGACGAGTGACAGGTGAGAAATTTCACGGAGGGAGCCGAAGCGGCGTCACTTGCCGATGCAGAAGTCGCGGAAAATCACGTCGAGCAGATCCTCGACATCGACGCGGCCGGTGATGCGGCCCAGCGCGCGGGCGGCAAGACGGAGATCCTCGGCGACGAGTTCGGCGGCACGCTCCGCCTTCAAGGCCTCACCTGCCCGGGCAAGCGAGGCCGCGCAGTCGCCAAGCCCCTCGCGGTGACGGGCGCGGGTGATCATCGGATGTTCCTGGGCCTCATAGGCCGCGCCGACCCTCTCGCGGAGGACGGCTTCGAGAAGATCAAGCCCCTGCCCCGTCAGCGCCGAAACGCCGAGGACGCCGGGCGGCACCTCGCCGCCGAGATCGAGCTTGTTGACGATGCGGATGTCGCCCTCGCGCGCCAGCGAGAAATCGCCGCCCGCTCCGGGAGCGGTGATGACCAGACGGAGATCGGCCGCCTCCGCGCGCGCCAATGCCCGGCGCACGCCCTCCCGCTCGATGGCGCCTGCCGCCTCGCGCAATCCCGCCGTGTCGGCCAGCGTCACCGGCACGCCGCCGAGATCGAGCCGGACTTCGAGCACATCGCGCGTCGTCCCCGCCTCTTCCGAGACAATGGCGGCCTCGCGCCCCGCGAGGCGGTTGAGGAGGCTCGACTTGCCCGCATTCGGCGGCCCGATGATCGCCACCTCGACCCCGTCGCGAAGCCGCTCGCCCTTGCGCCCGTCATCGAGATGGGCGGCGATTTCAGCGGCCAGCGCCTCGATCTCGGGGAGGAGCTTGCGGGTGAGGCCGCCCGGCACATCCTCGTCGGGAAAATCGATTTCGGCCTCGGCGTAAGCCAGCGCCTTGATGAGCCGCGCGCGCCAGCCCTCATAGAGTCGGCCGAGCGCGCCCTCCATCTGGAGCAGCGCCTGGATGCGCTGCGCCTCGGTTTCGGCGTCGATGAGATCGGCGAGCCCTTCGACCTCGGTGAGGTCGAGCTTGCCGTTCTCGAAGGCGCGGCGCGTAAACTCGCCGGGCCGGGCCGCGCGAAGCCCCGGCAGCGCCGACAGGGCGCGCAGCATCGCGGCGACGACCGCGCGGCCGCCATGAATGTGGAACTCGGCAACATCCTCGCCGGTGAAGCTCGCCGGGCCCTCGAAGAACAGAAGGAGTCCACGATCGAGCGGCGCCTGCGTTTGCGGATCGCGGAAGCGGCTGAGCCGCGCCTCGCGCGCAGGCCCCGGTTCTTCGCCGGTGAGCGCGAGAACGGCCTCGCGCACATGCGGCCCCGACAGGCGCAGCACGGCAATGCCGGCGCGTCCCGCCGCCGTCGACAGGGCGTAAATCGTTTCCACTGCGCTGCGATCCGTTATCGGTGGCTCTAGGATTCTTTCTTCGCGCCGTCTTTCTTCGGCGCGGGTTTCTTGCCGCCGCCCATCGCCGTCTGCGCCATGCCCCAGAGCAGGTTCTGGAACTGCTCGAGCCCCTGCGCGCCGACCGGCATGATCGCCTTCACGATCTGCTCGGGATCGATATAGGACATGTTCGAGGCCATGCGCTTTTCGAGCTCGGCGATGAGGCGCTGCTGCATCGGTTCGAGGTCGGGCAGCCCCATCAGCCGCCGCGCTTCGACGGGCGTCAGTTCGACATCGATTGTGACTTTCATCGCCTTATCTCTTTCTCGACGGGGCGGATGGATTGCCCCACATTGCCGCAACAAATCAAATCATTGTTTCAAGTGAACCGTCCGGAAGCTCGCATGTCACGAAATTTCCTCAGCGCCGAAACGAGCCCCTATCTCCTCCAGCACGCGGAGAACCCGGTGCATTGGCGGCCTTGGGGCGAAGAGGCGCTCGCCGCCGCGAAGCGCGAGAAGAAACCGATCCTGCTCTCCGTCGGCTATGCCGCCTGTCACTGGTGCCATGTGATGGCGCATGAAAGCTTCGAGGATGAAGGCGTCGCCGCCGTGATGAACGAGCACTTCGTCAACATCAAGGTCGACCGCGAAGAGCGCCCCGACATCGACGCGATCTACATGTCGGCGCTGCATCTTCTGGGGCAGCAGGGCGGCTGGCCGCTGACCATGTTCCTGACGCCGGAGGGCGAGCCCTTCTGGGGCGGCACCTATTTTCCGAAGGAAGCGGCCTATGGACGGCCGGGCTTTGCCGATGTGCTGACCGAAGTCGCGCGCATCTTTCGCGAGGAACCGGCCAAGGTCTACAAGAACCGCGCGGCGCTGACCGAGGCGCTGAAGAAACAGGCCGGGACCGCGCGGCCCGGCGAGCCCACGCCGCAGGTGCCGATTATCGTCGCTGAAAAACTCGCCGAGATCATGGACCCGGAAAATGGCGGCATTCGCGGCGCGCCGAAATTTCCGCAAGTCCCCCTGCTCTCGCTCCTGTGGCGCGCGCATCTGAGGACCGGCCGCGAGGACTTCGCCCTCCCCGTCACCCGCGCCCTCGACCATATGTCCGAAGGCGGCATCTACGATCACCTGGGCGGCGGCTTCGCACGCTATTCGGTGGACGAGTTCTGGCTCGCCCCGCATTTCGAGAAGATGCTCTACGACAATGCGGCTCTGATCGACCTTCTGACGCTGGTCTGGGCCGAAACCGGCAAGCCGCTTTACGAGCGCCGCGTGCGCGAGACGGTGGAATGGGTCGCGCGCGAGATGACGACGGAAGGCGGCGGGTTTGCCGCTTCGCTCGATGCCGACAGCGAGGGCGTCGAGAGCAAATTCTATGTCTGGTCGGAAGCCGGGATCGACAATCTCCTCACGCCCGGCGAGGCGGAACTTTTCAAGCAGGTCTATGATGTGACGGCCGAAGGCAACTGGGAAGAGACGAACATATTGAACCGCCTCGCCCGCGCCGACGCGCCTTTCAGCGACGAAGAGGAAGCGGCGCTCGAACCGCTGAAGGCGCGGCTCTTTGCCGAGCGCGATATGCGCGTCCATCCGGGCTTCGACGACAAGGTGCTCGCCGACTGGAACGGGCTGATGATCGCCGCCCTGGCCCGCGCCGGCGCCACCTTCGGCGAGAGTGCGTGGGTGGAGATGGCGGCATCGGCCTTCCGCTTCGTGATGGAGACGATGAGAGTGGAGGGCCGCCTCCACCATGCCTGGCGCGAGGGGAAACTTCAGCACATCGCCATGGCCGACGATCTCGCCAATATGGCGGATGCGGCCGTCGCGCTCGCCGAAGCGACCGGCGACGAGGGTTATGTGGCGGAAGCTGAAAGCCTCATCGCCGAACTCGACGCCCATTACCGCGACGAGACGAATGGCGGCTACTTCTTCACCGCTGGCGACGCCCCGGCCCTCATCATCCGTAGGCGGACGGTTTCGGACGATGCAACGCCCGCCGCCAACGGAACGCTGCCGGGCACGCTGGTGAAGCTCGCGCTGCTGACCGGCAAGGCGGATTATTTTGCCCGCGCCGACGAGCTGATCCGCGCCTTCGCGGGCGAGCTGCAGGAGAACATCTTTCCGCTGGGGAGTTACATCGCGAGCCTCGACACCAGGCTCCGGCCCGTCCAGGTGGTGCTGATCGGAACGGAGGCGGAGACGGCGCCCCTCGCCCGCGCGGCCTTCTCCGTCTCCTGTCCCTCGCGCGTGCTGATGCGAATGCGCGACGGCAAGGTGCTGCCCGCCGGGCACCCGGCGCATGGCAAGGAAAGGCAGGACGGCAAACCCACCGCTTACGTCTGCGCCGGCGAGACCTGCTCGCTGCCGGTGACGGAGGCTGGTGCCCTCATCGAGGAAATGAAGCGGGCGCGGATGGGATAGACCCACACCGTCATTGCCGGGCTTGACCCGGCAATCCAGAAGGCGCGGACCGCGCCGTCTCTCTTCGCAAGACTGCGCCAAAGCGCCAGAGGAAACAGGAGAAGGAATTTTTGCGAAGAATGACGCCGCCTGCGGCGGCTACTGGATGCCCGGATCAAGTCCGGGCATGACAAGTGTAGAGAAAAAACGACATCCGCTTCTCACCTCACCGCCTTCCCCCGCCCGCGCGGCGTGAGCATTTCGGGCGGCTTCGGGTGTTCGGGCGGCCCGAGCCCGGCCTCCTCGCGGATCCAGTTGCGGAAGGCTTCGGCCCTGGGCTTCTTCAGCGCCCCTTCCGGATAGACGAGCCAGTAGCCCTCCTCGTCCGGCATCTCGATATCGAAGAGGCGGACGAGCCGGCCTTCGGCGAGGTCGGCCATGGCGAGCGTGTCGTTGGCGAGCGCGACGCCCTGCCCGCCCGCGGCCGCCTGCAGCGCGAGGCTCGCCTCGATGAAGAGCGGCCCGCGCATCGCCCAGCGCGGATGTTTCACGCCCGCCTCTTCGAGCCAGTTCACCCAGTGCTGCATCGTTTCCTCATGCAGCAGCGGATAGGATTTGAGGTCTTCGGGCTTGCGGATCGGGCGCCTGGGGTCGAGGAGCGCGGGCGAGCAGACGGGATAGACCGTCGCCTCGAAAAGCTTTTCGGAAACGACGTCCGGCCATTCGCCGAGCCCGTAGCGGATGCCGATATCGACATCCTCGCGCGCGAAATCGACGATGTCGGAGGATGGCAGCAGGCGAAGCTCGATATCGGGGTGGGCGCGGTTGAACTTGCCGAGCCGGAGCACCAGCCAGCGCGCCGCAAAAGAGGGCTCGACCGAAACGGTGAGCGTCGCATTGTCCTTCGCGCCCGCCTGCGCCCAGGCATCGGCCATCTGCTCGAAAGCGGCGGTGAGCGCCGGAACGAGCTTCTGCCCGCGCTCGGTCAGCTCGACGTGACGGCCCGTACGGTGAAAAAGCGGTGCGCCGAGTTCTTCCTCCAGCGCCCTGACCTGATGGCTGATTGCGGCATGGGTCACGCTGAGCTCGGCGGCAGCTTGAGAGAAACTGCCATGCCGGGCCGCGGCCTCGAAGGCCCGGAGCGCTTTCAGCGATGGCAGGCGGCGGGGAGCCATATGTTAGTTTATCTCACAACTGCGGTGCAAAAAGATCGTTTGATATATAGGCCCCGGCAGCGCATATCACCAGCGTAAACCCAAGCTACAAGAGGATACGCGGCCGGGTTCGATGGGAATGGTTCCCCGCTGGCCGTGTCTGAAGGTGAATAAAATGAACATCCTTGCCATTTATGCCACGAGTTATGTGGGCGCCTTCGATGTCGCCCTTTCGGCTCGCCGCGGAGACATCCGCGAGGCTGAAGGCCAGTTGGCCGGCAAGACCCGCGGCGAAACGATCCAGAACCGTCTCGCCAGGCTCTTCTCGCGCGGCAACGCCAAGCTCGCCGCCTGACAGGGCTCCCCGAAACAGGCTCCCCGAAAAAGTGAGGCCACTGCTTCGCATCCCCTCGCGTCGCTCCTGAAGGATAGGTAGAGTCCCCGCGACCCCACCCTTCCCACGAGACGATACGAGGAGATGCGCAAGTGAGCGGCGAGACGATAACGATCAAGGGACCGGACGGCTCTTTCTCGGGCTATCTGTCCAGACCCGCCTCCGGCACCGGTCCGGGTCCCAAGGCGGGCATCGTGGTCATCCAGGAAATCTTCGGCGTCAACAAGGTCATGCGCGACCTCTGCGACTGGCTCGCGGGGGAAGGCTATGTCGCGCTCTGCCCCGATCTCTTCTGGCGCATCGAGCCCGGCATCGACATCACCGACAAGACCGAAGCCGAGTGGAAGAAGGCTTTCGACCTCTTCGGCAAGTTCGACGTCGACAAGGGCGTGACGGATATCCAGGCGACGATCGCGACGTTGCGTCCGATGACAAGCGGCAAGGTCGGCGCCGTCGGCTATTGCCTCGGCGGCCAGCTCGCCTATCTCACCGCCTGCCACACGGATAGCGACGCTTCGGCCGGCTATTACGGCGTCAACATCCAGAACCGCCTCGGCGATGCCAAGGGCATCAAGGCGCCGCTGATGTTGCACATCGCCGGCAAGGACGAATTCGTCCCGCCGGAAGCGCAGGAGGCGGTAGTCGCCGGCCTGCACGGCAATCCGCACGTCACCATCCATCGCTATCCGGAGATGGACCATGCGTTCGCCCGTCCGGGCGGCGCGCATTACGACAAGGCGACGGCGGACGAGGCGAACGACCGCACGCTCAAATTCTTCCAGCGGCATCTGGCCTGACGCCTCGGGACCACGGGAGTCGCGGCCATGTCGCTCGATCTCTATCTCGGCTTCATTGCCGCGACGCTCATCCTCTGCGTGATCCCGGGGCCGGTGGTGACCTGGCTTGTCGCCTGCGGTATCGCGCAAGGCCCGCGCGCCGCGCTGACGGGGCTCGGCGGCACGACCGCCGCGCTCTCGACGCATATGGTGCTGACGGTGCTCGGCCTCGCGCCGCTGCTCGCCGCGCTCGGTCCCTGGGCCGAGGCGCTGAAACTGATCGGCGCGGCCTATCTCGTCTTTCTGGGCGTGCAGGCGTTGCGCGCACGCTACGCGGATCCGGACCTTCCCGATGCAAGGCGCGGACATGCGAACGGCGCGACGCTCTTCCGGCGCGGCTATCTGATCTCGGTGACGAACCCGAAGACGCTCGCCTTCTACGCCGCCTTCTTTCCGCAATTCATCGACCACACGGCGCCGGCAGGTCCGCAGCTTGTTCTCCTTGCCGTCACCTTCATCGTCGTGAGCACGCTTTCCGACGGCACTTTCGCCCTCGCGGCGGGCAAGCTCGCGCCCCATCTGAAGAGCGAACGCGCGCAAATGCTGCGCAATAAAATCACCGGCTCCGTGCTGGTCGCGGCCGGCATCGGCCTCGCGCTGACGCGGCGCTAGAAAGAACAGGGCCAGGAAAAGGAAACGAAACGCATGACGACGATCAAGGCGATCCGCATCGAAAAGACGGGCGGCCCCGAAGCGATGACGCTCCGCGACGTGGAGCTCGGCCAGCCGAAGCCCGGCGAGATCACGGTGCGCGCGAAGGCGATCGGCGTCAATTTCATCGACACCTATCACCGCTCGGGGCTCTATCCCGTGCCGCTTCCTTCGGGCATCGGCATGGAGGCGGCGGGCGTCGTCGAAGCCGTCGGCGAAGGCGTGACGCAATTCAAGGTGGGTGATCGCGCCGCCTATGCGAGCGGACCGATCGGCGCCTATGCGCAGGCGAATAATGTCGTCGCCTCAAGCGCCGTGAAAGTGCCGGACGGCATCGGCGACGAACAGGCGGCCGCGATGATGCTGAAAGGGCTCACCGCGCAGTTCCTGCTCCGCCAGACCTTCAGAGTGGAAAAGGGCCAGACGATCCTCTGGCACGCGGCGGCGGGCGGCGTCGGTCTCATCGCCTGCCAATGGGCGAAACATCTCGGCGCAACCGTTATCGGCACGGTCGGCTCGGAAGAAAAGGCGAAGCTCGCGCGCGAGCATGGCTGCGACCACGTCATCGACTATTCGAAGGAAGACGTCGCCGCGCGCGTGAAGGAGATCACGGGGGGCAAGAAGCTTCCCGTCGTTTATGACGGCGTCGGCAAGTCGACCTTCATTTCCTCGCTCGACAGCCTCGCGCCCCTGGGCCTTCTCGTCAGTTTCGGCAATGCGTCCGGCCCGGTCACGGATGTGAACCTTGGCATCCTCGCGCAGAAGGGTTCGCTCTACGTCACGCGGCCGACCATGTTCCACTACGCCGCAAAAACGCCCACCGCGATGCAGGAAATGGCCGACGATCTTTTCTCGGTCGTGAAGTCGGGCGCGGTGAAGATCGAGGTGAAGCAGCGTTATTCGCTCGCCGAAGCCGCCCGCGCCCATATCGATCTCGAAAGCCGCAAGACGGTCGGCGCGAGCGTGCTCGTCCCGTAAAAGAGGGAACATGATCGAAGGCTCCTGCCTCTGCGGCGCGGTGCGCTTTCATGCGAAGCGCATGAGCGGCATCGTCGAATGTCATTGCGCGATGTGCCGCAAGGCGGCGGGCGGTCATGCCGGTTTCTTCTTCGTGGCGATGCGCGATGACGTGACCTGGGAAGGCGCGGACAAACTCACCCGTTACGAGAGTTCGCCGGGTCTCGTGCGCAGCTTCTGCTCGCGCTGCGGCACCGCGATGACGGGCGCCAACCTGAAGGTGCCGGACGAGACGATTATTCTGACCGCGAACGCGCTGGAGGGAGAGGTGCCTGCGCGTGTAATCGCGCAGGAATATTGCTCCTCGAAAGCATCCTGGGCGGAGGGGCATGACGGCGCGCCGCAATTCGACGGCGCTTACCCCGGATGGGAAAAGCTCAAACCATGATACGCATCGCGCTCGCTCTCCTTCTGTTCGCCCTGTCCGCGGTTCCCGCGAATTCGGCAAGCGGGAACGAGCGGGAGGTGAACCTCGACGGCAGCCTCTTCGGCACGCTGACGATGCCCGGCGGGGAAGCTCCGGCCGATGCGGTGCTGATCCTTGCGGGCTCCGGACCGACGGACCGCGACGGCAATTTCCCGAGCGGCCAAAACGACAGCCTGAAGCTCCTTGCAGAGGAACTTGCCGCGCGCGGCATCGCGACGCTCCGGATCGACAAGCGCGGTGCCGGCGAGAGCATCGGCGCGGCGCCGGAGGAAGCGAAACTCCGCGCCGAAACCTTCGTCGAGGATGCGGTGCGCTGGCTCGAATTTCTCGAAGGCGAACCGCGTGTCCGCCGCATCGTCGCGATCGGCCATAGCGAGGGCGCGCTGGTCGCAACGCTCGCCGCCACCCGTCATCCCGTCGCCGGGCTCGTTCTGCTGACGGCGAGCGGCAGGCCCGCACCCGCTCTGATCCGCGAACAGCTTGGCGGACAGGACCTGCCGCCCGAAATCGCCGCGCGCGCGGAGGAAATCCTGAAAAGCCTCGAACACGGGGAAATGGTGGCCGACGTGCCGCCGCAGCTCGACACGCTCTACCGGCCAAGCGTGCAGCCTTACCTGATTTCCTGGTTCAAATACGATCCGGCGGCCGAACTCGCGAAGACCGGTGTTCCCGCGCTGGTGATACAGGGAACGCGCGACCTGCAGCAGCGCCCCGTCGATGGCGAGAAGCTCGAGGCCGCGCGCGACGGCGTGACCCTCCTCACCGTCGAAAACATGAACCATGTGCTGAAACTGGCGCCCGAAGACCGCGCGGGAAACATGGCGCTCTACGTGAACCCGCAAGCGCCGCTCGCGCCGGGCCTTGCCGATACGGTCGCGGATTTCATCCTGAAGATGACGGGGGAGGAAGAAACGCCCGCGCCTCAGACCTCGAGCCCGAGCGAGGGATCGGGAGCGCCGGCGCCCGTATCGAAATAGACGGCGCGGCGAAGCGTGAGAATACGGTCGAAGATGAGATCCGTCGTCCATTCCTCGACGTGAACCGCTGGCACGATGGTGCCGATGATCCGTTTCTTGCCGTCCGGGCCGGGCGCAATCGGCAAGGTCATGAACTCGCAGGGGAAGTGGCCCCCCTCCTTCAAGAAGACGTCTCGCACAAGCACGATGCCGCAAGGCTGTTCGTGAAGACGCTTGAGGCGCGCCCTGTCGATCTCGACCTCGTCATGGGAGAAGGCGAACATGTCGTAACCGGTGATGTCGGCGCCGGTCGCCTCGGCGAGCGCACTTCCGAAAATCCGGAAAACGAGCCTGTCTTCGTCTTCCCAGGAGAGATAGCGGATATAGGGAAGAAGCTCGACAAGAGCGCGGGGACTGACATCCCCCGCGTCGGGCATCGCACGGTCGCCGCGCGCCTCGAGCCACCAGGCGAGAAGCTGGCGGCCCGCATTGGAAAGCGTGATATCTCCGGCCGCAACCGGAACCCGGTCGAGGGACCCCTTGAGGCGCGCCTTGACCTTCTGGATGGAAGACCATTCCATCAGCGGCTGAATCCAGGTCGGGCGTCCCTCGCCCGAACCGCGCCCCTGTCTCGCCGTCATGAAAGCTCCACCACTCAACCAATTACACGCGTGAATTGCACGGTTGAGATTAGCAGAATTTCCTAATCAGGTGTTCATGCTGTCGAAGAACTCGCCGTTGTTTTTCGTCTGCTTGAGCTTGTCGAGCAGGAACTCGATGGCGTCGACCGTGCCCATCGGATTGAGGATGCGGCGCAGCACATACATCTTGGAAAGCTGGCCCTTCTCGACCAGGAGTTCTTCCTTGCGGGTGCCGGACTTGAGGATGTCGATCGCCGGGAAGACGCGCTTGTCGGCGATCTTGCGGTCGAGAATGATTTCCGAGTTACCGGTGCCCTTGAACTCTTCGAAGATGACTTCGTCCATGCGCGACCCAGTGTCGATCAGCGCCGTCGCGATGATGGTGAGCGAGCCGCCTTCCTCGATGTTGCGCGCCGCGCCGAAGAAGCGCTTGGGGCGCTGCAGCGCATTGGCATCGACACCGCCCGTCAGCACCTTGCCGGAGGACGGCACGACCGTGTTGTAGGCGCGGCCGAGACGGGTGATCGAGTCGAGCAGGATCACGACGTCGCGGCCATGTTCGACGAGGCGCTTGGCCTTTTCGATCACCATTTCGGCGACCTGGACGTGGCGCTGCGCGGGTTCGTCGAAGGTGGAGGAGATGACCTCGCCCTTCACCGAACGCTGCATGTCGGTCACTTCTTCCGGCCGCTCGTCGATCAGCAGCACGATCAGATAGCATTCGGGGTGATTGGTCGTGATCGAATGGGCGATGTTCTGGAGCAGCACCGTCTTGCCGGTGCGCGGCGGCGCGACGATCAGGCCGCGCTGGCCCTTGCCGAGCGGCGCCACGATGTCGATGACGCGGGACGAGCGGTCCTTGAGCGTCGGATCGTCCACTTCCATTTCGAGCTTTGAATCCGGGTAGAGCGGCGTGAGATTGTCGAAATGGACCTTGTGGCGCGCCTTGTCCGGGCTCTCGAAATTGACCGTCGAAACCTTGAGCAGCGCGAAATAGCGCTCGCCATCCTTCGGGCTGCGGATCTCACCTTCGACCGTATCGCCGGTGCGGAGCGAAAAGCGGCGGATCTGCGAGGGGGAGACGTAGATGTCGTCGGGACCCGGCAGGTAGTTTGCTTCGGGCGAGCGCAGGAAGCCGAAACCGTCCGGCAGCACCTCGACCACGCCCTCGCCGATGATGTCGACGCCCTGCTCGGCATATTGCTTCAGGATCGCGAACATCATGTCCTGCGTTCTGAGCGTGGAGGCGTTCTCGACCTCGAGTTCCTCGGCGAGCGCCAGAAGGTCCGTCGGGGATTTGGCCTTGAGGTCCTGCAGCTTGATCTGCGTCATCGGCTTGATAGGTCTTTCTCTGGGGTTTCCACTTGCCGTCCCTCTTTCAGGGTCGGTCCTCGGAGCGAGGGAGGGGAAATCTTTTCGGAATGGGGGAGGATAAAGCGGGTCTGCGAACGGCTGATGATATGTCGGAGAAACGGGCCTCGGGGTTCTTTCCGTCGCCGCACAGGCCTCGGGCTTTTGCCCTTGTGGAACCTCATGCGGGGATCTTCTGGCCGGCAAGACGCCCCTCGACGTGAGGAAAGACGCATTGGAGCCGGGAAAGAACGTAGGAAGGCCGCCGGAAGGAACCCGGCTTTGAAACCCATATAAAGCGCCCCGGTTCCGATTTCAACGGAAATTGGTGGGCGGCATCCTTGCCGTCAGAACGGCTTCGCGACCGCCAGCAGCACGATGAAGATGACGAGGGTGGGCGGGGCCTCGTTGACGATGCGGTAGAAACGGGCCGGCCGCTTGTTCTCGTCGCGCTCGAAGGCCTTGCGCCAGGCCGAAAACATCCCGTGCAGCCCCAGCATCGCGACGATCAGGACGAGCTTCGCCTGCATCCAGTGATCGCCGAAAAGCGAGGGGTTAATGGCAAACATCAGGAGGCCGAAAAGCAGGGTCGCGATCATCGCCGGATTGATGATCCCCCTGAACAGCCGCCGCTCCATCACCTTGAAGGTCTCGGACTTGTCGGAGCCCGGCTCGCTATCGGCATGATAGACGAAGAGGCGGGGAAGATAGGCCATGCCGGCCATCCAGAAGATCACCGAAATGATGTGAAGAGCCTTGATCCACAGATAGTATTCGGCAAGAAAACCCATATCTCTTCTTTTCCTTGATCAGCGGATCGTCTTGAGGCCGGCGTCTTTGGTGCAAACATGCCCCGCGGCGTCTTCCGGGCAGAGGATCGTTTCGTTTGCCTGCGCCGCACGCACGAGGCGGGCAAGCCCCTCGATGAAATGCGGCTCCGTGCCGAGCGCGGGCACGCGGATATAGGCCGGCACCCCGCTCTCCTTTGCCAGATGGGCATATTCCTTGTCGAGTTCGACGAGCGTTTCGGAATGTTCCGAAACGAAGGCGACCGGCAGCACGATGAGGGATTTGCCCTCCTTGCCCGCGCGCCGGACTTCATCGTCGGTCGAGGGTCCGATCCATTCGAGCGGCCCAACCCGGCTTTGATAGCAGGTGATCCAGTCGAGGCCGTCCATCCCGAGCCGCGCAACGATCGCGGCGCAGCTCTGTTCGACCTGGGCCTGATAGGGATCGCCCCGATCGACCACTTTTTTCGGCAGCCCATGAGCCGAGAAGAGGACGCGGACGCCCTCGATGCCGCCCGCCTCGCCGATGGCGGCGCGAAGAAGCGCGGCATAACCGGCGACGAAGCCCTCTTCGGTGGGATAGCAGCAGACCGCCCTTGCCGGCACGGCAAGCCCGGCGCCCGCCGCCGCTTTCTCCCAGTCGCGCAAGGAAGACTCGGTCGTGGTCGTCGAATATTGCGGATAAAGCGGCAAAAGCACGACTTCGGTCGCGCCCCAGGCCTTTGCAGAGGCAGCGGCCTCCCGCGCGAAGGGATGCCAGTAGCGCATGGCGAGGAAACAGCGGTACTCGGACTCGCCATCGGCTAATGCGGCTTCGAGGGCGGCACCCTGCGCCTGCGTCAGCGGCACGATCGGCGATCTGCCGCCAAGCTCCGCATAGATCTCCCTTGCCACAGGAGCACGGCGCCTGGAGACGAGTTTCGCGATCAGCCAGCGCAGCGGCTGCGGCACGCGGATGATGGCCGGATCGCTGAACAGGTTGAAAAGGAAAGGTTCGACCGCCTCCGGACGGTCCGGCCCGCCGAGGTTGAAAAGCACGATGGCGGTCTTCTTCGCCACTTGTGTGGTCACGGGCGCCATGCTTTCACGAGTTCGACGAGCTCGGCGACATGCTCCGGCGGTGTCTGCGGCACGATGCCATGGCCGAGATTGAAGATGAAGGGCCCTTTGCCCAGCGTTTCGAGAATGTGGAGCGCATGGGCGCGCATCTCCGCTCCGCCCGCCACCAGAAGCAGCGGATCGAGATTGCCCTGCACGCAGCCCTGAACCTGAAGCGCGTCCCTGGCCCATTCGGGCGAGACGCCGGTGTCAAGGCTAAGGGCCGTGACCCCGGTTTCGCTGAAATAGCGCACCGCCATGGCGCCCGCACCGCGCGGGAAAGCGATTACCGGCAGGCCCGGAAAGCGCGCCTGCATGAGTTCGCGGATCGCCTTCACGGGACGGAGCGCAAAACGCTCGAAGGCGAGTTCCGGCAGGCTTCCCGCCCAGGTATCGAAGATCTGGATGACTTCGGCGCCTGCCATGACCTGTGCCGACAGATGCTCGACCGTCGCCTCGACCAGAATGTCGATCAGCTTCTGGAATTCGTCCGGCGCGCGATAGGCCCAGAGCTTTGCCGCCGCCTGGTCGGGACTGCCCTTGCCGCCGACCATATAGGTCGCCACCGTCCAGGGCGCGCCCGCAAAACCGATCAGCGTCACCTCGGCGGGAAGACTCTTCGACAGCCGCGCCACCGTCTCGTAGACGGGCTTCAGATGCTCCGTGACGCGCGCCGGGCTCGACAGCGCCGCGAGAGCGCCCATGTCGCAGATCGGCTCCAGCACCGGCCCCTCGCCCTCCTTGAAGGCAACCTTCTGACCGAGCGCATCGGGCACGACAAGAATATCGGAAAAGAGGATCGCCGCGTCGAAGCCGTAACGCCTTATCGGCTGCAGCGTCACTTCCTCGGCAAGCTCGGGCGTGTAGCAAAGATCGAGAAAGCCGCCAGCCTTTGCCCGCACCTCGCGATACTCCGGCAGGTAGCGTCCCGCCTGGCGCATCATCCAGAGCGGCACGCCTTGCGTCTCGAGACCCGCAAGCGCTCTCAGCATTTTCTTTTCCGGAAGCATGGTTCCGGGAGCCTTTCTATCGCTCAACGGTTCTTTTCCCAATTCTATAGAAGAGTCTTGAAAGTGGTGGATAGGAGTGGATGCCTGTGGATGGCGGGGATCAAATGCCGACCCCGTTTTTTCCACAGTTCCGCTTCTGCCGCGCCGATCTGCGTTTCCTCGCCGTCTTCTATGCCACAGCCTGTGCGTAATTTCAGCCCGTCAGACTGACGCGCCTTTCTACGCGGATAGTTGGCCTGTGGATTGTCTCCGGCCTGCGAAGCGTTAATAGCGTGGACAAGTCGCACGCGGAGACGAGACTCGCCAGTCATACCCGTTTTTCGCAAGCGAACCGCGGGCTTTGTTCATGGACTCATGGAACGGGGGACGTATTTCGAAGCACGGGTATGACCCGGTAGGGCTTCCTTCCCTAACGCCTGTTACACCCGTTAATCACAGCTTTCCACAGGACCGAGACCAATATGCGCAAAGCCCGTTATGCTTTGCATGACAGGGATTGGCCGCAAAAAGAATTGGCATGGCGAGGAGGTGCCCGATACCTTGCCCCTGCCTTCGGGACCCGGACAGGACCAAGACCATCGCAATGAGCAACAAGCGCGTCTTTCATCTTCATCTCGTCTCCGACGCGACCGGCGAGACGCTGAACATGGTCGCGCGCGCGGCCTGCGCGCAATATGAGGATGCGCGTCCGATCGAACATGTCTATGCGCTGGTGCGCGGCCCGAAGCAGCTCGAACGTGTGCTGGGGGAAATCGAGAATGCGCCCGGCCTCGTCATGTTCACCATGGTGAACGACGAACTTCGCACGCGGCTCGAGAAGCGCTGCGCGGAGATACAGACGCCCTGCATCTCGGTGCTCGACCCCGCAATGCAGGCGCTGGGGAAATATCTCGGCAAGGAGAGCTCTCACAAGCCCGGCTCGCAGCATATCATGGATGCGGAATATTTCGACCGCATCGCCGCGCTCAACTACACGATGGCGCATGACGACGGACAATCGGCCGGCGATCTCGACGATGCGGACATCGTCCTGCTCGGCGTGAGCCGCACCTCGAAGACGCCGACCTGCATCTACCTGGCAAATCGCGGCATCAAGGCGGCGAATATTCCGATCGTGCCGGGCGCCGCCCTGCCCCCCGATCTCGAAACCGCGAAGAAGCCGCTCGTCGTCGGATTGACGACAAGCCCCGATCGCCTCGTGCAAATTCGCAAGAACAGGCTTCTTTCGCTGCACGAGAAGGCCGATACGGATTACGTTGCGCCCGATGTCGTTGCCGACGAGATTGCCTTTGCGCGCAAGCTCTTCGCGCGGAACGGCTGGCCGGTGATCGACGTGACGCGCCGCTCGATCGAAGAGACGGCGGCAGCCGTCCTCAATCTCTATAATGAGCGCCAGCGCGAGCGCATGAGCTGAGGCGTCATGACCGCTACCCCCCTTGTTCTCGCCTCCGCCAGCGCCGTCCGGCAGAAGCTTCTCGCGGAAGCGGGGCTCGCTTTCACGGCTGAGGATTCGCGTGTCGATGAAGACGCGCTCAAGACCGGATTCGCCCAGGGAGAAGCCGGACGCCATGCGACCCCCGAGGCGGAGACGGATGCGCTGGCGCTGGCGCTCGCGGAAGCGAAGGCGCTTGCCGTCTCGGCAAAACGCGAAGGCGCGCTTGTCATCGGCGCGGACCAGATCCTCTCCTGCGAAGGCCGCAGATACGACAAGCCGAAAAGCATGGCGGAAGCGCGCGCGAACCTGCTGGCCTTTCGCGGCCGCCCGCATATTCTTCATTCGGGTCTCGTCATCGTGAAGGACGGCGCCACGATCTGGAACCTGACCGCCCGCGCGACGCTGACCATGAGGGCTTTCAGCGAGGAGTTCCTCGACGCCTATCTGGATGAAACCGGAGAGCGCGTGATGAAAAGCGTCGGCTGCTATCAGCTCGAAGGGCCCGGCGTGCAGCTTTTCGAAAAGATCGAGGGCGACTATTTCGATATTCTGGGGCTGCCCATGCTGCCGCTCCTCGATGAACTCCGACGCCAAGGAGTTTTGGGTTCATGACAAGGCCGAGCAAGGAGCCTCGTCCCGCCGCGAGGCCCACATCATGACGAGAAGAGTCTGCGTCATTGGCTGGCCCGTTGCCCATTCGCGCTCGCCCCTGATCCATAATCACTGGATCGCGGAGCATTGCATTCCCGATGCACGCTACGAATTGCTGGCGGTGAAGCCGGAGGACGCGGCCGAGACGATCCGCCATCTCCACAAGCTCGATTTCATCGGCGCGAATGTCACCGTGCCGCACAAGGAAACGGCCTTTGCCGCGCTTGAGCGGCATGACGCGGTGGCCGGGCGCCTCAAGGCAGTCAACACCATCGTCACGCTGGAAGATGGCGCACTCGAAGGCCGCAATACCGATGGCTATGGCTTCATCGCCAACCTGAAAGCGGGCGCGCGGGACTGGCGCGCCAGCGAGGGCCCGGCGGTGATGCTCGGCGCGGGCGGCGCCGCGCGCGCCATTGCGCTGGCGCTCGAGGAAGAGGGCGTTCCCGAAATCCGCATCGTGAACCGCACCGTCGAACGCGCGCAAGCATTGATCCGCGATCTCGGCCTGACATCGGCCCGCGCCTGTTCGATGGACGAGGCGGAAGCCGCGCTCGATGGCGCGGGCCTTCTCGTCAATACGACGACACTCGGCATGAAGGGCGAAAGCGACGTCGATCTCGATCTCGCGCGCCTGCCGCGCGACGCGATCGTCACCGACATCGTCTATACGCCGCTCGAAACGGGGCTCTTGCGCCGCGCGCGGCTTGCCGGCCACGAGGTGGTGGACGGGCTCGGCATGCTGCTGCATCAGGCGGTGCCGGGCTTCGAGGCCTGGTTCGGCGTCCGTCCGCATGTGACGGAAGAACTGAGGAATATCGTGCTCGCCGATATCGGCCAGGCGAAATAGGGGAAGCGGGGAACGCAATGCTTCTTATCGGTCTCACCGGCTCGATCGGCATGGGCAAATCCGAAACGGCAAAGATGTTTCGCGAGCTCGGCGTGCCCGTCTATGACGCGGATGCCGCCGTTCACAAGCTTTACGAAAAGGGCGGCAAGGCGGTGGAACCGCTGCGCGCGGCCTTTCCCGCCGCCATTGTGGACGATGCGGTGGACCGCAAGGCGCTGTCGCGCTGCGTGATCGGGTTGCCCGACGAGATGAAGAAGCTCGAGGCGATCGTGCATCCGCTCGTCGGCGAGGCGCAGATGGAATTCCTGCGCGAGAACATGGCAGCGGGCCAGGCGATGGCGGTTCTCGACATTCCGCTTCTCTACGAGACGGGCGGCGAGACGCGCGTCGATGTTGTGGTGGTGGTTTCCGCTCCCTACGATCTCCAGAAGACGCGCGTGCTGGCGCGGCCCGATATGGATGAGGCGAAATTCGCCGCGATCCACGCCAGGCAGGTGCCCGACGCGGAAAAGCGCCGCCGCGCCGACTTCGTGGTCGAAAGCGACAAGGGCCTCGATCACGCGCGCGCGCAGGTCGCCGCCATCGTCGAGGCTCTGAAGACGCGAGAGGGCAAGGTGCTGAAGGAGCGTCTTCGCACCGGCTGACGCTTGTGACGGCAAAGGACTTGTGACGGCAAAGGAGAAGAAGCATGGAACAGCGCATAAGCTTCATCACGCTGGGCGTCACCGATCTCGCCCGCTCGCGCCAGTTCTATGAAATGCTCGGCTGGACGCCGCTGCCGCAAAGCAATCCCACCGTCGCCTTCTTCCAGTGCGGCGGCATCGTCTTCGCGCTGTTCGGCCGCGAGGCGCTTGCCGAGGATGCGAAGGTGGCCGCTTACGGCGAAGGTTTTTCCGGCGTCGCGCTCGCGCATAATGTGCGCGAGAAAAGCGAGGTCGACGAGGTGCTCGCCGAAGCCGAAGCGGCGGGCGGCCGCATCATGAGACCGGGCGGCGATGCGTTCTGGGGCGGCTATACCGGTTATTTCGCCGATCCCGACAACAATCTCTGGGAAGTTGCCTGGAATCCGGACGGGATCATCGGCGAAGACGGCTCGTTCCATTTCTCCGACGAATAGGCGACAATGGACGCCACCGCTTTCGGGGGAAAGCGGGTCACGGGCGATACGGGAAAAACATGCGCGAGATCGTGCTCGACACCGAAACCACGGGCATCAGCCCGCAGGATGGCCACCGGCTGGTCGAAATCGGCTGTCTCGAACTTTTCAATCACGTCGCAACGGGAAAGTTTTTCCACACCTATGTCGATCCCGAGCGCGACATGCCCGAAGGCGCCTTCCGCGTTCACGGGCTCTCCGCCGAGTTCCTGTCGGACAAGCCGAAATTCGCGGAAGTGGCGGACGCCTTTCTCGAATTCATCGCGGACGATCCCCTCGTCATCCACAACGCTTCCTTCGACATGGGCTTCATTAATGCCGAGCTGAAGCGGATCGGCCGCGCGGCCCTGCCGATGGCGCGCGCCATCGACACGCTCGACATTGCGCGGCGGAAATTTCCCGGCTCGCAGAACAATCTCGATGCGCTGTGCCGCCGCTTCAATGTCGACAATTCCGGCCGTACCAAGCATGGCGCGCTGCTCGACAGCGAACTGCTCGCCGAGGTCTATCTCGAGATGATGGGCGGCCGTCAGCCGGGCCTTGTGCTGCAGACGGAACTGGCCGGCAAGACGGGCGAGCGCGTGGCCCGTGCCGCACGGCCCGTGCCTCTTCCCCCGCGCCTCACCGGTGCCGAACGCGAGGCGCATGACGCCTTCATCGCCACGCTGGGCGACGACGCGCTCTGGCTCGGCCAGAAAAGCTGAAGAGAGAAGCGGGCAGTCAGTTGGGCTGCTGCGCGCCCGCGACTTCCTGCGCCATCTGCTCGCGGCGCTGCTGATAGAGGCTGACGAAGTCGATCGGATCGATCATCAGCGGCGGATAGCCGCCGTCGCGGGTGACGTCGGCGAGCGCACGGCGCGCGAAGGGGAAGATCTGGCGCGGGCATTCGACGACGAGCACCGCTTCGAGATCCTGCTCGGGAATATTCGTCAGGCGGAAGAGACCGGCATATTCGATCTCGACGAGGAACATCGGCTTTTCCTTCACCGTTGCCTCGGCGCCGATCTTGAGCGCGACTTCGTAGTCCGTGTCGCTCATCCGCTTCACGCCGACATCGACGCGGATCCCGATCGAGGGCGTTTCGTCCACCGGGCCGAGCATTTGCGGCGCGTTCGGGTTCTCGAAGGACAGGTCCTTGACGTATTGCGTCAGCACGCGCAGTTGCGCGCCCGTCTGGGTGGCGCCATTGCCTGCATTGGCCGAGCCCTGATCCGACATCCTTGCCTCATCGCTTCTCGATTTCGGGAAGGCTGCTGGCTATCACGGAACGCGGTGGCGAACAAGAAAGCCGGGGACCACGGGGAGACTTATTGCCTCCAGGGTGAATCCGGATCGGGGCCAGACCCCCGCGGCGCGTCGGCATCCTCGCCGATTTCCTCAGCCTCTCCCTCGATCACGGGGCCTCGCCGTGAGGGCGCCGGCCCGCTTCCGCCCGGCCCGAAGCCGCCGGGACCCATGCCCGGCCCCATGCCCATGCCGCTCCGATAGACCGTGAAGCGGCTGCTCGCGGCGATCCGCCGCGCCGCGAACCGGCCGATGGCGCGCCGGATGGGCGGAATGAGGAGAAGGAAGCCGATGCAATCGGTGAACAGGCCGGGCGTCACCATGAGAAGGGCGGCGGCGATGAGGAAGACGCCATCGAGCATTTCCGCGACCGGCGGCTCGCCCCGGCGCATCGCTTCCTCGGCGCGTCGCCATGTCGCAAGCCCCTGCACCCTGAGAAGCGTCGCGCCGAGAAGGGCCGTCAGGAGCACGATGGCGACCGTCGGCCAGACGCCGATCGCCCCGCCCACTTCGATGAAGATGGCGATTTCGATGAGCGGCACGGCGAGGAAGATGAGGAAAATGAAAGCGGGCAAGACGGACTTTCGCGGGGGTTTCGGTAAATTTAAGCATCGGGCGGCGCCCGCGCTAACCATGAAGATAGGGTACGGGACACCCTTTGCCCACATGGCTCCGGTAGTAAAACGCCTTCCAATGCCCTAGGTTATGGCTCAGGAACGAATAAGTGAAAGAACAACGGTAACGGCAGGCCTGCCCCCGTCGCGAAGGCGGCTCCGGCGCAAGGGAGCCCCGCGAGAGGGACGGAAAATGGCGCGGCCTCCGGTGTGAAAGGCTCCTCGAGCGAATGGACGACGGCTTGAATCTTCTGAACATCATCCTGCTCGCGATTGCTGTCGGCGTATTTCTGAAACTCAGAAGCGTGCTGGGGCGGCGGACGGGGCATGAGCGCCCGCCCTACGATCCCTATTCGGGCGACGCGGCCGGCAACGACAAGGTGGTGACGCTGCCCAAGCGCCCGCGCGACGGAGCCCTGGGCGAAAGGGACGGCGCGGCGCGCACGATCGACGCCGCAGGCGATCCTTTTGCCGCGGCGCCTTCGCGGGATCGCTGGCGCGGCATTGCCGAACCGGGCACGCCGCTTGCCGATGGCCTCGACGCGATCGCCGCGAGCGACCGCTATTTCGACGCCGGCGCTTTCCTCTCCGGCGCCCGTTCGGCCTATGAGATGATCGTGACCGCCTATGCGGCGGGCGACCGCGAAACGCTGAAGCCGCTTTTGAGCAACGAGGTCTATCGCAGTTTCGACGACGCCTTGAAGGCGCGCGAAAAGGACGGCCTCACGGTCGAGCAGAGCTTCATCGGCATCGAGAAGGCGGCACTCAAGGGAGCCTCGCTCGACGGCTCGCGGGCAAGGCTCACCATCGCCTTCAAGAGCACGCTCACCTCCTGCACCAAGAATTCCGACGGCGTGGTGATCGAGGGCGATCCCGTGACCGTGCGCGAAGTGACGGATGTCTGGACTTTCGAACGCGATGTGAAGAACCGCGACCCGAACTGGAAGCTGGTCGCGACCGGCGCTTCCGACTGACCGGCGGTGGCGATGCGGCTCGGTGCGGTGTCTCTTCTCCTCATGGGAGGACTTCTTCTTGGCCATGCGCCGGGCGCGCCTGAGATGAGCGCGCATGCCGCTTCCCCTGTTTCCGCTCGCCTGTCCTTTTCCGGCATCGAGGGCTGGCAGACCGACGACCAGTCGGCGGCGCTGACCGCCTTCAAGGGTTCCTGCGCGCGCATATTGAAGCTCTCGCCCTCCGCGCCGCTCGACACCAAAGGCGGCGATCCCGTTTACGGCCGCGCGGGAGACTGGCAACCCGCCTGCGAAGCGGCGGCGCAGGTCGCGCCCGGCGCCGGCAATGCGCGCGGCTTCTTCCAGCACTGGTTCGCGCCCGTCCGCCTTTCCGGCGGGCCCGGCCTCTTCACCGGCTATTACGAGCCGGAGATGAAGGGGTCGCTGACGCGGCACGGGGTTTACCAGACGCCGGTGCTGGCACCTCCCGCCGGCTTCCGCATGGTCGAAGGCGGCGGCAGCTTCCCGAACCGGGCCGCCATCGAGGACGGCGCGCTCGATACGGACAAGCTCGCGCTTCTCTGGCTCGAAAGCCCGATCGACGCGTTCTTTCTTCATGTGCAGGGTTCGGGCCGTGTGAAGCTCGAAACGGGCGAGACCGTGCGTCTCACCTTCGCGGCGAAGACGGGTCATCCCTATACCTCGATCGGCAAGCTCCTTGTCGAGAAGGGCGAGATGCCGCTCGACGAAGTTTCGATGCAGACGATCCGGGCTTGGGCGGAGGCGCATCCGGAAGAAGGCCGCGCGCTGATGCGCCGCAACGAGTCCTATATCTTTTTCCGTGTACTGAGAAATGTCGATCCCGCCATGGGCCCGCCCGGCGCCGAAGGCGTGAGCCTGACGCCGGGGCGGAGCCTCGCGGTCGACCGCAGCCATCATCCGCTCGGCACCCTGCTCTTTCTGACGACCGAACATCCCACCGTCGACGGGAAGGCCCGTGTGCCCGTGCGCCGGCTGATGGTCGCGCAGGATACGGGTTCGGCGATCAAGGGCCGCCAGCGCGGCGACATCTTCTTCGGCTCGGGCGCGGAAGCGGGCGAGATCGCGGGCCGGATGAAGGCCGAAGGCGAACTGATCGCGCTGGTGCCCAAGAGCATTGCGCGCTGATCGGGGCCGTCGAACCGGGACAGGGCATTTTTATGGCGAGCGGGAAAGAGAAGATGCCGCGCCCGAAATCCAGACAGCGCCGCCATCTGACGGACGAGGAGCGCAAGCTCTGGCGTGCCGTCACGAAAGACGCGAAGCCGATCTCCCGGCGCCCCGCGGAAGCGGAGGAGGCGCTGCCCGAAGAGGAGCGCAAGGAAGCCCTCCCCGTTCGCCCGCAATCGCTTGTGCCCCTGCCCGAACGGCCAGCCGCGCCGCCGCCGCGCCGCGCCTCCGAGCCGCCGCCGCTCACCGGCCTCGACCGCCGCACGAGCCAGCGCCTTGCCCGCGGGCAGATGGAGGTGGAGGCGACCCTCGACCTTCACGGGCACGGCCAGGAAGCGGCGCATCGGGCGCTGACGGGTTTCATCGGCACCGCGCGGGCACGCGGGCTGCGCTGCGTTCTCGTCATCACCGGCAAGGGCGCCTCTCCTTACGCGCGCCACACGCTGCATGGCACGAGCTTCTACGAAGCGCCGGAGCGCCAGGGCGTGCTGCGCAGCGCCGTTCCGCGCTGGCTCAACGAGGCGGAGCTTCGCGCCCATGTCTCGGGTTTCCAGCCCGCCCATCCCAAACATGGCGGCGGCGGCGCTTTCTATGTCTGGCTGCGCAAGAAGAGATGACCCCCTTCGGCCGCAAGCTGCGCGAATTGCGCGCCACCCGGGGCGTCACCATGAAGGAGATGGCGGCCGCGCTCCGCGTCACGCCCGCCTATCTCTCCGCCCTCGAGCATGGCAAGCGCGGCCGCCCGAGCTGGCGCCTCGTGCAGGCGATCATCGGCTATTTCAATGTGATCTGGGACGAGGCGGAGGAACTGGAGCGATTGGCCCGTCTCTCCCATCCGCGCGTGGCGATCGACACGTCGGGCCTTGCCCCGCAGGCAACGGAACTCGCCAACCGCCTTTCGGAGGAAATCGCAGAGATGAGCCAGGCGGAAATCGCCGGAATGCTCGCTCTTCTCGACAAGCGGAGAGCAAAGAAGCGAAAGACTCGCCCGCAGTGAAGCGACGCATCCGGTTGGGGCTCGCGCGGGGCGAAGATGCGTCTTTCCGGATTCGCCGGAAGCGAGAAAGCGGAAGGCTCACGGATTCGCGGCGCGCCTCGAACGGCGAAGCCGATGGACGCAAGCCCGCGCAAGGGCTTCAATGGAGCGCCTTCCTTTGCCGCCACGGCATGAAACGAAATGGACGACAGCAAGAAGATCGAGCTGAGTTTTGCCCGCAAGGTGGACTGGAATCTTTTCCAGCTCTTCCACGAGATCGTGCGCGCGGGCGGCATCGGTGCGGCGGCGCGGCGGCTCAACCGCCAGCAGCCAACCGTCAGTGCCGGGCTGAAGCGGCTCGAGGATCATCTCGGCGTGACGCTGCTGAAGCGCACGGCGAGCGGCATCGAGCTCCTGCCCGCGGGCCGCGCGCTTTACGATCTTTGCGAGACCATGATGAGCGCGGTGCGCGCCGCCCCGCATGACGTGGCGCTCGCCGCCGGTCTCGTCGAAGGCGTCATCAACATCCGCATGATCTCTTCCGTCGTCTCGCCGGAATTCGACGCGGCGCTGGCCGGCCTCCACCGGCACCATCCCGGCGTCGGCATTCATATCGAGGTTGCGCCCTGGCGCGAGGTGATCGCGGCACTGAAATCGGGCGAGGCCGAAATCGGCATCGCCTGCGACAACGCGCCGGACGCGGCGCTGTGCTACCAGCCGCTGATGCGCGAGGTGCAGCAGCTCTATTGCCACAAGGCGCACGCGCTTTACGGCATGACCGTGCCGCAGCCCGCAGATCTCGCCGCCGAGCCCTATATCGCGACCGGTCTCGACGAGCCGCAGGAGCTGGCGAATTTCCGCCAGCGCTACGGCCTCGGAAAAAGGGTCGGTGGTTATGCGGAAAACCTGCACGAGACGAAGCGCCTGATCGAGCTTGGCGTCGGCATCGGCTTCCTGCCGACCTGCACCGCCGAAACGCTCGACCATGACGGCGCGCTCTGGCCGCTGCTGCCGGAAGCGGTGCTCCCCGCCTACCAGGTCTATCTGGTGACGCGGGACGAACCCGTCCGCAACACGCCGACCGAACTCTTTCTGGCGGAAATCATGGGGAAGCTCCGGGAGCCCGGCCGGGAGGCATAGATTTTATCTATGTCTCCCATTGAAATTTCCCGTCTAGGCCGATGGCTGCGAGCCCGCCACCATGGCCTCATGTCAGTCGCCCTCAGCACAGCCCTCCCGGAACCTTCCCTTGAGACCATGCCCGGCCTCTGGCGCCGCTCGCTCATCGCCTGGCCCGACGGGCGGCGCGACACGACGAGCTTCGTGAACTGGCTGCAGGGACCGGGCCTCTATCTCGATCTCCGCCAGCCGGAGGGGAGACCGGATTTTTCGGGCATGGGCTCGCTCTCTGCACTCGACCATGAAGCGCTGATGTGGCTTGCCACCCAGGAAGGCTTCGCGGGCGAGCTTGTCGAGGAAGAGGGCTGGTTCGAATGGCGCCGCGACATCGATTTCCAGCCGAAGGCGGTCTATTCGGACCGGGGCCGCCTCTGGATCGACGGCACCACCATGGTCGAGGAGGGAAAGGACATTCCCTATATCGAGCACTGGCACCGCGAACCGATTGCCGGCACGCCCTCATGGGCGGCGCGGCTCGAAGACCGCGAGACCGGACAGAAAGGCGCGATTGCGCGCATGGGCGGTCTTTTCATGCTGGCGCGCGAGCGCTGTTGCAGCACGCCGGCGGGCCTCTCGCTTGGCGAATGCGTGGCGGGTGCCGCCAGCATCGACCGCGCCCGGGACTTTCTCGATTGCGAAATCTCGCAAGGCGCGGTGACGAGCGCGGGATGGATCGTCCAGCGCTCGACGCTCCCCTATCGCGAGGCAAGGCCGCTTCTCCCCGTTCTCAATGGCGGGCTTCTCGAAACGCTGGATCAGGACCGCATGGGCAAACCGTTCACGCGGCGCTGGGAAATCACGGATTTGCGCGGCGAGCCGCTGACCGATGTTCTGCCGAATGGAGTCTTTTCATGAGCGAGACCGAAGCGAAGGGCACGGCCTTCACGAGTATTCCCGTCATCGACATCTCGGCCCTTTTCGGCGAGGACGAAGAGGCGAAGATGCGCGTCGCGGCGGAGATGGCCGATGCGGCGGGGAATGTCGGTTTCCTCTATGTGAAGGGCCACAACATCCCGCGCGAAATGATCGAAAAGCTCGAGGCGCGCGCGGCCGAATTCTTCGCGCGCCCGCTTGAAGAGAAGATGGATCTCTATATCGGCAAGTCGCGCGCCCATCGCGGCTATGTGCCGACGGGCGAGGAAGGCTTCTACGACGGCACGGACCCCGCCAAGACCGACAAGAAGGAAGCCTTCGACCTTTCCGTCGAACTGCCGGAAGACGATCCCGACCATGTGAAGGGATACCGGATGCTCGGCCCGAACCAGTGGCCGGTGGACATGCCCGAAATGCAGCGTGACGTCTACGCCTATTACGAGGCGGCGATGGCGCTCGGCCACAAGCTGTTCGAGGGCTTCGCTCTGGCGCTCGGACTGCCGGAAGACCATTTCGAGCAATGGCTGACAAAGCCGCCCTCGCAGCTCCGCCTCGTGCATTACCCGGCGGACCCCGCTCGTGCGCCCCTTGAAGGACAGAGAGCTGAGTGGGGCATCAGCGCGCATACGGATTACGAGTGCTTCACCATCCTTCACGTGACCGCGCCGGGTCTTCAGGTGATGAATGCCAATGGCGACTGGATCGACGCACCGCCCGTCGAGGGCGCCTTCGTCATCAATATCGGCGACATGCTGGAAGCAATGACGAATGGCCGCTTCATCGCCACGCCGCATCGCGTGCGCAACGTGCCCGATGAGCGTTTCTCCTTCCCGCTCTTCTGCTCGCTCGACTACGACACGCAAATCGAGCCGCTGCGGCAGTTCATCGACGGCGAGAAGCGCTATCCGGGCTATGGGGCGGGCGATCATCTCGTCACGCAGACCATGCGCACCTTCAACTATCTGAAGAAGCTCGTTGCCGCCGGGGAACTCGAACTGCCGG
Organism: Parvibaculum sp.; assembly: GCF_045863935.1. GTDB lineage: Bacteria > Pseudomonadota > Alphaproteobacteria > Parvibaculales > Parvibaculaceae > Parvibaculum. The sequence goes on along the minus strand of NZ_BTVP01000001.1, from coordinate 37,803 downwards.
AGAGCGAGGATCGGGCCACGGCCTTCGGCCGCCGCGAAAAGGAAGTCGCCTGACGCGAGCTTCAGAGCGAGGTTCAGAGAATGAACTTCGTGAGATCCGCGTTCTTCGTCAGGTCGCCGATATGCTCGTGCACATAAGCCGCGTCGATCCTCACCGTCTGGCCGGATTTGTCGGACGCGGCGAAACTCACCTCGTCGAGCACGCGCTCCATGACGGTGTGAAGACGCCGCGCGCCGATATTCTCGACCGATGAATTGACGGCGGCCGCGATCTCGGCGATGGCGCCGATCCCGTCATCGGTGAAGTCGAGTTCGACCTCCTCCGTCTTCATCAGCGCCACATATTGCTTGATGAGGCTGGCTTCCGGTTCGGTAAGGATGCGGCGGAAATCCTCCCGCGTCAGCGCCTTGAGTTCGACGCGGATCGGGAGACGCCCCTGCAGTTCGGGCAGGAGGTCCGACGGTTTCGCGATGTGGAAGGCGCCGGAGGCGATGAAAAGGATGTGGTCGGTCTTGACCGCGCCATGCTTGGTCGCGACGGTCGTGCCCTCGATGAGCGGCAGAAGATCGCGCTGCACGCCTTCGCGGCTTACATCGCCGCCCTGCTTTTCGGCGCGGGCGCAGATCTTGTCGACCTCGTCCAGAAACACGATGCCGTTCTGCTCGACCGCGCGGATCGCGTCCTGTGTCACCTGCTCCTGGTCGAGAAGCTTGTCGCTTTCCTCCGCGATCAGCACCTCGTAGCTCTCGCGCACCTGCATCCGGCGCGTCTTCGTGCGTTGGCCGAAGGCCTTGCCCATGATGTCGCCGAGATTGATCATGCCGACCTGCGCGCCCGGCATGCCGGGAATGTCGAAAGACGGCATGCCGCCGCCCGCATCCTGCACCTCGACCTCGATTTCCTTCTCGTCGAGTTCCCCGTCGCGGAGCTTCTTGCGGAAGCTGTCGCGCGTTCCCTCGCTCGCATTCTGGCCGACCAGCGCGTCGAGCACGCGGGCCTCGGCGGCGAGATGTGCCTTGGCCTGCACGTCCTTGCGCCGCTTCTCCCGTGTCATCGCAAGCGAAATCTCGACGAGATCGCGGATGATCTGTTCGACATCGCGGCCGACATAGCCGACCTCGGTGAACTTCGTCGCCTCGACTTTGAGGAACGGCGCTTCGGCAAGCCTGGCCAGGCGCCGCGAGATTTCGGTCTTGCCGACGCCGGTCGGTCCGATCATCAGGATATTCTTCGGCAGCACCTCGTCGCGAAGGTCCTCCGGCAATTGCTGGCGCCGCCAGCGGTTGCGCAGCGCGATGGCGACGGCGCGCTTGGCGTCGCGCTGCCCCACAATGTAGCGGTCGAGTTCGGAAACGATCTCACGCGGCGAAAAACTGGTCATAGACTTACATTCCTCCTGCCGCCTGCCATTCGCGTATGGCGTCGACGGGGTAGATCAACATCACAACATTGAGGGCGAGATTGTCGCGGATGACATAAGCGACACCCGCTTCCATGACGAGCGCCGCCAGCACCACGACCCATATGGGAAGCCGCGCGGCCATGACAAAGCCGAGCACCATGGCGAGACTGTCGGCGAGCGAGTTGACGATGCTGTCGCCGAAGTAATCGAGAGAGATCGTGCCGGCGCGGTAGCGCTCGATCACCATGGGCGTGTTCTCGAGCACCTCCCAGGCGCCCTCGACGAAAAGAGCGGCCGCGAGCCACCAGCCGATGGGGTAGCGCCGAAGCAGAAGGAAAGCGCCGCCATAGAAGAGGAAGCCGTGGATGACATGCGAGAAAGTGTACCAGTCGCTGAGGTGCTGGGAGTTCTCCGAACTCAGCACCACGCCATGCCAGAGCTTCACCGTGCCGCATTCGCAGATGGTCACCCGCCCCATCATCCAGAGCAGCGCGCCTTGCAGGACGAATAGGCCGATGCAGGCGACAAGCCAGAGAGGCGGCTTCCACCGCGCGAGGTCTTGCCGGATCACGCGTCGAGGCTTTCAACGGTGAGGTTGTCGTTCGTATAGACGCAGATTTCGGCGGCGATCTTCATCGCCTTGCGCGCGACCTCTTCGGCTGAAAGCTCCATGTCGGCCAGCGCGCGGGCGGCGGCGAGCGCATAATTGCCGCCGGAGCCGATGCCGATGACGCCGCCTTCGGGTTCCAGCACATCGCCATTGCCGGTGAGCACGAGGGTCACCTCGCGGTCGGCGACGATCATCAGCGCTTCGAGGCGGCGCAGATAGCGGTCGGTTCGCCAGTCCTTCGCAAGTTCCACGCAGGCGCGCATGAGCTGGCCGGGATACTGCTCGATCTTCGCTTCCAGCCGTTCGAACAGCGTCATCGCATCCGCCGTCGCGCCCGCGAAGCCCGCGATCACATCGCCCTTGCCGAGCGGGCGGACCTTGCGGGCATTGCCCTTCATGATCGTGTCGCCCATCGAGACCTGCCCGTCGCCGGCGATCACGACCTTGCCTCCCTTGCGGACGGAGAGGATCGTTGTGCCGTGCCAGTTGATGGGATCGTGCGAGGACATTTCTTTCCTGTCTTGCTGTGTCAGGAGGCGGGAGGTTGCCGGATAGCATGTGGCCGCTTCGCGCCATAGGGTCAAGCCCGCGGATGGAGGCGGAGAGCGCCTGCCTCTGGCGCCACACACATGCAAATGATAGTCTTTCGCAACAATTAGCCCGATTTACGCAGCCAGGAGAGTTCGATGCCGGCCAAGCTCGATACGGAAGAAGCATTGCGCACCGTCTATCCGGACCCTGGCCAGACGAGGGGTAAGGTGCTCCCCGCGCTCGACCCCCATGCGAAGACCTTCATCGGCCTCTCTCCCTTTCTCTGCATCGGCACGTCGCGGCCGGACGGGCTCGGCGATGTCTCGCCCCGTGGCGGCGAGCAGGGTTTCGTCCATGTGCTGGACGACATGCATCTCGCCATGCCCGACCGGCCGGGCAACAACCTGATCGACACGCTTTCGAACATCGCCCACTCGCCCCCGGTCGGGCTGCTCTTCTTCGTGCCGGGCTTCGAGGAAATGCTGCGCGTGAACGGCGTCGCCGAAACGACCATCGATCCGGAAATGATGGAGCGCTTCGTGGTGGACGGGAAAAAGCCCCGCTCCGTCATGATCGTCGAGGTGCGGGAGGTCTTCTTCCACTGCACCAAGGCACTGAAGCGCTCCGGCCTCTGGAACGCGTCGAAGCATGTGCCGCGCGAAACAATGCCGACTTTTGGCCAGATCGTTCGCGACCAGATGAAGCTGCCAATACCCGCTGATCTGATTGATACGGCGCTTGAGGACGACGCGAAGAAGAACCTCTACTGAGGGGGTCGTCCGTGGTGAAGGCGCCCCAATCTTTTTGCCAGCCCACCGCATGCCAACGCTAAATGTTGTATGAGCACAACAGCGAGCACCAAAATAGCTTTGCGAAAATTGCAAATCACCGCAGAATCAAGTTGCGCTTCGGCAACCGACGATAAGGGGTTCCAGGAGAATGCCTCAGAACGGCTCCAACCCTGAAGTTCCGGAAGTACCAGGCCCCATTCGCCATTTTTGGAATCTGGCCACTCAAAGCAGTTCATGGATAACCCGCTATCTGGGTTTCCTGCTCGTTATTGTTTTTTGCCTACATTATGGTTCAAATTATATTTCACCAAGTTTTCCTGACTTCGATTACTTAGTAGATCGCGTTTTCATATTGTCTGCATTCTTATTGCTTCTCATCGGAGCAATAATAAGAGAAGACTTGAGGATAAGGAAAGAGAAGTACGCAAATATTTTTGATAAAACAGAAGCAATAATGTGCCAAATAAAGTCAATAAATACTTTTCTTATAGAAAAAACTCAGAACGGAGTCGGAGACCTTCCTCAATTTCAGAAAATAATAAGAGCTGAAATAGAGCACATACTTGATGATATTAGCGACATTTTCTCAATGCTAACCGGAACAACCTGCCGTACAGCTATAAAAGTCATTCAAAATGAAGATGATAAAATTTTTGTTTATTCTTTAGCGCGAGATCGCCGATCAAGTCAGACTAATTCTTCTCTAGATAGAAAAAGGTTTGAAGAAAAGCAGGATCCTTTAGAAAAAAATGAAGATTTTCATTCTATATTTTACGAAAAAGAAAGATTTTATCTTGAGAATGACCTACCGAATAAGCGTGATTACAAAAATTCAAGCTTCGAAATTTACGGAGAACGCCCAACGTCTGGAAATTGGTTTCAGCGCGCGTTCTTGTCCCGCGTAGGTTGGACGCTACCTTATGCCAGCACAATGGTATTCCCAATTCAGCAAAGGGAAGCCAATACACTAAATCTCGAGACGACCGGGTGCATTGGATTCTTGGCTATTGATAGCGCCTTCCGAAATGTGTTCAAACATCGCTTCGATGGTCCTCTCGGCGCCACGATAGCAGACGCATTGTTCACACCACTCGCACAATACGTGAATTTACTCGCAACCAAGCAACTGCATGTGGATGAACCCCCGCAACCGCAAGTAGGAAATCATGGCCAAAAGTAAGTCGACTGCGACATCGCTAGGACATTCAACTGGGCGAAGCGGAGTGGGATCATACAGCGTTACCGTCTCTAGAGGGGCCGTGGACGTCAGGGTGACCTCCGGAACCCTGACGGGAACATCGGCAAGGCTTATCCCTACGCCGCCTTCAGCCGCGTACTTTAACGACCCCGATAGGCCGCCGCGAAAAAGAGCTTAGTATTCACAGCTATTCGCCTGTTTACTCCGGCAGCTCGAATTCGCCGGGATCGCCGCCAAGCTCGCGGACCTGGGCTTCGAGTTCGCGAATACGCCGTTCCAGCCGGTCGAAGGCGGGCGTGAGGGCGGCGGCATCCCAGCGCGGCAGGATGTGGCTGGGGCAGTTCGCATCCCATTCGCCGACCTCGAAAAGGATCGCCCGCTCCACGCGGCCCCGATAGGCCGGGTCCGCGAGCGAGCGGGCGAGTGCCGGATCGTCCGAAACCGCTCTCGCGCGGCCCCTGATCTTCACCCTTTGCCGTTCCGGATAGTCGATCAGGAAGAGGAAGGCCTGATCGTTCTCCGAAAGGTGTCCGAGCGTCACGAATTGCTGGTTGCCCGCGAAATCGGCAAAGCCCAGCGTCTTCTCGTCGAGGACCTTGAGGAACCCCTTCGGGCCGCCCCGGTGCTGGATATAGGGCCGCCCGGCGGCATTGGCGGTCGCCATGTAGAAGTGGTCGCGTTCGGCAATGAACTGCGCGAGGCCTTGTGTCATACGGGTCTGCCAGGCCATGCGGGAGCCCCTTTCGGTCGCTGCGGGAAGCTCTATATGGCGGCGAAACGGCGTTCCCGCCAGCGCGCGCTTGCTTCAAGATGTTGTGAGCCGTCTTGCCGCACCAACTAAGAAGAGCAGACCCTCACAATTTGAATCAATGACTTGGCTCTTGTCCCGCACCGGGATTCGGAGATACTTAAAGTATTGGATGAGAAGTGCTCCAGAATATTGGTTAACGTCCTGTAAGTATTTGTGATTCAATCTGATTAGGGACTTCAAGTAAATCGGGTGCGGTACTGGGGCTTTGCGCTGGCCTGCCAGCCCCCCGCCTGATAAAAGCTGCCGCGAATGAGGCCCCCTCAGGGCCCTCGAACGGAAACCGGATCATGCAGATCGAAAGCGAAAGCCGCACAGCGACCGTCGAGCGCAAGACCAAGGAGACCAATGTCTTCGTCTCGCTCGATCTCGACGGCAACGGGGAATACGACGTCGATACCGGCATCGGCTTCCTCGATCACATGCTCGAGCAGCTCTCGCGCCATTCGCTGATGGACCTCAAGGTCCGCGCCCAGGGCGATCTCCACATCGATTTTCACCACACGACCGAGGACACGGGCATCGTGATCGGCGAGGCCGTGCGCCGCGCGCTGGGCGACTTCAAGGGCATCCGCCGCTACGCGACGGCGGTGATCCCCATGGACGAGACCTGCACCCGCGTCTCGATCGACGTGTCGCAGCGCCCCTATCTCGTCTGGAAGGTGAACTTCACCAAGCCGAAGCTCGGCGACATGGACACGGAACTCTTCAAGGAGTGGTTCCAGGCCTTCGCGCAGAATGCGGGCATCACGCTGCACATCGAAAACATGTATGGCGACAACAACCATCACATCGTCGAAAGCTGCTTCAAGGGCCTCGCCCGGGCGCTTCGCGAGGCGGTGGAGATCGACCCGCGCGCGGCGAACCGCATCCCCTCGACCAAGGGCGTGCTCGGCAACTGATCGCCGGTCTTCATGCGGGGGCCTTCCTGCTGGTTTTCGGCGGCGATCTGTCCTAGATAAAGCGCGAACGCAAAGCCCCTCACGGGCGGAACGAACCCATGCGCATCTACACGGTCCACGAGCTTCCCGGCGCGCCGCTCGACGGCGCCGGCATTGTGCTGGTGAAGGAGGGTTTCTCCTTCCCGGCCTTCCTGCTGTCCTGGATATGGCTTGCCTTCAACCGGCTCTGGATCGCGCTCGCATTCTGGATCGGCCTCACCGCCGTGGTTTCCTTCCTTGCTGAACGTACGCTCGGCGTCGAGGCGGCGGCGGTCTGTTCGCTGGCGCTGCAATTTCTCCTCGGCTTCGAGGGAAACGACATCCGCCGCTGGACGCTGGCGAGGAAAGGCTACCGCGAGATCGGCATTTCCGGCGGCTCGTCGCTGGAGGAAGCCGAACGCCGCTTCTTTGCGAAATGGGATCGCCCGCTCGATGTGGCGCCTGTGGCGCCGCTCTCGGCGCCGGTCTGGCCGCGCCGCAATGCGGTCGCTCCCGCCCCGGCCAATACAGCCACGCATGACGTTTTCGGCCTCTTTCCCGAAGCCGGGCCGAAAAGAGGAAACTGATCTTGCAGATCGCGATCATCGATTACGGGTCCGGCAATCTCCGCTCCGCCGCGAAGGCTTTCGAGCGCGCGGGCCGCGATGGGGGGCTTGTGGCGGACGTGCTGGTCACGAGCGATCCGGATGCGGTGCGCGCCGCCGAGCGGATCGTGCTTCCCGGCGTCGGCGCCTTCGGCGATTGCCGCGCCGGGCTCAATGCGATCCCCGGCATGGTGGAAGCGCTGGAAGAGGCCGTGCGGAAAGACGCCAAACCTTTCTTCGGCATCTGTGTCGGCATGCAGCTCATGGCGGAGCGCGGCCTTGAACACGGCGTTCACCAGGGGCTCGGCTGGCTCGAGGGTGACGTCGTGAAGATCGAACCGTCCGACCCCTTGCTCAAGATTCCGCATATGGGTTGGAACGAACTCGAGGTCGTGAACGGACACCCTCTTCTTGAAGACATGCCCGCGACCCACGCCTATTTCGTGCATTCCTACGCTTTCGCGGTGTCGGACCCCGCGGTCCTTGCCGCGCGCGTCGATTACGGCGGCCCCGTGACCGCGATGGTCGCGAAGGACAACCTGGTGGGAACGCAGTTTCACCCCGAAAAGAGCCAGGCGCTCGGCCTCGCTCTCATCGGCAATTTCCTGAAGTGGCGTCCGTGAAAGCAAACCGATGATCCTCTTTCCCGCGATCGACCTGAAGGATGGGCAATGCGTCCGTCTCGTGCATGGGCTCATGGACCAGGCGACCGTCTTCAACGACGACCCGGCGGCGCAGGCGCGCGCCTTCGAGGCGGCGGGTTTCGACTACATCCACCTTGTCGATCTGAACGGCGCCTTTGAAGGCCGCCCGGTGAACGCCGGTGCGGTCGAGAGCATTCTCGCGGCGATTTCGATACCGGCGCAGCTCGGCGGCGGCATCCGCGATCTCGCCACCATCGAGATGTGGCTCGAAAAAGGCATTCGCCGCGTCATCATCGGCACGGCGGCGGTGAAGGACCCCGGTCTGGTCATCGAGGCCTGCCGGAAGTTTCCGGGCCGCATCGCCGTCGGTCTCGATGCCAAGGGCGGCCGCGTCGCGACGGAGGGCTGGGCGGATGTGTCGGACCTCACCGTGCTCGACATGGCGCGCCGCTTCGAGGATGCGGGCGTTGCCGCGATCATCTACACCGACATCGACCGCGACGGCGCGCTGCAGGGATTGAACATCGAGGCGACGGTTGCGCTGGCCGACCAGATTTCCATTCCGGTGATTGCGTCCGGCGGCCTCTCCTCGATCGAGGATTTGAAGAAACTGATGGAGACGAACTGCTCCGGCATCGAAGGCGCGATCTCGGGCCGCGCGCTTTACGACGGCCGCCTCGATCCGGCCGAAGCGCTGGCTCTTCTCCGGGGTGCCGCCTGATGCTGAAGGCCCGTGTCATTCCCTGCCTCGATGTGAAGGATGGCCGCGTCGTCAAAGGCGTGAACTTCGTCGACCTGCGCGATGCGGGCGATCCGGTCGAGGCCGCGCGCGCCTATGATGCGGCGGGCGCCGACGAACTCTGCTTCCTCGACATCACGGCGAGCCACGAAGAACGTGCGATCATCTTCGATGTCGTGCGCCGCACGGCGGAGCAATGTTTCATGCCCCTCACCGTCGGCGGCGGGGTGCGCACGGTGGACGATGTGCGCCAGCTTCTGCTCGCGGGCGCCGACAAGGTCTCGATCAACACGGCCGCCGTCTTCAATCCGGATTTCGTGCGCGTGGCGTCGGAAAAGTTCGGCAACCAGTGCATCGTCGTCGCGATCGACGCCAAGCAGGTCGCCCCCGGCAAATGGGAAATCTTCACTCATGGCGGCCGCAAGGAAACCGGCATCGACGCGGTGGAATATGCGGTCAAGGTGACGGAGCTCGGCGCCGGTGAAATCCTCCTGACGTCCATGGACCGCGACGGTGCGAAGTCGGGCTTCGACATCGCCCTGACGAGAGCCGTATCGGATGCCGTCTCCGTTCCCGTCATCGCGTCGGGCGGCGTCGGCACGCTCGACCATCTGGTCGAGGGCATTCGCGACGGTCATGCGAGTGCGGTCCTCGCGGCCTCGATCTTCCATTTCGGCGATCACACGGTGGGCGAAGCGAAGGCCCATATGGCGAAGGCCGGCATACCGGTCAGGCTCTAACCGCAACAGCTTGTGCCAAAACGGCTCTCTTCCTACTAGAGCCTGTGGAGAAACGACGCAGGCTGAAGGTGACAATTGCGTGCGGGAGCGGCGCCCGGCAGAATGCTTCTGCCTTGGTGCGCGAGAGGCTTGGTTTTCCAAAGGCGTCGGCGGGAATAATGTCGGACCGCGAAATCGAACTGAAGCTCGTCTGCGAGCCTGCAGAGCTTGAGCGCGTGCGCCGGGCGCCGGTGCTGCAGCGCATGAAGCAGGGCCGCGCCTCCGGCAAGCATCTGCATTCCATATATTTCGACACGGACAATCTGGTCCTGGGCGACAACGGCATGGCGTTGCGGCTGCGCCGTCATGGCCGAGGCTGCGTTCAGACGCTGAAGACCGAGGCCGACGTGTCGGGCGCGGGCAGCGTTGCGCGCGACGTCGGCGAATATGAAGCCCGGCTGCCGGGCAACGCTTCCACGCCTGACCTGAACAAGCTGCCCGAAGATCTGCGCGCCCGCGTTCGCGAACTCGCCAACGGCCACGCGATCGGTCCGCGCCTCGTCAGCGACATTCGCCGCACGATCCACAACATCGCGACGCCCGAAGGCGACCTGATCGAACTCGCGCTCGACCGCGGCGAGTTGCAGGCGGATGGCCGCGGCGCGCCGGTGAGCGAAATCGAACTCGAACTCAAGGAGGGAACGCCAGCGAGCCTTTATCGCATCGCGCTCGACCTGAACGAGATCGCGGAACTGCGCGTCGGTCACAGGAGCAAGTCGGAGCGCGGCTTCGCGCTTCTGCGCCAGAAGACACCCGCCGTCGTGAAGGCGGACGCCATTCTCATCGACCGCCATGCCACGCTCGACGATGCCTATGGGATCGTGCTCAGGCATTGCCTCGTCCACATGATGGCGAACGAGGAAGCCGCCGCCGAACACAGATCGCCCGAAGGCCTGCACCAGATGCGCGTTGCGCTGCGCCGCGCGCGCTCGGCCTTCGAAATCTTCCGCCCCGTTGTCGGCGGCGATCTCGCCGACCGCCTCGCCTCCGAAGCAAAGTGGCTTGCGAACGAACTCGGCGCCGCGCGCGACCTCGACGTCTTCACCTCCGATATCGTTGCGCCCGTCGATCTTGGCGGCGCCCGCTGCGCCGCCCTCGAGGCCTGCATCGATAAGGCGCGCGCGGATGCATGGGAACGGGCGCTCACCGTTCTCCGGTCGCGGCGCTATACGCGCTTCCTCCTCGAATACGGTCTTTTTCTTGCCGAACGCGGCTGGCATACGAAGCGCAAGGCGCCGGCCTTCGCGCGTGACTTTGCCGGGGCCGCGCTTGACAAGCGCCTGGCCAAGGCGATGAAGCTCGGCCGCGATATCGAACGCCTGGAAGGCGGCGAGCGGCATGAGCTGCGCAAGCGGCTGAAGAAACTGCGCTACGCGCTGCATTTTTTCTCGTCGCTCTACGAGCAGGACGAGGTGAAACCCTATCTGAAATATCTCGGCCAGATGCAGGACGTGTTTGGCGGTCTTAACGATGTAGAGACGGCGCACGTCATTCTCGGCCGCCTCGCCGAGGGCAAGGAAATTCGGGCGGTGGCCGCCCGTATCCTCGCCTGGCATGAAAAGCGGGCGGCGAGGGAATGGAAAGGCGCGATCCGCCTCTGGCGGCGCTTCGCTGGAACGGCCCCCTTCTGGCGGGAAAAAGCCGCCTGATGCGACGGTCCTGCCGTTTTGTTCGAATCCCGGCTGCCGTTAAGAAAATCTGAAAAACTAGCCCTCTAGCATGCGACCCGTGAGGCCCCGCGCACCGGACGGGGCCGATTTGTCTGTGTGAGGGTCTGGCTCATCATGTCGAGTTCCGAAGCTGCTGCGAAATCCCCGGAAGAAGCGGCGAGCGCCGCCACGGGAAAGGCCGGCAAGACGGTGTCGGACGACAACGCGATCATCGGCCGCCGTATCGGTCAGGAGGCGCTGAACCGGATCGCGGAACTGCATCTGCGTTACCTCAAGGGCATTCCCGGCGGCTGGTGCGTCGTGATGAAGGAATGCGACCTTTCGGGCCTCGACTTCCGCAACCTCAATTTTTCGCAGGGCCATTTCATCGGCTGCGAGTTTTCAGGCGCAAACCTCGAGGACGCGCGGCTCGCGGGCACCAATCTCTTCAGCGCGAATTTCGACCACTGCAACATGACGCGCACCAATTTTTCGCGCGCAGACCTGCGCGGCGCGAATTTCAGCGATGCCGAAATGACGGAAGCCCGGCTCGACGGCGCCGATCTGCGGCGCGGAGCGGTGATCCGGCGCGGCGCAAGCGCGCCTGTCGGCCGCGAGAACTCCAGTTTCCGCGGCGCGCGCATGTATGGCACCAACATGGCCGAATGCAAATTGCTCGATGCCGATTTCGACGGAGCGTCGATCTCCGGTGCGAGCCTCCAGGGCGCCGATCTGCGCGGCGCGAGCTTCGCGGGCGCCGAACTCAAGGGCGTCGAACTCAAGGGCGCCAATCTTGCCGATGCCGATTTCCGCCGCGCCATCATGGACGAGGACACGGTCTCGCGCGGCGACATGATGCGCGCAACCCGCCCGCGCACCGCGCCCGGCCCCGAGCGCATGGCGAAAATTCTCAGCGCTCATCTGGAATGGATACAAACCGGCCAGCGGGGCGGTATGCGCGCCGATTTCGCCCGCATGGACCTTTCCCGCCGGGATTTTTCCCGCACGGTGCTCGCCGGCGCGAATTTCCGCGAGGCGATCCTTGCCGATACGAACTTCGAAAAGGCGGTCCTGGCGGCGGCCGATTTCGGCGATGCGATCCTGCTGCGCGCCAATCTGAGGGAGGCCGATCTTCGCGGTGCCGATCTTCGCGGCGCCGAACTGAAAGGTGCCATCCAGGACGGCACCAAGAAGGGCGAACTCTCGGGCACCAGCCTCTCCACAAGGCTCTGAGGCTGCGGAAGCCCCGCACTGGCCTCAAACCCGTAAATCTGCTACGCAATGCCGCCGCGCGGGGCCGTTTCGACGGACCCGGACGTGGGCCCGTCAACCGTCCGGGGAGCGCCTCATGGCTGCCGACGCCCGCCAGCTCGATCGTTTGTTCGAGGTGATCGCCGCCCGCACGGGCGCCGACGCCGCCTCCTCCTATACGGCAAAACTGTTTTCGAAGGGCCTGCCTGCCTGCGCCCAGAAACTCGGCGAGGAAGCGGTGGAAACCGTGATCGCCGCGATGGCCGGGGATGCCAAAGGCGCCATCTCCGAAAGTGCCGATCTCCTTTATCACTGGCTTGTGCTGATCGCGGCGCTCGGCCTCGATCCGGCTGACGTCTATGCCGAACTCGAGCGGCGCGAAGGCCGCTCCGGCCTCGACGAAAAAGCCGCGCGCGCGGAAAGATGACGGAGACCATCGGCATGGGCGGCACGGGCATCATGGATCAGGAAGAACGGGAATCCCTTTCGCCCTTCCGCCACTTCACGGCGGCGGAATGGGGACGGCTGCGCGAGGACACGCCGCTGCCGCTTTCCGAAAAGGAACTCGAGGAGCTGAAGGGTTTCGGCGAACGGATCTCGCTCGACGAGGTGTCGGAAATCTTCCTGCCGCTGTCGCGGCTCCTCAATCTCTATGTCGGCGAGATGCAGGAACTCTACCGCGTCACGTCGGATTTTCTCGGCGGCGCCGACAAGGTGCCCTACATCATCGGCGTTGCGGGTTCCGTCGCCGTCGGCAAGTCGACCACCGCGCGTATCCTGCGCACGCTGCTCGCGCGCTGGCCGAACCATCCGAAAGTCGATCTCGTCACGACCGACGGCTTTCTCTATCCGAACAAGCTGCTCGAAGAGCGCGGGTTGATGCAGCGCAAGGGCTTTCCCGAAAGCTTCGACATCAAGCGGCTGATCCGCTTCCTCTCGGATGTGAAGGCCGGGTCGCGCAAGGTCGAGGCGCCGCTCTATTCGCACTTCACCTATGACGTGCTCCCCGGCGAGACCGTGACGGTGGACCGGCCGGACATTCTCGTGGTGGAAGGTCTCAATGTGCTGCAGCCCTGGAAGCCCGCCGATGGCGACGAGCCGCAGCCTTTCGTGTCGGATTTCTTCGACTTCTCGATCTATCTCGATGCCGATGAAGGAACGATCCGTCGCTGGTATATCGAGCGCTTCCTGAGCCTGCGCCGGACCTCGTTCAAGGACCCGGCGGCCTATTTCCACCGCTACTCCAAGCTCAGCGAGGAGGAAGCGGTAGAAACGGCCGACGCGATCTGGACCTCGATCAATCTCGCCAACCTGCACAAGAACATCCTGCCGACGCGCCAGCGCGCCGACCTGATCCTCAGGAAAGGCGACGACCACCGCATCCGCGAAGTCTATCTCCGCAAGATTTAGGCGAGCCCTTTTTCCTTGGCGAGATCGCGAAGCGAAACCTGCGGTCGCGGTCCGTAATGCGAGATCACTTCGGCCGCCGCCAGCGCGCCGAGCCGTCCGCATGTCACCGGGTCCTTGCCGCGCGTGAGCCCGTAGAGGAAACCGGCCGCGAAGAGATCGCCCGCGCCTGTCGTATCCACCACCTTCTCGACCTTGGCCGCATCGACGACATGGACCTCGCCATTGGCGACGATGACGGAACCCTGCTCGGAGCGCGTGAGCGCGGCGAACTTGCAGTCCTTGCGCACCTGCTGCAGCGCTTCGTCGAAGACATCGGTTTCGTAGAGCGAGAGGATTTCCGCTTCGTTCGCGAAGAGGAGATCGACCTCGTCCTTCGCGAGACGGCGGAACTCGTCGCGGAACCGGCCGACGCAGAAACTGTCGGACAGCGTGAGCGAGACGAGGCGGCCTGCGTCATGCGCGATCTTTGAGGCCTTGAGGAAGGCATCCTTCGCGCCGGGCTCGTCCCAGAGATAGCCTTCCATATAGGTGACGGCGGCGGCGCGGATCGTCGCCTCGTCGATATCGTCCGGGGTGAGTTTCTGCGCGGCGCCCAGATAGGTGCTCATGCTGCGCTGCGCGTCCGGCGTCACGATGATGAGGCAGCGTCCCGTCGGCGCGCCTTCTTCCGCCAGCGAGGCCGGAAAGGCGACGCCGAGCGACTTGATGTCGTGGATGAAGACCTCGCCGAGCTGGTCGTTGCGGACCTTGCCGAAAAAGGCGCCCTTGCCGCCGAGCGAGGCGAGCCCCGCGATCGTGTTGGCGCAGGAACCGCCCGACATTTCGACGGCGGCGCCCATCTTGCCGTAAAGCACATCGGCGCGTTCCGCATCGATCAGCGTCATGCCGCCCTTCTCGATGCCGTTTGCCGTCAGGAAAGTGTCGTCTGCGTTGGAAATCACATCGACGAGCGCATTGCCGATGCCCGCCACGTCATACTTGAGCTCTGCCATGATCCTCTGGAATTTTTCAGGGAGAATTTCGGAGCGTTTTCAGCAAAAGCGCCTCCTTCATATGAGGAGAGGGCTTTTGCGGTTCGAAAACACGCCACGGAAAGACCTTGCGGGCGGGAGTATAGGGATTGAGGCTCATATGTCCAAAAACCTGCCGGATTCCCGGAAATCCGGGGTTTTCCCGGCTCCGTGGTTTCCCTGGGCGCATTGCAGGCGCTGCTTGCGGGCTCTAGGTTAGGCGGCCCAACGGTCCCGGAGTATTTCATGCTGTCCGACGCGCTGCGCGCCTTCCGAGAAACCTTTTCGCCGCCCTTCCGGCGCGTGATGGTGATTTCGGTGGGCCTGACGATCCTCGTCCTCGCCCTTTTCGGGGCGGGGCTGCAATGGGCGCTCGCCGCCATGCCGGCTTTCGGACCCGATTTTGCGGGCGGCTGGGTCGACGCGATCCTCGAATTCGTGGCGCGCTTCCTCGCCGTCATCGTGCTGGTCCCGCTGGTTCACCCGGTTGTCTCGCTGGTTGCGGGTCTCTTCCTTGAAAACATCGCCGCCCGCGTGGAGGCGGAGGATTATCCGGCCGATCCGCCGGGGCGCGACCAGCCTTTCTGGCAATCGATCCTGGTCGCGATCCGCTTCACGCTGGTTCTCGTCGTGGTGAACCTGCTGGCGCTCCCCTTCTATCTCGTGCCGGGCGTCAACCTCGTCCTGTTCTGGGTGGTGAACGGCTATCTGCTCGGCCGTGAATTCTTCGAGCTCGTGGCGCTGCGCCATATCCCGGCGGTCGAGGCGCAGGGGTTGCGCAAGCGCCACGGCGTGCGTGTTTTCCTCGCGGGCGTCATCATCGCGCTCTTCACGACGGTGCCGGTCCTCAACCTCTTCGCGCCGCTGTTCGGCACGGCGCTGATGGTCCACACCTACAAGGGCCTCGCGGCGCGGAGGCCCGCATGAGGCATCTTCTGCTTCTCGGGCTCGCGCTCGGCCTTGCCGCCTGCGAGACGGCGCCGGGCAAGGGCATCGACGCGCGCGGCGGCATCATGGCTTCGCTCGGCACGGCGCCGCTGACCCCCGCCTCGCTTCTTGGCGCCGCCCCCGGGGCGATCTCCGCCCGCCTCGGCGAGCCGGATTTCCGCCGCGCCGAACCCCATGCCGAGATATGGCAATATGCGGGCGGCGATTGCAGCCTCTTCGTCTATTTCTACGAAACGGATGGCGGCGCGCTCGGTTCGCGCCATGTCGATGCGCGCAAAATGGAAGGCGGCCCGGCGAGCAAGGATGCCTGCCTTGCCGCGGTGCTTGCCAAGCGCAACGTACCGATGTCCTGACGTTCCGGGATCAGGTAACGACGGTCTTCGCCTTGAAGCGGCAGAGATCGCTGACGGGGCAAGCCGGGCAGTCGGGTTTGCGCGCCTTGCAGACATAGCGCCCATGCAGGATCAGCCAGTGATGCGCGTGCTGCCGGTATTTGGCGGGCACGACCTTTTCGAGTTTCTTCTCGACCTCGACGACGTCTTTCCCCGGCGCGAGCCCCGTCCGGTTCGAGACGCGGAAGATATGCGTGTCGACCGCGATCGTCGGTTCGCCGAAGGCGACATTGAGCACGACATTGGCCGTCTTGCGGCCAACCCCCGGCAGCTCCTGCAGCGCCTCCCTGTCGCGCGGCACCTCGCCGCCATGTTTCTCGATCAGCAGGCGCGACAGCGCGATCACGTTCTTCGCCTTGTTGCGGTAGAGCCCGATCGTCTTGATGTGCTGGGTGAGCCCCGCTTCGCCGAGCTTCACCATCTTCTGCGGCGTGTCGACGGTCTTGAAGAGCGCCTTCGTTGCCTTGTTGACGCCGACATCGGTGGCCTGCGCCGAAAGCACCACCGCGACGAGCAGCGTATAGGTGTTGCGGTATTCGAGCTCGGTCTTCGGCTCCGGCAGCGCCTGGCAAAGGCGGCGGAAGAACTCCTCGATATCGGCTTTTTTCATCTGTACGGGCATGGGGCGAAACTTTGTACATAACCCCGCCTGCGTCGCAAGGCCGTATTGCCGGGGCGCGGCCGCCGCCTTACCCTTTGATGCATGACCATTCTTTCGCCCGATCCGGCGCCCCTCGCGCCCCCGTTGCATTTCAACGCGCTGATCACGCCGCACCGCTCGCTTTCGATGCGCGGCTTCGCGATCCTGATCGGCATCGTGGCGGCGGTGAACTTCGCGTCCGGCGTCCTCTTCATGGCGAAGGGCGCCTGGCCGGTTTTCGGCTTTTGCGGTCTCGAGGTCGTGGCCGTCTGGTGGGCCTTCCGCGCGAACTACCGGGCGGCCCGCGCGCATGAAACGGTGCAGCTCTCGGACAATGAGCTTCGCGTGCGCCGCGTCGATGCGAAGGGAAAGGCGCGGGCCTTCAGTTTCCAGCCCTATTGGGTGCGGCTCGCGCTCCGCGAGGAGCCGGATGAATCGACCCACCTGCATCTCACGAGCCATGGCCGCGGCATCGAAGTCGCCGCCGCGCTCTCGCCGCCGGAACGCGCGGATTTCGCCCGCGCCCTCGAAAGGGCGCTGGCGAAGCTGCGCAGCGCACCGGCCGCCGAAAGGATGCCGCAAGAAGTCTAGTGCGCCTCGCGCTCGATCAGCATCTTCTTCGAGAGCACGTTTCCCTTGTCGTCGAGCTCATAGACGATCGGCGCGCCGGTCGCGATGTTGAGTTTCAGGATTTCGTCCTGGGAGAGCTTGTCGAGCTGCATGACGAGCGCGCGCAACGAATTGCCATGCGCGGCGACGAGGACGCGCTCGCCCTTCAGCACGCGGGGCAGGATTTCCCGCTCGTAATAAGGCAGCACGCGCTCCGCCGTCATCTTCAGGCTTTCGCCGCCGGGCGGCGGCACGTCATAGGAGCGGCGCCAGATATGGACCTGCTCCTCGCCCCATTTTTCGCGCGCATCGTCCTTGTTGAGCCCGGAGAGGTCGCCATAGTCGCGCTCATTGAGCGCCTGATCCTTCACGATCTCGATGTCGCTCTGGCCGAGTTCGGCGAGCATGATGCGGTTCGTTTCCTGCGCGCGCGAAAGGTCGGACGTATAGGCGACGTCGAAGCTGAGACCGGCCGCGTTCATCGCCTCGCCCGCTTCCTTCGCCTCCGCCTTGCCCTGTTCGGTCAGGCCCGGATCGCGCCAGCCCGTGAAGAGGTTCTTCTCGTTCCATTCGCTCTGTCCGTGGCGGACAAGCACAAGCAGATTAGCCAAGTCTTGCTCCATTGATCCGTATAGGGATTACTCTATGCCGAGAACGTCGGCCATGTTGAAGAGGCCAGGTCCCCTGCCCTGCCCCCACTGCGCCGCCTTCAGAGCGCCGCGCGCGAAGATGCTGCGGTCCTCCGCGACATGGCGGAGCACGATGCGCTCATGCTCGGTCGCGAAGATGACGTCGTGCTCGCCCACGACGGACCCGCCCCTGAGCGAGGCGAAGCCGATCTTGCCCGATGCGCGCGCGCCGGTGATGCCGTCGCGGCCGCGTTCGGAATTGTGGCCGAGGCCGACGCCCCGCCCTTCCGCTGCCGCTTGCCCGAGCAGCAGCGCGGTGCCGGACGGCGCATCGATCTTGTGGCGATGGTGCATTTCGAGGATCTCGATATCCCATTCGGGTCCGAGCGCCTTCGCCGCCTGCCGCGCGAGTGCGGCGAGAAGGTTGACGCCGAGGCTCATGTTCCCGGCCTTGATGATCGTCGCGTGGCGCGCGGCGGCCTCGATCTTCGGCAGGTCTTCGTCGGCAAAGCCCGTCGTGCCGATCACATGGACGATGCGGGCCTGGGCCGAGAGCGCGGCGAATTCGAGCGAGGCTTCCGGCACGGAAAAATCGACCAGCGCGTCGGCATCCTTGATGACGGCGAGCGCGTCGGACGTCGCGGCGATGCCGAGAGGGGCGCTGAGCCCCGCCAGTATGCCGAGATCGCTGCCGAGATGCGGCGAACCTTCGGCCTCGATCCCGCCCGAAAGCGTCAGCCCGTCCGTTTCGGCGATGAGACGAATGAGCGTCCGGCCCATGCGGCCGCCCGCCCCCGTTACCGCGATCCTGATGTCTTGAGCCATGATGGTCTCGCGCTCCGTCTGTCCCGCGGGCTCTATAGCAGCCCCGCCTCACCCCCGGAAGACGAAATAGGCCCCGAGCGCGATGAGCGCAAATCCGATGGCGGTGTTCCATGTCGGCGCATGGCCGAGATAAACCGCGGAAAACCCGGCAAAGACGACGAGCGTGATGACTTCCTGGATGGTCTTGAGCTGGGCCGGCGAATAGACGTCGGAGCCGAAGCGGTTGGCCGGAACGGCGAGGCAATATTCGAAGAAGGCGAGCCCCCAGCTCACGAGAATGACGAACATGAGGGGCGTCGCCTTGAACTTCAGGTGCCAGTACCAGGCGGTCGTCATGAAGACGTTGGAGGCGACGAGAAGTGCGATGGGCGTGAGATAGGCTTGCATGGGGACCGGCCACGAAAAAGGCCCCGCCGGATTTTTCCCGCGGGGCCTTTGGAGCATATCGCAATGCCTCAGTTCTGGAAGCCGTCCCAGAACTCCTTCACCTTGGCGAAGAAGCCGGTGCTTTCGGGGCTGTTGCTGGGGTCCGAGGCGTCCTCGAATGCCTTCAGCAGTTCCTTCTGCTTGCGCGTCAGGTTCACCGGCGTCTCGATGGTGATCTGGATATAGAGGTCGCCCGTTTCGCGCGAATTCACCACCGGCATGCCCTTGGAGCGGAGGCGGAACTGACGGCCCGTCTGTGCGCCCTCGGGAATCTTCACTTTCACTTTCTTGCCGCCGAGCGTCGGCACCTCGATCTCGCCGCCCATCGCCGCCGTGACCATGGAGATCGGCACGCGGCAGAAGAGATCCGCGCCGTCGCGTTCGAACAGGCGGTGCGGCTTCACCGAGAGGAAGATGTAGAGATCGCCTGAAGGTCCGCCGCGCATCCCGGCTTCGCCCTCGCCCGCAAGGCGGATGCGCGTGCCGTCCTCGACGCCGGCGGGAATATTGACCGAGAGCGTGCGCTCCTTTTCGACGCGGCCCGCGCCCTGACAGGCAGGACAGGGCTTGTCGATCGTCTGTCCGCGGCCGTGACAGGTCGGGCAGGTGCGTTCGATGGTGAAGAAGCCTTGCGAGGCGCGCACCTTGCCGTCGCCCTGGCAGGTCGGACAGGTGACGGGGCTCGATCCCGGCGCCGCGCCGGAGCCCTGGCAGGCCTCGCAGGCGACGGAGCCCGGCACGCGGACCTGCGCCTTCTTGCCCTCGAAAGCTTCCTCGAGCGTGATCTCCATGTTGTAGCGAAGATCGTGGCCGCGCATCTGGCCGCCACCGCCGCGGCGTCCCCGGCCGCCGCGCCCGCCCATGAATTCGCCGAAGAGATCGTCGAAAATGTCGGACATCGAGGCGCCGCCGAAACCGCCGCCCATGCCGCCGGGGCCCCGTCCACCCATGCCGCCGTCGAAGGCCGCATGTCCGAACTGATCGTAGGCCGCGCGGGACTGTTCGTCCTTCAGCGCGTCATAGGCTTCGTTGAGTTCCTTGAAGCGCTGCTCGGCTTCCTTGTCGCCCGGGTTCTGGTCGGGATGGAGTTTCTTCGCAAGCGAACGATAGGCTTTCTTCAGCTCGTCGGCGCTTGCGTTGCGGCTCACCCCGAGCACGTCATAGTAATCGCGCTTCGACATCGGGGATCACCTTGCAACTGAACGCGCGGGCACGGGCGCGCCTTTGCGCGCCCGGCCTGCATGGATGTGTGAGAATAAGGGCGTCATGACGAGGCCCCGGATCAGGCGGACTTGTCCTGATCTTTCTTGTCGTCGTCGACTTCCTCGAAGTCGGCATCGACGACATCGTCGCCCGCATTGCTGCTGTCGCTTGCGGAGGCGGCCTCGTTCTCGGCTTCCGCCTGGGCAGCCTTGTAGAGCGCTTCGCCCATCTTCATCGACGTCTGGGTGAGGGCTTCCATCTTCGTCTTGATGTCGTCGCTCGACCCGTCCTTCAGCGCGGCCTTCAGCGCCTCGACAGCGCCTTCGACATCGGCCTTCACGCTTGCGTCGAGCTTGTCGGCATTCTCGGCGATCGTCTTTTCGGTCGCGTTCACCAGCGCTTCGGCATGGTTCCGCGTCTCGACTTCCTCGCGCCGCTTCTTGTCTTCTTCCGCATGCGCTTCGGCGTCCTTCACCATCTTCTCGATGTCGGCTTCCGAGAGACCGCCCGAGGCTTCGATGCGGATCGTCTGTTCCTTGTTCGTCGCCTTGTCTTTCGCCGACACGTTCACGATGCCGTTCGCATCGATGTCGAAGGCAACCTCGATCTGCGGCACGCCGCGCGGTGCGGGCGGGATTCCCAGCAGGTCGAACTGGCCGAGCAGCTTGTTGTCGGCCGCCATCTCGCGTTCGCCCTGGAAGACGCGGATCGTCACAGCCGACTGGTTGTCTTCGGCTGTCGAGAAAGTCTGCGCCTTCTTGGTCGGGATCGTCGTATTGCGCTCGATGAGACGGGTGAACACGCCACCCAGCGTTTCGATGCCGAGCGAAAGCGGCGTCACGTCGAGCAGCAGCACGTCCTTCACGTCGCCCTGCAGCACGCCGGCCTGAATGGCCGCGCCCATGGCGACCACTTCGTCCGGGTTCACGCTCATGTTCGGCTCTTTGCCGAAGAACTGCTTCACGGCTTCGCGAATTTTCGGCATGCGCGACTGGCCGCCGACGAGAACGATCTCGTTGATCTGGCCCGCGGTCACGCCCGCATCCTTCAGCGCCGCCTTGCAGGGATCGATCGTCCGCTGGATGAGATCCTCGACGAGCGCCTCGAGCTTCGCGCGCGTGATCTTCATGGTGAGATGCTTCGGTCCGGAAGCATCCGCGGTGATGAAGGGCAGGTTCACTTCCGTCTGCGACGAAGAGGAGAGTTCGATCTTCGCCTTTTCGGCGGCTTCCTTCAGCCGCTGCAGCGCGAGCTTGTCGCCGCGCAGGTCGATGCCGTTCTCTTTCTTGAATTCGTCGGCGAGGTAGTTGACGAGACGCATGTCAAAGTCTTCGCCGCCGAGGAACGTGTCGCCATTCGTCGACTTCACTTCGAAGACACCGTCGCCGATCTCAAGGATCGACACGTCGAACGTGCCGCCGCCAAGGTCGTAGACCGCGATGAGTTCGCCTTCCTTCTTGTCGAGACCATAGGCGAGTGCCGCTGCCGTCGGCTCGTTGATGATGCGCAGCACTTCAAGACCCGCGATCTTGCCGGCGTCCTTGGTCGCTTGGCGCTGCGCGTCGTTGAAATAGGCGGGAACGGTGATGACGGCCTTCTCGACCTTCTCGCCGAGATAGCTTTCGGCGGTTTCCTTCATCTTCTGCAGGATGAAGGCGGAAATCTGCGACGGCGAATATTTGTCGCCCTGCGCTTCCACCCAGGCATCGCCATTGTCGGCGCGGATGATGTCGTAAGGCACCATCCCCTTGTCCTTCTGGGTCGTCGGGTCTTCGTAGGCGCGGCCGATAAGGCGCTTGATTGCAAAAAGCGTATTGGTCGGATTGGTGACGGCCTGGCGTTTGGCGGATTGACCGACGAGGCGCTCGCCGTCCTGCGTGAAGGCCACCATCGACGGGGTGGTGCGCATGCCTTCGGAATTCTCGATGACTTTGGCACTGTTGCCTTCCATCACCGCGACACACGAATTCGTCGTGCCGAGGTCGATACCGATGACTTTAGCCATAGCTTGCTGGTCCTCTTTCACTTGCGGCTGACCGGGCGGGCCTTGTGGCACCCGCTGGCCGGCTTGCGCTTGCGCGCGGCCGTCCGACCGGTCCCCAAAGGGGATCCTTCCCGGGATTTTCGCCCCGGTTCAGGGGTTGAAACATTGCGCTGTATATAGGTTTGGGTTCTACGGCCCGCAAGCGTTGATGCGGCAATATGGCCACATGGCGGGGCTTTTGGGACTCACTGCGGCCCTGAAACAGCGAACCCGCACCGGCGGCGGGCGCCGATGCGGGTTCTCTTTTGAAACTCCGGTGCGAAACGCGCCGGTTACCCTGAAGGATCAGCGCTGGTTGTCCAGATAGACCTCGTTCCACTCGCAGGGCTGTTCGCGCCAGTTCTTCTTGAGAAGGCTCGCCTGCTGCGTCTCGGGCCCGGTCATGTCCTCGCGCAGATCGGAAATCTCGCCCATGGCATCGCCATAGCCCTGCTCCATCGCGAGGTTGAACCACATCAGCGCCAGTGGCTTGTTTTCGCGCTGCTCCGTCAGCAGGGCGCCGATCTTCGCCGGGCCGTTCATGCCGCGCACGAGGTCGCCCGAATAGATGCGGCCAAGCTCGTAAAAGGCGCGCGGTTCGCCCTGGTCCGCCGCCTTGCAGTACCACTCGGTCGCCTTCTGGTTGTTGAGAACGCCGGCGCTCCCTGCGATGGTGCAGCAATGGGCGTCGCCCACCTTCATCTGCGCCGCGACGTCGCCCGCCGCCGCCTCGTCTTCATTACCCGCGATGATTGCGTTGTCCTTGGCGCGCGAGGCGCCCTGGATCGCCGCCGCCGCGCAGCCCGAAAGCATCCCCCCAAGAAGCATTGCCGTCAGGCAAAGCCCGATTATCCTTTTCATGCGTACCCCCATTTTCGCGCGGGCCATGGCCGCGCCACCCGGTAGAATGCCTGTTAATATGACATATAAAGTGCCAAAAGACGAGCCCTCAAAGGGGCGAAGGCCGGTCGAAACCGGCTTTCCGGGCACCTGGCTCTATCCGGGATATCTGGATGTTCCCGCGCAGCAGGCGCTCCTTGCCACGCTTTCCGCGGGCTTCGAGGCCGCCCCGCCCTATCGTCCGCGCATGCCGCGCACCGGCCAGCCCTGGTCGATCCGCCAGACGAATTTCGGCGAATTGGGCTGGGTCTCGCGCCCGGACGGCTATTTCTATGCGTCAACGAACGACGTTAACGGCCGCAAATGGCCGGCCATACCGGCGGCCCTACTCGATATCTGGGCTCAGGTGGCACACTACCCCGCCCCGCCCGAATGCTGCCTGGTCAATCTCTACGACACGCCGAAATCGCGCATGGGCCTCCACCGCGACGAGGACGAGGAGGCGCTGGACGCCCCCGTCGTCTCGATCTCGCTCGGCGACAGCTGCGTCTTCCGCGTCGGCGGATTCGCCAGAAGCGACAAATCGAAAAGCTTCAGACTCGCGAGCGGCGATGTGCTGGTGATCGGCGGTGCATCGCGGCTGCGCTATCACGGCGTCGACCGCGTGATCCCCGGCTCGTCTCAGCTTGTGCCCGGCGGCGGCAGGATCAACCTGACGCTGCGAAGGGTGACGAAGCCCCCTTCTTCCGCTCAATAAGGCTGGAAACCGGGCACCGGCGACACGTCGAACAGCCAGAGATGCCCGTAGAAAAGCCCGCCGAAGATGACGAGCGCCAGAAGGATTCGCCACCAGCCGAGTTCGCCGATCTTCAGTTGATTGCGTCCGGCGAAGATCGCCGCGAATGGCAGGTTGGAGGTTCTCGCGGCAAAGCCGGTCCACGCATCGCCTAGGCGCTTGCGCTTCTTGTCGTCGATGGAAAACGTGCCGAGCATTGCCAGCAGCGCAAAGGTGCCGAAGAAGATGATCGACGCCTTGTCGCCATTCACGAAGATGTGCCAGAGCGCCCAGACAGCGACACCCCAGAGAAAGGGATGCCGCGTGATGCGCAGAATGCCTTTCACCGTTTCGGGTTTTTCGGCAAGTGCCTCCGCGCCGACCGCCGTCGGGTTCGGCGTGGTGACGCCGATGACCGCGAAGAGCGCCGCCACGAGGATCACGAGCGGCGACAGGTGATAGGCCCAGCCGGGCGCCGCCCAGTAGAGGTGATTGGGTCCGGCCACCGCCTCGTTGAAGCTGTAGGCGAGCCAGGAAATGCCCGCGATGGAGAGGACCGAGAAGCTTGCGAGCCAGGCCCGCTCTCCCAATACGCCAACGATCTTCGTCC
Organism: Parvibaculum sp.; assembly: GCF_045863935.1. GTDB lineage: Bacteria > Pseudomonadota > Alphaproteobacteria > Parvibaculales > Parvibaculaceae > Parvibaculum. Next base: position 13,536 of record NZ_BTVP01000001.1, on the reverse strand, counting down.
GGGCGCTGGAGCCCGCCACGAGAAGATGAATGCCGAGAAAAAACGCCGCCGCCGCCCATAGCTGAAGCATGATCCGCCCTCCTCCCAATGGTCCGGCCCACCCCGGGTCCGGTTTATAACAGCGTTATAAAAGATGGGCCAGACACTGCCGGAGTGCAAGGGGCGCCGGGATCAGGCGCCGGAATTATGCCGTCGTATCGACCTTGCCGCCATTCTGCGCGCCATCTTCACGCTTTGCCACGCCTACCCGCGCTGCCCGCAGCAGGCGGTCGCCGATCTTGTAGCCCGCTTCCAGCACATGAACGACGCTGCCCGCCGGATGCTCGCTGCCCGGAACTTCGAACATCGCTTCGTGATGGTTCGGATCGAAGCGCTCGCCCGGTTTCGGGGTGACTTCCCTGATCCCGTGGCGCTCGAAAATGGCGAGAAGCTGACGCTCGGTCATCTCCACGCCCTCGACCATCGCCTTGACGCTGCCGGCGGCGCTTTCGCGCTCATCTTCCTTGAGGGTCGCCAGCGCCCTTCGCAGATTGTCGGAAACCTCCAGCATGTCGCGGGCAAAGCCGGCATTGGCGTAGCGCGCGGCGTCCTGCTTCTCGCGCTCGGCCCGCTTCCTCGTATTCTCCATCTCGGCAGCCGCGCGCAGCAGCCGGTCCCGAAGGTCGGCATTCTCGGCCTGGATCGCCGCGATATCGGGGCCGCTGGCGGCCGCGTCCTGCGCCTCGCCCTGCGCGGCAGGTTCCTCGGCGAGCGATTCCGCCAGGTTTTCCGCCGCTTCGGCGGGCGTTTCAGCTTCGGGCTTGTTCGTTTCGTCGGTCATTCGTCTTTTCCGGTAATCACGGATAGTTGGGTTCGGTGTGCGCGCCCATGTGCGCATGGAGGCCCGATATGTCAACCGGGCAGCCCGTCGCGGCCCTCAGTTGATCAGCCGGCCCACGAGCTTCGCGGTGTAGTCCACCATCGGGATCACGCGGGCATAGTTGAGCCTTGTCGGGCCGATCACGCCGAGCACGCCGACCACGCGCTGCTGCGTATCCATATAGGGGCTCACGATGAGCGACGAGCCCGACAGCGAGAAAAGCTTGTTCTCCGAGCCGATGAAGATGCGCACGCCATCCGCCTCTTCCGCCAGCCCGAGAAGTTGCACCAGGTCGCGCTTGTTCTCCAGCTCATCGAACAGAAGTCTTATGCGTTCGAGGTCTTCCACCGCATGCACATCTTCGAGGAGCCGCGAGCGGCCACGCACGATCAGCGACTTCGCCAGCGGATCGTTCGGCGCATTGGAGCCCGACCAGGTGGCGAGCCCCGCCTCGATCACCTTGGCGGTGAGCTCGTTGAGCTCGGCCTTTTGCGTTTCGAGTTCGCGTGCGAGATGGGTCTTTGCCTCGTCGAGCGTCTTCCCGCGCAACTGCGCATTGAGATAGTTTGTCGCCTCGGCCAGCGCGGAGGGTGTAAGCCCCTTGGGAATATCGATGACGCGGTTCTCGACCGCGCCGCCTTCCGTCACGATGACGACAAGCGCGCGCTCATTGTCGATCGGCACGAATTCGACATGCTTGAGCGCCGCCTCATAGGTCGGCGCAACGACGAAGCCCGCCGCGTGGCTGAGACCGGAGAGAAGCTTCGTTGCCTCGTCCAGCACGTCCTCTACGCTCTTGTGCGACCCCGCGACCTGCCGCTCGATGGAGACGCGCTCCTCGTCGGTCAGGTCGCCGATTTCGAGAAGCCCGTCCACGAACATGCGAAGCCCCGCCTGTGTCGGCACACGCCCGGCGCTCGTATGCGGCGAGAAGATGAGGCCGAGCGCCTCGAGGTCGGACATCACGTTGCGGATCGAGGCGGCGGAAAGCGACAGGGGAAGCTGGCGCGACAGGAAGCGCGAACCCACCGGCTCGCCGGTTTCGAGATAGGTCTCGACCACGCGGCGCAGGATCTCGCGCGAGCGCTCATTGAGATCCATCACGCCAATCATGCTCGCAACCCGCTTCCTCATAAGCCTCTGATATTGAGTAACAATCTAGTTTGCTTTCCCGCGACTGGAAACCTTTATCGGGGAAATTCGCAGCGGCGGCAAGGCCGGAGCCGGGCAGGGCGATGCGCCGCCTTTACGCCGGGCCACCCCCCATGTAACAAGGCCTCGAACGAGACCGTTTTCTAGGCAGGCAGAACACTTGCCGGTCTGGAAACGGTCCGAATTATTTATATAGAGACGATCAGCCAGCACTGGATTCCGATATGCGCCCTTCCGGACGTCAACCGCACGAAATGCGGGCCGTCAGCTTCGAACCCGGCATTGCCAAGCATGCCGAAGGCTCCTGCCTCGTGCGTTTCGGCGACACGCATGTGCTCTGCACGGCGAGCCTTGAAGAGCGCGTACCGCCCTTCCTGAAGGGCGGCGGGCAGGGCTGGGTGACGGCCGAATACGGCATGCTGCCGCGCTCCACGCATGAGCGCATGCGCCGCGAGGCGTCCCAGGGCAAGCAGTCCGGCCGCACGCAGGAAATCCAGCGCCTTGTCGGCCGCTCGCTGCGCGCGGTGGTGGATCTGAAGGCGCTGGGCGAACGCCAGATCAGCGTCGATTGCGACGTGCTGCAGGCCGATGGCGGCACGCGCACAGCCTCAATCACCGGCGCCTGGATCGCGCTGCATCAATGCATCGAATGGATGCGCGCCCGCTCGATGATCTCCGCGCCCGTGATCAAGGATCACGTCGCGGCGATTTCCTGCGGCATCTACAAGGGCGTTCCCGTCGCCGACCTCGACTATGCAGAGGATTCGACCGCCGACACCGACGCGAATTTCGTCATCACCGGCGCCGGCGGCATCTGCGAAATCCAGGGCACGGCGGAAGGCGACCCCTTCTCCGAGGATGAGTTCCTCGCGCTGCTGAAACTCGCCAAGGCGGGCGTCGCCGATCTCGTGAAGCTCCAGAAGGAAGTCATATCGAAATGACGCGCAGGTTCGAGGGCGGCAAGCTCGTGGTCGCAAGCCACAATCCCGGCAAGGTCCGCGAGATTGCCGATCTCCTCGCGCCTTTCGGCATCGAAACCGTCTCGGCGGGCGATCTCGGATTGCCCGAGCCCGACGAGACGGGCGAAACCTTCCGCGAAAACGCCGAACTGAAAGCGCTTGCCGCCGCGAAGGCGGCATCGCTCCCCGCGCTTGCCGACGACAGCGGTCTCTGCGTCGATGCACTCAGCGGCGCGCCCGGCATTCATTCCGCGCGCTGGGCAGGCCCGAACAAGGATTTCGATTTCGCGATGGAAAAGCTCCGCCGCGGCATGATCGAGGCGGGCCTCTCCGACACCAGCGCGCATTTCGTCTGCGGCCTCGCGCTCGCCTGGCCGGACGGCCATGTCGAGTATTTCGAGGGCCGTGTCGACGGCGAACTCGTCTGGCCGCCGCGCGGCGGCAAGGGCTTCGGCTACGACCCCGTCTTCGTCGCGAACGGCTACGACATCACCTTCGGCGAAATGGAGCCGGAGGAAAAACATGGCATCTCGCATCGCGCGCATGCCTTCCGGCAACTGGTCGATGCCTGCTTCGGTAAATAGCGCCGCGCGGGAAGCGCCGCGGGAAACCGAAGGCGGCTTTGCCGTATACGTGCACTGGCCTTTCTGCCAGTCGAAATGCCCTTATTGCGATTTCAATTCCCATGTCGTCGCGAATATCGACCAGGCGCGCTGGGCGCGTGCGCTTGCGCGCGAGCTTGAGCATATGCGTGCGCTGTCGGGGCCGCGCCGCGTGCGCTCCGTCTTCTTCGGCGGCGGCACGCCCTCATTGATGCTGCCGGAAACAGTTGACGCGGTGCTCTCGAAAATCGCCTCGCTCTGGACGATGGAGGAGGGCGCCGAGATCACCCTCGAGGCGAACCCGACAAGCGTCGAGGCGGACCGCTTCAGGGGCTACCGCGCGGCGGGTGTCAACCGTCTCTCGCTCGGCGTGCAGTCGCTCGACGATGCGGAGCTGAAATTTCTCGGCCGTCTTCACAGCGCCGAGGAAGCATTGCGCGCCATCGCACTCGCGCGCGAAACCTTCCCGCGTCTTTCCTTCGACCTGATTTATGCGCGCCCCGGCCAGACGGCGGAGAAATGGGAAAAGGAACTGCGTGCCGCGCTCGCCCATGCGGCCGATCACCTCTCTCTCTATCAGCTCACCATTGAGCCGGAGACGGCCTTTGCGCGGCTCTACGAGAAAGGCGCCTTTGCGTTGCCGGAGGATGAAGAAGCGGCGGATATGTATGCGCTGACGGGGGAAGTCTGCGCGGAAGCCGGATTGTCAGCCTACGAAGTATCGAACTATGCCGCCCCGGGCGCGGAGTCCCGGCACAATCTCGTCTATTGGCGCTACGGGGATTATGCAGGCGCCGGTCCCGGCGCGCATGGACGCATCATGGCCGGGGGAAAGCGGCTTGCCACGCGCGCGCGCCGCCTCCCCGGCGATTGGATAGACAGCGTCGAGCGCGAAGGCCATGGCGTCGAAGCGATGGAAGACATCGCACCGGCGGAGCAGGGCGACGAGATGATGCTGATGGGCCTGCGTCTTGCCGAAGGCGTCTCGCTTGCGCGTTACGCGCGTCTCACCGGCAGTGAAATTTCATCCGCCCGCCTTGAGGCCCTCGCCGCCGACAATCTTCTCGCGGTGAAGGACGGCATCGTTCGCGCGACACCCGAAGGCCGCATGCTGCTCGACGCCGTTCTCGCGCGGCTTCTCGCCTGATCTTCAGAACCCGTCGACGTAATCCGGTTGCGCTTCCGGCGCCGCGGCCTGGAAGGGCGGCAGTGCCTCGCATCGCGCGACGATGCGGTTGATGCGCGGGTAGGGCGAGAGGTCGATCTTGAAGCGCCGGTAGTTCAGGTGCTGCGGTACCAGGAAAATGTCGGCGATCGTCGGTTTGTCGCCGAAGCAGAACGGCGTGTCCGGCCCGGCGGCAAGCAGCGCTTCGAGCGCCGAAAATCCCTTCTGCGCCCAATGGGCATACCAGTTTTGCCGCTGCGCGTCGTCGAGCCCCATCTCGCTCGCGAGATAGCGGTGCACGCCCGAATTGTTGAGCGCGTGCATTTCGGCGGCGATGGCGGCGGCGAAGGCGCGCGCCCGCGCCCGGGTCAGCGGATCGGCGGGCAGGAGCGCCGGATCTGGAAACATCTCTTCGAGATATTCGATGATGGCGGAAGATTGCGTGATGACCGCGCCCTTGTGTTCGAGCGCCGGCACGAGCCCCTGCGGATTGAGCCTGAGATAGCTTTCGGATTTCTGCTCGCTCGCCGGGCCGATATTCACCGGCACATAATCGTAGTCGAGCCCCTTCAGCGCCAGCGCGATGCGCACGCGATGGCCCGCCGAATTGCGGAAGAAATTGTGCAGGCGAAGTTCGGCCATGGGGAGACCTCCTTCTAGAACACCTCCGGCCGGAAGCTCGTCGGCGCCGGGTCGATCACCACCGCGCCGCCCGGCCTTATTTCGAGCACGGCGAGGCCGCGCTCCGTGCCGCCATCCGGCAGGAAGCGGAAAATCCCGTCGACGCCCGCAAAGCCGTCCGGATTGGTCAGCGCTTCCTGCGTGAAGCGTTCGCTCTCGGGCAGGGTCGAAAGCGCAATGGCGAGGCTCACCGCGTCATAGCCGAGACTGGCGATGCGGGGCGGCGTCGTGCCATAGGCGCGGCGGTAGCGCGTGAGGAACTGTTCATGGCCTTCGGGTGGCGGCGCTGGATACCAGGCGCCGTTGAGCGGCGGCTCGCGCGCGAGCGAGGGATCGTCCCAGAGCCCGGTGCCGAGAAATTTCACATCGCGCGGATCGACGTCGTAATAAGGCAGCAGCGGCGCCAGCGACTTGAGCTCCGATCCGCCCTCGGGCAGCAGCAGCGCGTGATAGTTGCCGCCGCCGTAAGCGCGCGCGACGCGCTCCGCCGGTTCGTACATGCCTTGCGCGCTCGAAGGATAGCTCGCGCTCGCCACCACTTCGCCGGCCCGCGACGACACCGCGCTCTGGAAGGCTGCGCGCACGCGCTCGCCATAGGTGCCCTGCGGATAAAGCGCCGCATAGCGTGTGATCCCCTGCAGCGTCGCATAATCGACGATGCGCTCCACATCCTGATCGAGCGGAAAGGAAAGGAGATGGACATTCTGGCCGCCGACCGACGTGTCGGAGGAGAAGGCGACGACAGGCACGTTGACCTGCGCCGCAAGCGGCCCGACAGCGGTCACTTCCTCCGCGAAAAGCGGTCCGAGGATCAGGTCCGCGCCCGCATCGAGCGCATCGCGCGCGGCGCGTCTGGCGCCGTCGGCCGTGCCGCCGGTGGCCTTCGGCATCAGCAGGATGTTGTCGCGGTCGAATTCGAACAGTGCGAGCTGCGCCGCATTGAAAAGCGCGTTCGACAGCGTGCGCACATTCTCGCGCGGCGCATTGAACGGCAGCAGCAGGGCAACCCGGATCGGCCTCTCGCCCGCCATATAGGCCGGCATGTAGAAGCGCGACGGGTCGCGCCCATAGGAGGGCGGCGGCGTCACCGGCGGCGGAGTCACCTCCACTTTCGGCGGCGGCGTCACCTGGGGTGGCGGCGCTGGCCGGCGGTCGGTCCCGCAGGCGGCGAGCGCCAGGGCGAAACCGAAAAGGAGCGCCACCTTCGTGGCGTTCTTGATGCCGAAGCAGGCGGAGCGGGCGGCTGTTCTCACCGGATTTTCCTGAGCAGGGACGCGGAAACGGACGAGTGCGGAGGGTACTGTCCGGCCTGCGTCAAGTAAACCGGCGTTGCCAAACGCGGTTACCGGGGTCAAGGTCCAGCCATGACGCCAGATACGACACCAGACAAGACAAAAACCCGCCTCTCCGCGGGCCTTGCGCCCGGCCTTTATGTGACCGCGACGCCCATCGGCAATGCGCGCGACATCACGCTGCGCGCGCTCGATGTGCTGGCCCGCGCCGACCTCGTCCTCTGCGAGGATACGCGGGTGACGGCAAAGCTCTTTGCGATCCACGGGATTTCCGCGAAGACCGCGCCCTATCACGACCACAACGCAGCCGAGATGCGTCCGCGCGTGCTGAAACGCCTCGAAGCGGGCGAGGCGATCGCGCTCGTCTCCGATGCGGGCACGCCGCTCGTCTCCGATCCGGGCCTGAAGCTCGTGCGCGAGGCGCTGGAAGCGGGCCACAATGTGACGGCGCTGCCGGGCGCCTCCTCCGTCCTCGCGGCGCTGACGCTGGCGGGGCTCCCGACCGACCGATTCTTCTTTGCGGGCTTCCTGTCCGCGAAACAGGAGGCGCGGCGCAAGGATCTCGCCGAACTCGCCGCCATTCCCGCGACCCTCGTCTTCCTTGAAAGCGCGAACCGCCTCGAAGCCGCGCTCGCCGACATGGCCTCGGCGCTCGGACCCCGCGAAGCGGCGGTCGCGCGCGAGCTCACCAAGAAATTCGAGGAAGTGCGGCGGGGACCGTTGGGCGATCTTGCCGCGCATTATGCCGAGGCGGGGCCGCCCAAAGGCGAAATCGTCATCGTCGTCGGCCCGCCCGAAAAGCGCGTCGCGCTCTGTGCGCATGAGATCGACGCCATGCTCGAAAACGCGCTCGCCCGCACCTCGCTGAAGGATGCGGTCGCCGAAATCGTCTCGATGACGGGCCTTCCGCGCCGCGAGATCTATGCCCGCGCGCTTGAACTTTCGGGTGCGAAATAGTGAGCCGCACGGCATGAGCAGGCGGGGCGATGCCGCGACGGGCCGCGCGGCCTATCGCTCGGGCCTGCGCGCCGAGGCGCTGGCCGCCATCCTTCTCCGCCTCAAGGGCTACCGCATTCTGGCGCGCCGGCTGAAGACGCCCGCGGGCGAAATCGACATGGTGGTGCGCCGGGGCTCGAGCCTCGCCATCGTCGAGGTGAAGGCGAGGGGAACGGGCGATGCCGTGGAGGCGATCCTGCCTCGCCAGCAGCGCCGCCTGGAGCGCGCCGCCGCGCATTTTCTCGGCCGCAACCCGCACCTCGCCGGTCTCGATATCCGCTTCGATGTGGTCCTCGTCGCGCCGCGCCGCCTGCCGCGTCATCTCGCCGACGCCTGGCGGCCATAATCTCGCCGCAGCTTCAAGGTCATTCTCCGCGGCGAATTCGATTATGGGGATTGGACCATGCGGAAGTTTCTCGCGATACGTGCCGTTGCGCTGCTTGCTCCTGTGGCGCTTGCGCTGGGCGGCTGCGTGCCTCTCGTTGCGGGTGCGGGCGGTGCGGCGGCGGTCGGCGCCTCCCAGGATCGCGGCCTCGAACAGGCGGTCGACGACAATGAAATCGCCTTCGAAATAAACCGGAAGCTGCTCGCGCAGCATTCGAACCTCTATTCCGGCGTCTCGACGCAGGTGCGAAAGGGCCGCGTGCTTCTCACCGGCCGCGTCCCCGCGCAGGAAGACCGTATCGCCGTCACCCGCCTCGTCTGGTCGATCGGCGGCGTGAAGGAAGTCATCAACGAGCTCAATACCGGCAAGGAAGGCAGCTTCTCGCAATCGGTGAGCGACACGACGATCTCCACCAAGCTTCGCGCCCGCCTCACAGGCGACAAGAATGTCAGCGGCATCAACTACTCGATCGAGACGGTGGATGGCGTGGTCTATCTCATGGGAACCGCGCTCGACCGGACCGAACTCGACCGCGTCATCGCGCATGCGCGCGACATCAAGGGCGTGCGCAACGTCGTCTCCTATGTCGAAGTGAAGAGGCAGGGCTGAGATTTTCCCATTTCGGCGCTTGCCGCCTTTCTCCGTTCCGCGCCATGATGCCTGTCATGGCGGGACAGGAAAAACAGTGGGAACGCGAATTGCGCGCGGCGGGCGAGACGCCCGACGCCGGTCTCGACATCGCGCATCTCGCGCTGCTGCTCGCCGCCTGCGACCGGCCGGGCGTGTCTCTCGATCCCTACCACGCACATCTCGATGAACTCGCGGACGCCGCGCGCAAGGCGCTGGATGAAAATGCGCACCCGCCCTGCAGCGTGGTCGCGGGCATTCTCTCCGGCGTCATCTCCGGCCGCTTCCGCTATCTCGGCGATGCGGAAACCTACGACGATCCGAAGAACGCCAATCTTGCGCATGTGATCGACCGGCGGAAAGGCCTGCCCGTCACACTCGGCATTCTCTATCTCCATGTCGGCGCGAAGCTCGGTCTCGATCTTGCGGGGCTCAATTTTCCCGGCCACTTTGTGCTGCGCCTGCGGGCCGGCGGCGAGGCCGTCGTGATCGATCCCTTCAATGGCGGCCAGCCGCTTTCCTCTGCCGGCCTGCTCTCGCTCTTGCGCGGTGTCGAGGGGCCGGAGGCGCGTCTGACACCCGATGCCTGCGCGGAGGTCGGTCCGCGCGACATCCTGCTTCGCCTCGAAAACAACATTCTGAGCCGCGCCATCAGGGGCGGCGACTTCGCCCGTGCCCGCGAGGTCGTGACGCGCATGATCTGGCTCGCGCCGCACCGCGCGGGCCTGCGCTTCGAGCTTGGCCGTCTCGAGGTTCATGCAGGCCACATGGGTGCCGCGGCGGACGCCTTCGAGACCTGCAAGGACCTCGCCGCCGATATCGGCGAAACGCGGATCGCGGGCATGGCCGAGGAGGCGCTGCGCCGCCTCCGCACGCGGCTCAACTGACCGCCGGTTTTTTTACTCGCAAAGCCGCGCGTCTCCCCCCATCTTTCCCCGGAACCAGAGAACCGGCGCCGAGAGACGGCCCCGCCAGAATGAGAAGAACATGAGCCTTTCCGTCGCCATCCAGATGGATCCCATCCAGCACATCGACATCAACGCGGATTCGACCTTCGCCCTGGGGCTCGAGGCTCAGTCGCGCGGCCACAGGCTTTTCTATTACGAGCCGCACGACCTCTCGATGCGCGACGGCCGCGTCTATGCGCAGATGCGCCCGCTCACGCTGCGCCGCGAGATCGGCAATCATTCCACGCTCGGCAGTCTGGAGAAAATCTATCTGGAGGATGTGGACGTGGTGCTGATGCGCCAGGACCCGCCCTTCGACATGAGCTACATCACGGCGACGCATCTTCTCGAAACCGTGCATCCGAAGACGCTCGTCGTGAACGACCCGGCGGAAGTCCGCAACGCGCCGGAAAAGCTTTTCGCCGTGCGCTTCAGGGGGTTGCTCCCCCCGACCCTCATCAGCCGCGATCCGGGCGAAATCCGCGCCTTCCGCAAGGAGTTCGGCGACATCATCGTGAAGCCGCTTTTCGGCAATGGCGGCATGGGCGTCTTCCGCATTCGCGACGGCGACGAAAATCTCGCCTCGCTCCTCGAAATGTTCGGCCAGATGAACCGCGAACCGGTCATCGTGCAGAAATATCTCCCGCAAGTCCGCCAGGGCGACAAGCGCATCATCCTTGTCGACGGGAAACCCGTCGGCGCGATCAATCGCGTGCCGGCGGAAGGCGAGGCGCGCTCCAACATGCATGTCGGCGGCCGCCCGGAAAAATGGATGCTGACGAAGCGCGAACAGGAGATCTGCGACATCATCGGCCCCGAGCTCAAGGCGCGCGGCCTGATTTTCGTCGGCATCGACGTGATCGGCGACTATCTCACCGAGATCAACGTCACCTCGCCGACCGGCATCCAGGAGATCGACCGCTTCGACAACGCCAATCTCGCCGGCCTCGTCTGGGACGCCATCGAGGCGCGGCGCTAGGCACTTTCCGGCGGCAGAAAAATCACGTCCTCGAACTCGCGGCTCGTTTCGTTGAAATGCCGCTTGAGCTCCGTATAGCTGATAGGACGGAGCCGCTCGATGTTCCGGTCGACGATCAGCATCGAATATCCGGCTTCCTCGAAGAAGCGGAGCAGCTCCTCGTGCGAGTCGCCGATCGCCGCAAGCGCCTTCGGCGCCACCTCGCAAAGGATGACAGGTTTGTCGCGCAGGATCGTTTTTCGCGCGCCGGAGATGAGCTGCCACTCATAGCCTTGCGTGTCGCTCTTCAACATGTCGAGCTTGCGGCCAGCGCATCGCTTCTCGATATAATCGTCGAGAGCGTAGACGGGCACCGAAATCTTCGCCCCCTCTTTCCAGATGAGGTTGGGATTGAAACTGTGTCCCCCTGGGTTGGCCTCGTCGGTGATGAGGTCCATCGTGCCGCTCGCCGCGGCAAGCCCCGCCTGTTCGGCCACGACATTCCCGGTCGCGAGGAGGGCGACGTTCGATTGGAGAAGTGCGTAGTTCTTCGGGAAGGGTTCGAAGGCGGCAACGAGGCCCCCCGGGCCGGCGATGCCCGATGCGACGAGCGCGTAGTGACCGAAATTGGCCCCCGCGTCGACGACGAAGGCCCCCGGTTTCAGGCGGCTGATGAAGAACGCCGTTTCCGCCGGCTCCCAATAGCCGCGCCGCAACACGACGCGCGTCAGCGTGCCTTTCGTCGGGTGCACCCAGAGCCGGTAATGCGGCAACCGCATGATGAAGGGTGCCGACGGCCGGATAAGGTAGAAGAGGACGCGCCAGATGCCCGCGAGCAGACGGCTCTCCCCGATACGCTCGGTCGGAAAGTACCGCGCGATGGCGGCGAAAATGAAGTCGCGCAACGAAGCCCCCGGCATTCTCAACGGCGCGGAGAACGCGCCGGCTGCGTGGGACCATAAGGCGAGTTAACTTGACTGTCCACGCCGGGGCGTCCGTTTTTGCCGATCCGCCAAATACGGCTAGTCTTGACCGGTTATTGCGGGGGAGGTCTTCATGCGGATGAACGGCTTGAGATACGGTATCGCGGCAGCCGCCGCGCTTTTGCTGCTGGCGGCGCTCTGGACGTTCCGCCCCGCCTTTTCCCCCTCCGCGCCCGAACGCTCGCCGGAGGAAATCGCCGCCGACATTCACCGCACCGCCATCGTCATCGACACCCATGTCGATATCCCGAGCTTCTTCGGCACGGAGAAATACGATCCGGGCCTGCGCGGCGCTCCCCCCATCCAGGTCGATCTGCCGCGCATGCGCGAAGGCGGCCTCGATGCCGTCTTCTTCATCGTCTATGTCGGCCAGACGGAGCGCGGACCCGTCGGCTATGCGCAGGCTGCCTCCGAGGCGCTGGCGAAATTCGCCGCCATCCGCCGCATGACGGATGTTCAGTATAAGGATGAAATCGGCCTGGCGCTCACCGCCGCCGATGTCCGCGCGCTGCACGCAGAGAGAAAGCGCATCGCGCTCATCGGCATCGAGAACGGTTATTCGATTGCGAAGAACCCGGCGCTTCTCGACTTCTATTACGATCTCGGCGCGCGCTATTTCGGCCTTGTCCATAACGGCCACAACGATCTTGCCGACAGCGCCCAACCGCAGGAAAAATTCGCCGACAGGCCGAACGAGGAGGGCGGCGAACATGGCGGCCTTTCCGCGCTTGGCCGCGAGGCGGTTGCCCGCGCCAACGATCTGGGGCTCATGGTCGATGTCTCCCATGCCTCGCGCGCCGCGACGATGGCCGCGATCGAGGCCTCGCGTGCCCCAGTCATCGCCTCGCATTCGGCGGTGAAATCGGTGCATGACCACCCGCGCAATCTCTCTGGCGAGGAAATGAAGGCGCTCGCCGCGAAGGGTGGCGTCGTCCAGATCGTCGCCTTCGACGAATATCTCCACCCCGTGCCGGACGAGAAAATGGCGGCGCGCCGCGAGCTCGCCGTCTCGCTCGGCTTCACGAGCCTCGACGCGGTCTTCGCGGCGGACGAGGCGGCGAAGGCGAAATTCGCCGAGGGCCTCGCCGAACTTGACCGCAAATATCCGCGCGCCACCGTCGCCGTCCTTGCCGATCATGTCGGCTATGCGGTGCGGCTCGTCGGCATCGACCATGTCGGCATCGCCTCCGACTTCCAGGGCGGCGGCGGCATCGAGGGCTGGTCGCATGCGGGCGAGACCGCCAATGTCACGGCGGAACTCGTGCGGCGCGGCTATTCGGAAGAAGAGATCGTGAAGCTCTGGGGCGGCAATCTGCTGCGCGTCATGGAAGACGTCGAAAAGGCCCGCAAGGCACGATAGGCCGCTACGATGCGCGGAGTAGAAATGTGGTCACCGTCCAGGTGAGAAGGAAAAGACCCACGGTGACAACAGCCAAGATCGTGGTGGCTACCTTCTGGGGAAATACTTGAATGAGGCGAGTAACGTTCCTGAAAAAAATGTTTTTCATCCAGTCAAAGAAAACTCTGATACGAATGAGAAAAGGAAGGGCAAGTAGAAATAGGGTTGCAAAAGCATAGTCAAGATGTTCGTAAACATGTCGCACCACATGCACCACGCGAGCAGGAGGCACAGAATTATCGAGTTTGTCATTTAGCGACACCGTCAGTCCAATGAATGAAAGCAATATGCCAGAAAAAAAGATGCTTCCGTTTCTGACGCTATTGGAACGGCTCGCGGAGTCGGTTCTCCTATTTTTCTTGTCTTCTTGGGCCGCCCGCAGAGAGGCCTCAATGCCATCATTGAAATAGTGCGGTAACGGCCCGCTGTTTCGCATCTCGCAGACGAGAGCAAAAGCGCGCGCATAGGCGATCATGCCTGACCTGCGCCCCAAGTTTCATCCAGTCGGAAGTAGAGTCTCGTGACCATTTG